>NZ_JBLUQA010000006.1:0-470893 GCF_048068295.1 Pseudomonas sp. NY15435
AACCACGGAGGCGCATTCGGAGAGCCCGTAGCCTTCGAAGACCGGAAGCCCCACTGCTTCGGCGCGCTCCAGCAAGCTGCTCGCGACTTTGGCACCACCTACTGCGACGAAACGCAGGGGGCCGACTTTCATCATGCCTCGCTCGATGGCGGTGACCAGGCCAAGCAGGAGTTGTGGTACCAGAATCAGGCTCTCGGCGCCGCTGAGTGCAATGGTGCCGAGGAAGCGTTTCCAGTCGACCTGACTGGCGCCACCGATACCCATCTGCGCTTGCGGATAGAGCGTGATGCTGGCTCCCGCCAGCAGCGCTGCATAAATACCAAGATTCTCCAGCAAGACGGCCAGCGGAAGTACTGCGAGGTACTTCGTGGGCTCGGTTGGACGGCTCGCTACTTCGAGCTCCTGTGCAACGTACAGCAGTGACGTGGCGCTTAGGCATACGCCCTTGGGCGACCCAGTGCTACCGGAGGTGTAGGTGATCTTGGCAGTGCCTGCCGGTAAGCCGGCGTCGAGTACGGCCGGCCGCTCCCAGAAGCGCTCGCCTGGTGTGAAACCGGCTGCTCGCAGATCTTCTGCGAAGGAGTCGTTGGCAACGGCCAGTGTCGCCTGGGTCTGCATCAAACAATGCAGACGCTGTGCGGCACTGAAAAAGGGCGGGAGGATGACGGACGGGCGCTCAGCGAAGAGGGCGGCCAGATCCCAGAAGAGCGCTTCGGGGCCGTTCTCCAGTGCGAGGGCAAACGGGCCATCGGGTTGCTCTCGCAGCCATGCTTCGCGACGTTCAACTTCAGCCAGAAGCTGCGCATAGGTGACGTTGCTAGTGATTCCGCGTGCAGCCACTTTCGAGGCATGATCCGTGGCATGCGCCTGCAGCACCTCACGAAAGGCGTTCAGTTCATGCGGCATGGCCGGCCTCCTGTAGCAGCATCGGGAAACCCATGCGCTTGTACACACCCGCGCGCTCCAGTTCGTCATGGCCGTAGCCGATGTTTCCTGCGTAGACCAGAGGATGCTGCGCGTAATAGCTGCCCCAGCTGGCCAGCTCGCCGTTCAGGCGACGCGGATCTGCTTCGGCGATCACGGTTGGCTCCAATCCCAATCGGTGGAAGCTGTTGACCAGGGTGGAGGCGCCGGTAAAGGCGACCCACTGCAGGTCGCGCGCAGCCAGCAGCCAGGTCACGGCGGTGATGATCACGCGCGCACTGCCAGCACTCAGGGCGGCAAGGTTGCCTACCTCGACCAACTGCTCACGCCCGACGGCACGGCCTGCAAGCCGCGACACAACACCCTCCAGCGGCTCGTCCAGGTAGTGCTCGAGAAACAGCGACCCGTGACTGGCCGGACGAATGCCAGCGGCTGCGATCAAGCGCCCGTGGCTGTCCTGAAGCCCGATGAGCTCCGGCAGATAGTGGTGGACGTCAGCGTGGTGGATGGACTCGAAACGCTCGTGGATGAAGGTTTCAAGCTCCTCGCGGTCGGAGTCGCCCTCGCGGCGCAAGGTCAGACGGGCTTGTCGCTCGATGACAGAGCCAAAGTGGAATGGAAACAGGCCGCTCCATTCTTGCTGGGTCATGGTGATCCCCCCAGGGGTCGTTCGATGAGGGGAGTATCAGCGGCGAATCTGAAAGTAGTCTGAAGTCGCTGAGAGTCAGCGGCGGTTGAAGCGAAATATCCGACACGCGTGTTTTAAGAGCATCTCCGGCCATAGGGTCTGGTCGTAGAGCCTCTGGAGCTGGGAGCGATGCACCCTATTCCTTCACTCATGTGGAGGACGAATCATGGCCACACCTACAACGAAAGCTCACGAACCTTGGAACAAGGGCAAACTGGTCGGCCAGAAAGCACCACTGAGACTCAGGGACATTTGGGCTATCAGAGTGCGGCTGGAAATCGCAAACAAGGATCGTGATCTGGCGCTGTTCAACCTCGCTATCGACAGCAAGCTACGAGCCTGTGATTTAACGAAGCTGCGCGTCAGAGACATCGCTCACGGTGATCATGTATCGACGCGTGCAATCGTCATGCAACAGAAGACTCAGCGCCCGGTGCAGTTCGAAATCACCGCCCAGACGAGAGCAGCAGTTGAAGCTTGGATCTTTGCCGCTCGCCGTCGCAACGACGATTTCCTTTTTCCCAGCCGTGTTCGACATTCAGCGCACATATCCACGAGGCAGTACGCCCGCATAGTGAAAGCTTGGGTAACTACAATCGGTCTCGACTCCACGCTTTACGGAACCCATACACTTCGTAGAACCAAAGCATCGCTGATCTATCGCAGAACGAAGAACCTGCGGGCAGTTCAACTGCTGCTAGGCCATACGAAACTGGAGAGCACTGTTCGATACCTCGGGATTGAGGTAGACGACGCTCTAGAAATGGCGGAGCAGACGGAGGTTTGACCTATTCGCCACTTTGGCGCCGGGTTTCGAACCGGCGCCTCCGTGAGTCAGCTTCCGCCCCATAGCGGACGTTCAGCCTGCGAAACTCAGCGATCCACTGGCCGTTCTTCTTGAGTCGTGACTACAGCTTGGTCTTCGCCACGAGACAATCGGCGCTGGCGAAAGGCATTCCAGCCAACCCAGAGCAGTCCCACTGCAACCGCCGCATAGGATACGAAGAGGGCAATTTGGTTGAAGGGGGCCAGAATCTGATCCAGGACTTTCGCGGAGACCGTTGTTGAGCCAATCAGCGTCGTGCCGATCAGCCCGACCAGAACGAGAAACACAGGGAAACCATACAGGCATAGGCTTCTCTCAAAACTTCTCATGACGGAGCTATCCTCCCTTGATCGATGCAACTCCGTCCCTGGGAGTTGCGGTTATCCCTGACGTCGAGCAAAACCGACGCCATGAACCTCTCTCGAGACAGATGCCATGCCAGAGCCGCGCCTGCCCGTTGTGCTTTATCGCCTCAACGAGAACATCAATGCCATCGGCGCAGCTGTCGAGGAGTTGGCAATTTGGGTCGAGTTGCAGCATGGGGATAGCGAAACCGCCGCGCTAGTCAAAAGCCATCTTCAGGTGTTGATGCGGAACTCCGACGTAATTGTCGATGCACTGGCAGAGCTCATTACTGAGGAAAATTAGCAGTGCCCACGAGGCCTGCAAAGTTACTCAGAATGGTGCGAGCAGTCATACTGGCCTAGTGCAATTATCGGTAAATTCTTTATGCGCCTGGCAGAAAGGAAGCTGAAGGCGTAAGGCGGCATCCGCAAATGTGGCCTTTGTCCTTGCATAGTTTTTCAGGCCAAGCCGGTCGCAGAAAGCTGGCCAATCTGGACTACATTCGTCATTCGCGTCCCGTGCTACCCGGCTTGCCCCCGAGTCGGGTAGCTTTTTTTACCGACGCATAGCGGACGTTAAGCATGAGAAGCTCAGTGCTCGCCTGGAGAGCTAGCGGAGCTGCTAGTCAACTCCATTAGCACCTTGAGCTGGACAGCCTTTATCGGAACGGTGAGATGTTCTGCGCCGTCAATGATGGCTGTCTGCTTGGGGGGTAGTGTCGGGAGCGCTCGTGCTATTGCTGCGGTTCGCTACTAGGCGGTGTGCGATCAACGGAGCCGAAATACGCCTCGGATGCTGAAGCCAGCAAGCTCTGCAACTCAGCGTGCTCTTCAGCGCTGCGAGGATAGCCGCCGACTCTCCGTATGAAATCCAGCAGGCGTTGTTGTTTTGTTGCCGACGCGACGCTGTGCTCGACGTTTCTGCCTGTCATTTCCAGCACCTCACAATCCTTGGTTGCTTGGCCTCGCCAAGCTCCTGATGGTTTGAGCTGAAGCATTTCTGATTTGGTACATCAGTACATTGTTGTCGGCGACTTTGTGATCCACTTCACAGGTTAGCTTTCTGTACTGGCAATTTGCCATTTTTTACAGCCCGTACCTCGCTGCCAATAAGTACGACGCTCTCGAGAAGTCAGCTAACGGCTTTGATGTCTGCTACTGGCCGGTAATGGACACTGACAATCTCTCAACATGGGGGCTCACAGCAGTTTCATCTATCGTCGAAATCAGATTATCTTTGCTCCCGTCAAACGGATCCCCGCGAAGGATTTCCGTGAGACAGAGCCGCCCCGATGGGCGGCTCTTTCGTTCATGGCGGGCGCTCGCTCTACGCGACTATGCTGAACTGTGGCTTGCGCTGTGAGAGTGTTAGGCATGAAGGCCCAAAAACGACCGCTGTGTTTTTGCTCAAGCCTTCCATTCATCGCACTTACTTTCATATGCCTTCGGACAGCAACCATGAAAGATACTGACCTTCAAACGATCGAACTCGCAACGCTCGCTTTCCTAGAGCTAACGCCCTCCCTCCGCGAACAGATAAAGCTGCTAATCCCTGCGTCGATGCCGCACGAGCAAGCGGGCGAGCTTTTTCGCCATAAGGCTTGGTCTGAGCTTTGCAATGCGGCGAAGCAAGCAGGCATTCAGCCCATGGAATACGCTTCGCGGGTCATTGAGCTGTACCGGGCTGATCTCGCCAAGAACATACGCTTGCGACCTGATCGGGGATTCGACCAGCTTGGTTTGCTAAGCTGCCCCTATGAATTATCTTCGGCGTGGAACGAACTGGGCGAGTGGGGCTGCGCTTGGAGAACGTGCGCTTCCTCAATTGAGAAATAGAAAGGCCGCACAGCGGGGCGAGCGGCCTTACATCAAAGCGATTCCATTCATTTCGATGCGAAGAGGACTGTAACGAGTATCAGCTTCACCTGAAAGTTATTCTCTGTTAAATAAAATTTAAGCCAGCATCGAATTGGTCATTATGCCCCACACATCCTATTGCTCCAGCAGCGATTACGCGCTCGTGCGAATTGACGATGATGGCAGTTTGGCCAAGGAACACACTTTCTACCTCCAAGAAGGATCTCTTTTCCACGCGAGTCAGATTCGGTTGAATGATCCATCGCTCCGCTTCGAAGGTGCGCCTATTGGTCGTACTGTATGGGGAAGCGATGGAGTACTGCGGGTGGTGAGTCAGGCTGGCTCAGTCGGTGATATTTCGGGCGATAAATTCGTAAACAGCTTCGGACAAGAATTCCGCTTGGTAGAAATTATCCTCTAGCGATTTCCGTTTGATGTCTCGGCAAGCAGGTAGAGGCGTTCGGTATCGACGCAACACGCTAGCTTGATTCAGGATCGGTGCGATCTTCGATCATCCGCTGAAGACGATATCCTGAAAGCGCCGCATCGATAGGCAGGCGTCATCCAGTACCGAGTCAAAAATGGCCTCTACGCTTTGCACAGCGTCGGCAAACACGATCGATGGGCCGTAATCGAGCATGCCTTGGCGGCTATCACCTGTTTTGTAGGCCTGGGTGGTAAGCGTGCCCATGACGTGAGGGCGATAGCTTTCGAAATCGCTCGCTCCCGCCGCGTCCAATGCTGCAACAGCCTTGGCGCTGTCGTTGTTCAGGACTCGATGATGTTGCCGCAGCCCGGTCTTCACGATGATGCTTTCCGTGCCGTCGCTCTGAACCAGTCGTTCCTTGTACTGACGGTGAATCCACAGCTCCTCGGCTACCAGCATTCGCGATCCCATCAGGATTGCATCAGCTCCCATCATCAGGGTCGCCGCCAGTTGGCTTCCTGCACCGATCCCACCGCCGATAACCACCGGGATGGAAACCTCTTTCGGTGCATGGGCGGCTTGAACCATGCTGCTGATGCCGTAGGTTCCGGGATGGCCGCCGCAATCGTTGCCAACCACGATCACAGCGTCCACGCCAAGACGCGCGGCTGATCGCGCGTAGCGAACCGCCGGAACCTTGTGCAGAACCTTGATACCTGCTTCTCGCAGCACAGGCAGGACTTCCTCGGGGCTTCCACCTGAAGTCTCGACACAGAGCACTTCTTCTTCAGCAAGAACCCTAATCTGCTGCCGCAAGCGCTCAGCTGCCTTGGCCTGGCCAGAAAGGTAGAGGTTCACCCCGAACCCTTTTCCCGAGGTGAGGCTGCGACACCGACGAAGTTGCTCCCGGAATTCGTCCAGATCCGGGAAGCCGGCAGCAACCACAAATCCCATCCCGCCTGCGTTGACCACAGCCGCGACGTAGTTCGCGTCTGAGACTCTGGGGCCCATGCCGCCGCAAAGAATGGGATGACGGATTCCAAGCATCTCGGTAATGCGAGTTCTGAACAGCTGATTACGCATGGGCACTCCGGTTCGGCGAAGAGCATGGAAGGCAGTGTGAGCCGCCCTGGGAGGGGGCAGTGGTGTTCCACCTATGCTCAGCGTGGTCTGGGTCGGGACTAGTCTTATAGCTGAACGAATGTTCAGCAGTAAAGGCTGTAATGTCCGCCCGTCAAAGGCGCTCTAAAACTTTGCTCAAGCCTGCTGGGGAATCCCCATGGCTTCGCGCCTGTCCAGTACGCCGGATATCAGGGCCAGTGCCAGGCCCCGAGAGACAGGAGCCCGCCGGCCCAATTCGGGGCAACCGGGCCGAAGCCTGCGCTGATCACCCAATCCCCTATCCGGGCTCCGATGGCATTTCCCAGGTCGAAGAGTCCGATGTTCACAGCGGCGGCAACTAGCTCACCACGAGGCAATGCTTGCCTACTTACTGGGCCTGCAACCTGCAGTGCAATTGCCGCGATGTATCGCGCCGCTCGAGCAAGCCAGAAGTAATGGCGAGCACGAGGGCCCCGATGGACAACAGGCCGCCAGCCCAATTTGGAGATGTGAAACCTAGGCCATGGGCAATCACAAAACCACCCGCCCAGGCACCCAATGCATTGCCCAGATTGAACAGACCGATGTTTACCGCTGAGGCAAGAGTCGGAGCACCAGCCGCTTTGGCTTTGTCCATCACCAACTTCTGTATTGGGGACACGGTTGCAAAACCAAATGCAGCCATCAGGAAGATGCACACCACAGATGCCCACTGGCTGCTGGCCAGATAGTGGAAGGCGAACAGCACCGCAGCCTGCGCAAACAGGGTGAAATAGAGCATCGGCATCAAGGCACGGTCGGCATAGCGGCCACCCAGCCAGTTACCTACGAAAAGCCCAAAACCGAATACCATCAACAGCCACGTAACAGCAGCCTTTGAGAAGCCTGCGACTTCAACCATCATTGGCGCGATGTAAGTAATGGAAGTGAAAAACGCCGCAGGCCCAAGAATGGTTATGCCCATTGCCAGCAATACCCTGGCATTACCGAAGGCTGCGAACTCGTGAGCTATGCGTTGTGCCTTTGGCTTTGGGGTAGCCGGAATAAGAGTAATCACACCAATCAGGGTCGCCACGCCAATCAGCGTGATGGCATAGAACGTGGCTTGCCAGGAGAACTGCTGGCTGAGCCAGGTGCCGAGCGGAACCCCAAGTAGGTTGGCGACGGTCAGGCCTGAAAACATGAACGCAATGGCGCTCACACGTTTTTCCTGTGAGACCATTTCAGCGGCCAGTACCGATCCAATTCCGAAGAATGCACCGTGTGTCAGGGATGTAATGAGGCGACCGATTACTGCAACCTCGAACGTCGGCGCCATGGCTGTGACTAGATTGCCAATTACAAACAACACCGACAGAAACGCCAGCATGCTTTTCTTGGAGGTGCGACTACCCAGGATGATGAGTACCGGTGCGCCTACAAAAACACCCAGCGCGTAGCTGGTAGCCAAGTATGCGGCGACGGGAATGGAGACGCCGAAATCAGCTGCGATGGCTGGCAGCAGGCCGGCAATGACGAACTCGGTGGTGCCGATTCCGAAGGCCCCGATAACGAGGGCCCAGAGTGCGATAGGCATGATATTTCCAGTGGCTAAATTCATTTGTCGAGCGCACGATATCCCTAACCCCATTCTGTGATAAACGACAAATGCCTAACAAAACACAAGAAACGAACGCCGTTAAGCAGATCAGGCACCAACCTGCAAAGCTCGATGAAGTAGACCGAAAAATATTAACCCTGCTGGCCCAGGACAGTTCGCGAAGCTATGTAGAGCTTGGCGAGGTACTGCATCTCTCTGCTCCGGCAGTCCACGAGAGAGTAAAACGCCTCAAGCGAGACGGCGTCATCAAGGCCACGGTTGCGAAGATTGACGGCTGCAAGGTGGGACGCACGCTGCTGGCTTTTGTACTGGTCAACACGAAGAACGTGCTTAGCACTAAACGCCTACTGTCGCTTGGCGATCTGCCGGAAATTGAGGAGATGCATACGGTCGCCGGAGACAGTGGAGTGTTGCTGAAGGTGCGAGTCCGTGAAACTGAAGGCTTGGAAGAACTGCTTGGCAAAGTTCAGGACATCGAGGGGGTCGACGGTACGAGGAGCTACATCGTTCTATCGACCTTCGTCGAGCGTGGCCCAGCTCCGGAGCTGTAAACACCACGGTGCACTTCACTCAAGGCAGTTTGTTTGTGAGCCTGATCACGAGTGTCGGCTTCTGGCCGGTTGCAGTCTTCCATCAGGGGCGTCGATCAGCATGCCTAGAACAAAAACTAGGGGTCAAGCCCCTAGTTAGAGCAGCTATGTGATTAGCGTTGTGCGGTTTGCTTCGGAGCAGAGACGCGCATCAGGGTATGAACACGGCCGCACATGTTGAACTGCATGGTATTGGCAGCGGTCACGCTGCCCTCCAGCTCGCCCATCTCGAAGTCTTCGCGACTGCGCTCGATCAGCTGTTTGGGCTTTAGCACCACGTGGCCGCCGATGTTAGAGCCGACGACGGTGTATTTCAGGTACTGGGGTTTACCCACCCACACCAAGTGGTTTTCAACCACTCCGTTGACCGAGCCCGGAATGTTGCCGTCCTGGAGGTCGATGGTGAAGGACTGCAGGCTCATGCGGGACTGCGGGCAGACGAAGTCACCCTTCCAGGTGCCGGCCATGGGCTTTTGACTCATATCTAGGCCGAGCGGGGCGCCTGCGCAGCCAACCAGAGCTGTAAACATTGTGGAGATGATCAGAGCACGTTTCAGCATGGAAAATTCCAAGTAAATATCCTTTCTATTAGGATGTTATAGGGACCGAAAAGCGGAGGGCTGGACATCAGTGCTCGACAGGAGCTGTGATCTATATTTCCTATTTCTGGGGGCCATATTGATGGTTCTCATTGCGCTGATACGAGCCGGTCTTTCTTCTATTTCTTTCCGGGATGTAGGCGAAAGCTGACCACGGGTCGTCGTTACCCAACGAATCATGGTCAAATATCCATTCGCTAGTTATTTTGCCATCCCCCTTTCGAGCTATGGTCTTTTTCGTCTTTTTCAAATAGTTGTTTTACCTTGGTGGTGCTTTCATCAATGCTCCCCTGCGGCCATGATCTGAAGTTGGATATTTTAGATATTACTCTGGCCCCACGGACGAAAAGGAATAGGAAAACGATGAATCCGATCCAGAGGGCACTGGAGTCCTGATCTCTTCTATCTACGAATATTGGCATAAATGGCCACGAAATGGCCCAGATGATTGCGGAGAATAGGAGGCTGCTGAGCGCAGCGGCAACGTAGTTCTTGGCGCTCGTTGGAGTGGAACTAATATCTCCCTGCGCATTCTTTACTGCAATTACTGTTATCGGCTTTTTCTTGCTTTTGGTGATGAACCATATTCTGTGCTGGATGTTATTTCCCTTACCCCTGAAATAATCATACAGCTCAGGGCTTATTGCGATTTTTTTGGCCTCTCTTCCGTTTACCAGTGCTGTGGCTTCTACCGTTCCTAGATTGATTTGCGATTTTTTTTGAATGTTAGTAATGGTGCAGTCGCTATAGAAGAATTTTGGCACTGCTATTTCCTTATGATGAAAGTTTATAGAGGCATGCCATTTCTTTTTGAGCCTTGGCCTCCATCCCTTCCGGCTTCATTGCGTGGCCTGGCTGGGATGATGAAAATATCTGAAAATCAGATATTTGAAAACCAGATATAGGTTGCAGGGCTGACCCTTGAAGGCCGGCACCTATGACGAAAGCGATTTACCGGGAGGAGTACGGAGTGTTCCTCGCTGTCCTGAAGCGGCGCCGCCAAGAGGCTGGCCTCACCCAAGAGGAGTGCTCGCGCGCTCTCGGACGTCCCCAATCATTCATGAGTGACGTTGAAAGAGGGGTGCGTCGTCTGGACATCATCCAGATCCGGGACTTATGCAAAGCCATGGGGTGTGATCTGACTGAGCTGATCATACAATTCGAATCTGAATTGCGCCGGAGCTGACGTTAGAGCACCGAGACGAAGCGTGCTCTTGCGTCTCGAGTTACTGCTGGGGACGGTTCGGCTCTCAAGTCTGAGATTTTCGGGCAGCTCCCAGCAGATGGCTTCGTGATCACTCCGCAGCAGACAGAAGCCAATTCCGTGCCTCTTGGGGGGCATCCTCTTCGCAATTGCAATGCGCATTCGAAGGCGCAGGAAGGGGGCGGCGACTATTAGTCGTCCACTGATAATTCCGTCAGTTAGAGCCTTATCTATCAGCAATGCTGGCCGGCCGCTAATGCCGGGGCATTTGGCTCTGGACCGATAGCAGACCATGGTTCGTCCTGGTTAGCGGTCTATGGCAACGATGGCAGCTATCACTGCGCGGGCGACGCCTTGGTGACGTTTTCGGTGCAGAGCATTTCCAAGGTTTTCAGCCTGGTTCAGGCGATTGGTCACTCCGGAGAATCTATCTGGGAACGGCTTGGTCACGAGCCTTCGGGCCAGCCGTTCAACTCGCTGGTTCAGTTGGAGTTCGAGCGCGGGCGCCCGCGTAATCCCTTCATCTCAGCCTCTTCAGCTCCCATCGAGGCTTTCAACTTGTTGCAAAATCTGGCGAAAACGTCGGCTGGTCCCTAGAAGTGCCGGAAGCCGTAGCTCCCAAATTCGCCGCGTTCCCTCACGAAGCCTGGCCATGAAGCTTAACTCAATGGAAAGTCACACAGTTTTATAAGGTATGCGTCAATTGCTGGGGGGCGGAACAGCTGGATATGATCAGACTGGAACCGGTGTTCAAATGTCTTCGTACGAGACGCGAGCCGGAAATCGCAGTGAGTCAACGTGTACTAAAAGAATTTGGAAGGAAGTGGCTGATCTTGTTACATGAACCATTAATTTTGACAGTAAACATCTAGTGAGTCTCCCATCAAGTTTCGTAGACACTTCTAAACCTCATAATGAGGCCCGTTAGGAGATGCCAAGAGCAGCCGGTGTTACCCCGAATAACCCAAAATCGAAGCGGTCAAACAAGTGACCGAGCGCGGCCTCCCCGTAGCCGTGGTGACAGCGCGGTTATTCAGATCTATTTCTGCGACCTGCAAAATCCCTGACGGCGAGGAGCGACTGAAAAAGCCAATGACCTACTGCGGCAGTACCTCCCGGAGGGAGCGGATCTCTCGAATTACTCGCAGGACGAGTTGGATAAATTCGCTCTGCAGTTGAACGAGCGCCCTAGGACGCTCTGGGCTACTCGACTCCTGCCGAGTATTTTGATCTCGCCGTTACGTCGGCTGGTTGATTCCACAGCCGGAAGCGGTCCTTGGTTCGTCTTTGCTAAACGATCCATGATCAATATCAGATTTTGGATGTGGAAACCCACATGAGTAGTACAGTCATGCTGGGAACGATTGGTCCTGCTGCCCAATCGAATACTCATGTTGTTTTTTCGTCTGTAGGACTAGTTCAGCAGCGGAAATGTCGCCGCGTCGATATTGATCGGCCAGTTCTAGGAATTTCTTGCCAGGCCTGATGCCGGAGAGTCTCGCTGAGGTCATAGCATGCTCTACATTATGATCTCGTTTTACGTTAGTTGTCATTTTATTAGTCGTCCGGCTCACTCGCAATGCGATCAAAAGCTTTTAGATTTTCCTCGCCGTTGTCAGCGTGCATTGAATCGCTTGCTGAAGGCGCAGATGTTCGAACACTCGAAGAAAGGCTCACAAAGAGTTAATTCGTAATTATCACCATTATAGATTTAGTTCTTTCCTCCTCGTGGTGCTGAGATCCAACCTTCAACTCGCATCCATCAGTATCGACTATCCTGCGCCTCAAATTTCCTTAGGTATATGTGCAGGATTCGTTGAGCCCAGACGTACCCAGATCATCATGGTTAGAGTTTTTCTGATATATGTCGGGCTCTTTATGTAAGCCTGACAAAGTTAATGAATTCATTGGATTGTCTCATCGTAATCATCAGTTAGATTTCGCAGACAGGCCTCAAATAGAGGCGATTGCTCTTGTCGGTAGGTGACAACCACATAGCGACTCCCTGATAGCGTGCATGCCACTAGATAACCATATTGGACTCCCAAGCTGATTACGATAGATGTAGCTATCCGGCGCCCGTCTAGGAATCGGCTGTGAACATCGCCATACACAATGCCGACGAGGTAGCCGAACACGATGGCGACGTCGACGAGATACGCGGTAGGTGCCTCGTCCTCTTGCCATTCCTTCAATGCGGAGACGACCTCTGGTGGATAAGGGGTGGGGGACATGGTGGCTAGCTCTCCTGTAACGACCTTGATGGTAGGGGCTTGCAGTGATTAATGCCAAATACTATAGTCATTAAGTGCACATTTTGAGGGGAATAATCAATGGGTCGCGAACGCCCCAACCTGTACCCAATGCTGGAGCGCCTGCTATTGGGGTTCGGCGAGCGGATCCGTCTAGCGCGCCTGAGACGGGACCTTTCCATGGTGGTTGTCGCCGACAACGCGGGAATTTCCCGGGAGACGCTCAACAAAATTGAGCGTGGAGATCCAGGTGTTGCATTGGGGAGCTATGCACGAGTGCTAGAGGTGCTAGGGCTGGCTGAGGGCATTGATCTGTGGGCCCAGGGAGACGACCTCGGGCGGCAGCTGCAGGACGAACGCTTACCAAGGCGAGCGTCTCGTCGTAAATCCGAGGGGGATGAACCATGAGCTTTAGCGTGTTGGAGGAGTTTCGCGATCGCGATGCGGAGATCCGAGGGGCGATTTTCAATAGAGGAGTCAATCGGGCCTGCTATCGAGTTGTCGAAATAGAAGGGTCTCGATGGAGCTTTTTACTCCGAGCAATTGATGATCGCTCTATTATCTGGCGAACCTATCTGGTCAGATCTTTAGTGGATGCAGTTAATCTGGCTACCGACCCCGTATGGAGTCGGCACACTCTTTATGTCCTATTCTGCTCGCACGATGGCGTAGCTACTAAGCAAGAGTGCAAAAAGGTTCTCAATATCTATGAAGCAGTCTTTTCCTCACAGGGCGGCTCGTCGTTTTTGGTCGAGACTGTAGATGGAGAGTTTACCGATGACCCGATTGCGGAGGGTGAAGCTCCAACATCTCGTATGAAGGTTTATTGCAGCGAGTAAGCTCGTTAGCAGGGCGCGGTACGTATGGTTTGCGGGAGGGTAACGGAAGTCGATTGACTAAGTTTTTAGTGTGAATTTTATTTGGTATGGAAGCGTTGCGGATCTAATCTGCGTTGGCCCTGCTGATAAATTGTAGTAAAAGTAAAGATCTTGCCAACTCCAGGGGCTGTTGATTCGCTCCTGCCTCTTTGTTAACAATAAAAGGCCGGCGAGCAAAGGTTCTGTCAGGACAAACCGCACCCACTAACGTGTGTACATTTGTCCTGGCAAAACGCTCGACGGCCAATCACTGCGTTCTCAGCCGTATAACAAGAATAATAAAAAAGGCAAATATATGAGAAATCTCAGAATTGACGTGCGTGTTTCGGAAGAGGAAAAAAGAGAGCTCATTCGCCTGGCTGCCGAACAGGGGATGAGCCTTTCCGACTATCTGCGTAGCGTTTTGCTGGGCAAAGAAATTATCGTTAGAAGAGAAAGTCACGCTCCTGCGAGTCTTGTCCAAGAGTTATCTAGGATCGGCAACAACCTGAATCAGCTGACTAGGCACGCCAACCGCGGGGACTCAATTACGTCCGCTGACCTCGCTCGGATTTGGCACTCCTTAGAGGTTCTGTGGGCGGCATTCCAATGATCGTCGAAACCTCAAAAGTGGCTGACGCCAGCTCTGCACAGAAGCTTGTAAATTATTTGCTCTCCGATAAAAGGAAGCCACCCTCTGATGGTGAGCGCGTGTTACTGGCTGCGGCCACCTATGCGCTCCCTCCAAATTCAAGTAGCTCCGCAATAGCTTATGCCAAAACATTTAGTGATCTGGCTCGAAAGTGGACAGCGCAGCATAGGGCAAATAAAAAGGAGCCAAAATCGATTGCGCAGAGCGTAACCGTTAGTTTTTACCCTGGCTGCAAAGCTTTTCCTAGGGATCCAGTTGACCCATCACGAGCTATCGAAATTGCGAGGGAGTTGGTTGGCGATGTTGCCCCAGGTGAACGACTCGCGCTCTATGTGGTTCATGGTGACACCCTGCATCTACACGTCCATGTGTTGTTCTCCACCGTTTGCGGAAACGGGAAAATATGGAACCCGCGTCATGACTATCGTCTGTGGGAGAGCGCAGCCGAGAAACTAGAAATTAAGTACAAACTTTACCGTACACCCAATCGGATATCTCGTGGCGAAGTGGTGGCCGACATCGCACTTGATCATAGTTCTATTCAAATGGAAAAGCGGACTGGTGATCAAAGCGAAAAAAGAAAGGTGAAATTTCATCTCGGCAGGATACTGGGGCGGGGCAATATTGAGTTTCGAGAATTCATTCAGATATGCCGAAAGATAGGTTTGTCGATAATTCTAACGCGCTCACAAAGTGGGCGAGTTTCCGGTATCTCATTCCAAATGTCGAAGGGGCCTATTTTTAAAGGTAGTCAACTCAATCGAGACTGGTCATGGAGCAAATTGAGCAGAAGATTGAGTTTTGACGAAACCCGGCATCGAGACATCGTCGATGAATTGGAGCGACTAAAGCCGGTAGAGTCAAAATTGGAATTAAAACAGTCCAATATGAAAACATCTAGGGACGCTGAAAGCAAAATTCATAAGCTAGGACCTCCTGACAAGAATTGGTCAAATGCTCTTAGACGGTTTAAATATGAAAGCTCTAGCGACGGTACTAGGGACTACTATTGGCGAAATCAAAAGCGCTGCACAAAGCCAGCTTTTTCAGATCGCGGAGACAGGATCGTTACAAACAGTCGGCAGAATCAGACCATATATTTAGCCATGGCCGAGCTTGCCAGGAATAAGGGCTGGAGCAGCGTAGAAATTCGTGCCTCAGACAGGAAGGCATTGACCAAGTTATGGTTGGCGTGCGCGCTGACCGGGCTTGCTGTTACAAACTTCACGCCAACCAGCGATGAAATTATGGGGCTATTAGCTGAGGCGTATAGAGTCGAAAAAAGTGAAATCGGCCATAAGCCTAGTTCAACGCGAAGCAATGATAAATTTGAAGGCTAAGAGAGATTGGGTGATATCGCCTAGGATGGCGATGGTACTTTAGAGAGGGAATTCTGAGAAAGGCATTGAGCGTGGTGGGAGATACTAAGGATCGCGCATCCTGCGCGTGCGGTGTTAGGTCAGCGAGAGCGATTAGTGCCCCTGGTTTTTCGCTTGCCTACCCTTCTGCGAAATTCACGATAGTTGCACCAGCGCACATGAGTTAGTGCCAGTCCGTAGTTCAGATGAAGTTCGAGAACTTCTTTTCTCGCGGCCAACAGCGTCTTACCCGCATAGTGGGGGCGGGTGACCTCCAAACCTGTAGGGTCTGCATGCCCCAGTAAATCCGCAATGATCTCAGCCGAAACGCCTCGTTGCCGCAACTGCTCAGCAAACGTGCGGCGAAGGCTGCGTGCTCCCCATCCCCCCTCGCTGGTCGCGATCCCACAACTGCGATCCAGGTAACCAGCTACGCGGTCATACCCCATCAGGAATCGACTGGCCTGACGAGAGAAGAGATGCATCTCATTAAACGATAATTCCGGAAACAACTGGCTTGTCTCTTTCCCTTCGCATTCGCTCCGCCTTTCCTCCAGAAACTCTAGAAATCCCATATCGATCAGCAACTGTGAAACCGGGATTTTTCGGCGAGAATGTGGATTTTTGATACTCTGATGTTTGCCATCATCGTTTACATGGATGATCCACATCGCCTCCTCAGGCTGAACATCTTTGAGTTGTAGTTGGCAAATCTCGTTTAGCCTAAGCCCGCAGAACGCTCCGAGGGGGACGATCCAAAACTTAAACGACTGCGGATCCCATGACGGTTTCCGACCTTCGTCGCCATTCACCTGATAGATGTAGCCGTCAAACAGCTTCTGCAGATCTGAAAGACTAAATGGAGGCGTCACATCCAGCGTCGGGCGCTCGTAGGAAGATTCGATCACCAAGTCCTCTGAAACGTATCCCTCCTTCTTAGCTGCTCGCACTAATCTGTTAAACAAGGAGTAATAGCGATCAAGTGTAGAGCCTTGCCCGTCAGAGTAACGCTCCAGATGCTGATGCAGTTTAGTCCGCAGCATCGTAACATCGGCGCCACTCAGTGAGCTAACACTTCTATTGGGATCTGTCGCTGTCAGTAACTCTGTCAGGTTGTAAACTCTGCTACGCAATTGAGCTGCATGTTTGGGGCTGGGTGAGTTTTCTCGTATATGGCACTCAATTAAACCACTTGCAAACTCTCTCAGGAGCGGAGCCGACTGCATCCGTTGGAACTGCCGAATAGGCGCCTCTAGGATCTTAATCAGATCAAAAACATAAGAAGTACCCGCTTCCGTGCGGCAGCAAACATCCACGCCAGGCATCACGCTGAGGCGCAGTTCTGGGGTTTCACTCATAGGCGTCTCCGTCAATGATTGATTCCCGGAAATCGTATTTAGAAAGCTCCTCTTCGACAAGAGCCTATTTTCGCGGAGAGCTCTTCTAAGAGTTATTGACAAGCTGTCAAACTTTGCAAAATTCCAGGTCCCAGGCGGGCGTAGAAACTATTAAGAGAGCGGTTTTTTTCGGCCAGATAGCCTAAAAATATTTCTCTTGCCGCAACCACTTTGATCAGGTGTGGAATCGTTGGTACCACTCCTGCTCCAGCGTTGACTGGGAGAGTAAAGCCCACTTCAGGTCTGATCGGTGATCGAAGACCGCGAGCTTTACGTAACACAGCAACGATGGAGGCTCGCGTGTGGTCGTGCATTGACGATGAGTCGCTGCAGGATTTCCAGGCGCAGGCGCAGGCGCAGGCGCAGGCGCAGGCGCAGGCGCAGGCGCAACTCGACTTGGCAGTTAAGTGCGTAATTGCACTGACTTGACCACCCGATCGCATTCCTCCTCGCCAAGAGTTTGCATTCGTGCTGACCACCGCTTGCATGCGGCTTAACCAGTCACACCCTAGTTACGACCGGCGGCAATCAACTGTGGATTCAACCGATCGACGCAACAGCCTGATTAAAACACTCGGCGGGAGTCGAGTACCCCAGGGTCTTTCTGGGTCGTTCGTTCAATCGCCGAGCGACCTTATCCTGCGCGTCCTGCGAGTACAGCGAGAGATCAGTTCCCTTCGGAACGTCCTTTGCGAGCCAGGGTAAGCAACTGCCCCCGAGTTGACCACCGGACGGTAGAAACCGGTGTCGAGGTTTTTCTCGATAGGCCAATCTGATCTTTCTGAGCCGCTAATAAGGCCTGCTCACTCCCCCTGGCATTGCCGCGCAGCGGTGGTTTTGCCCGGCAACGTCCGCGAGGCGTTGAATCTTGGCCGGCCCGCATCGCCGGGAGTGATGAAGTTCGTGAGCAGTTGCGTGCACAGCGCCAGGAAAAAACCGCTACGCAGTACATGGAGGAGATGTTCCATCAGTCGATCCTGAGCATCGATGGCGTGGTGCTCAACAAGACACTCAAGGCTCACCTTTCAACTGCGCTCTCAGCGGAGGATTCTGATTCTTCCGCCGTTATCTCACCCCCCAAAATCCTGACACTCCCTTGAAAAGAGATGAACAGCCCTGTTCATTTGGTGGCCATTTGAAGTAAAAAGGCCACCATCAAAAAAACAATTCGCCAAGCTCAGCCTTTCTACTGCTGCAGGATTTTCCAGTTCGTTAAGCGCTGTGTGGTTCTGTGCTTCAGGGATGAATTGCGAGCGACAAATGGAGCAGTGTTGTGGGCAGTCGAGCATCTTCCGTATTCCGCGTACGTCGTCACCCCCTGGCCCTCGCTGTAGCACTTAGCGCAGCAGGTTTGATCAGCGCCGCATCCAGCCCCGATGCGCTTGCGGTCTGCTCCACCGCAGGCAGTATTCTTACCTGCAGTGGAGCAACGATTGGTAATCAGTCAGCGGCAAACTCCAACCTGACCCTCAACGTAGTGAGCGGCGCGACCATCACGCCAATAATACAGGGCACCCCGGTGGTCAGCCTCACCGGCACCGGGGTCACTGTCAACAACAGCGGGCGGATCGATCCGGCCTTGCTCGCTGGAATGTCCGCACAGACCACCGGCCTGAAAATTTCCAATGCCGCCGGCAGCACGGTGACTGTAAGGAACCTGTCCAGCGGTGTGCTAAAGGGAAGCACGACTGGACTCCCTGCAGGCCTCATGGGCAGCCTGGATGGTAATGCAGTCATCATCGAAAACGGCGCTGGCGGCTCCTCTACCCTGCAGAACTCCGGGCTGATCGGCGCCACGGCGCTGAGCAACAGCAATGTCCCGGAAGAGGATATCCCGGTAGTCGCCATGCGTGGCGGCGCCAGGAACACTGTGACCAACACCGGCACCATCACTGGCCGGGTGGCGCTGCAGGCCGTGCCCGTGGGAGGCACCGGCAACACCTTCACCAACAGCGGCACCATCAACGGCAGCGTCAACCTGGGGGCCGGCGGCCTGTCCAACAGCTTCTACGCCAGTACCGGGTCATCGGTGAACAAGGGCAACGGCGTCGCCCTCGACCTGCCGAGCATCATCAGCCTGGGCCTCACCTATGCCGCCACCGGGTTCGTCAACGGCGGTACCCTCAATAACGGCAACACCCTGTACCTGCAACTGAACCCCGACAACAGCCAGTCCAATACCGGCAGCATCAACGGCAGCAACTACGTCAACTTCAACAACCTGGTGGTCACTGGCGGTACCTGGTCGTTGACCAACCAGTTGTTCAGCGCCAGTGCCATCGGTCCGAGCGTATTGCTCAGCGGCGGCCTGCTCAATGTCGATAGTGCCGCGCTGACCGGCGCCGGCATTACCGCCAACGGCGGTGCCCTGGGGGCTGCGACCGCCGGAGCGACGGTGGCCAGCGACATTACCCTCGGCACCAACGGTCTGACGGTCACCACCGGTACCAATGCCCTGTCGCTCGACGGCATGCTCACCGGAAGTGGTGCCCTGACCAAGACCGGTACCGGCAACCTGACCCTTGGTGGCGCCAACAACTTCACCGGCGGCACCACCCTTGCAGGCGGCACCATTACCCTCGGCAATATCGCTGGGCTTGGCCCCCAGGGGCTCAACGTCACCGGTGCCAGCACCCTGGCGACCACGGGCGCGATGACGGTGAACAATGCCATCAACCTCAACGGCGCCAACCTTACGGTGGACAACGTCGGCGCCGTGACCCTCAGCGGACTGATCAATGGCACCGGCTCCCTGACCAAGTCCACCTCCGGCGGCGACCTGACCCTGATCAACGCCAACAGCTTCGCCAGCGGCCTGTTCAGCAACGGCGGCAACCTGATCCTCAACGGCGCCAACTCGATCGCCGGTGGCCTGTTCGTCAACGCTGGCAACGTCACAGTGAATGCCGTGAACGATGTCAGCGGCGGCGCGTTCATCAATGGCGGCAAGCTGACCCTGGGCAATCTCGGCGACATCGGTGCAGCCACCATCACTGCCGGCGTCGGTGGCACGGGGGCTCTGGATACCAGCAGCGCACGGACCCTGACCAACCTGGTCCAGCTCAATGGCAACCTGACCCTGACCGGCACCAGCAACCTGACCCTGTCGGGGAAAGTCTCCGGTACCGGCGGGCTGAACAAGGCCGGCGCCAATACCCTCACCCTGAGCGGCGCCAACGACTTCACCGGCAACTCTACCCTTGGCGGCGGCTACCTCGTGCTGCAGAACAACACCGCCCTGGGCAGCGGCCAACTGAGCCTGACGGCCAACTCCGGCATGGATGTCAGTGGGCTCAACATCGGTAACGCGATCAACCTGTCCACTCGCAACCTGACCCTGAACAACGACACCGCCACCACCCTTTCCGGTGCGCTCAGCGGCACCGGTACGCTGACCAAGACAGGGGCGGGCGACCTGACCCTGAGTGGTAACAGCGCTGGCCTGGCCAACACCTTCCAGCTGACCAGTGGCAAGCTGATCCTCGACAGCAACACGGCCCTGGGCAGCAGTTTCCTGCGGGCTTCCGCCAACACCTCCCTGGACACCACTGCCGCACGGACGATCGGCAACAGCGTCCAGGTGACCGGTAACCTGACCATCGACGGTAGTCACGACCTGACGATGAACGGCAGCATTCTCGGGAGTGGCGGGCTGACCAAGAACGGTTCGGCGACCCTTGCGCTCAATGGCAGCAACAACTTCAGCGGCGGCGTGCAGCTCAATGCTGGCACCCTGCGGGTCGATGGCAGCCTGGGCAATGGCGGTGTCGCCGTGCAGAGCGGCGCGACGCTGGCCGGCGGAGGCAACGTGGGGGGGGCGGTCACGATCGGCAATGGTGGCCATCTGAGCCTCGCCAGCGGTGGCGTCCTGGGCCTGGGCTCGCTGGTACTCAACAGCGGATCCTATGTCGACGCAGCGCTGGGCGCTCCTGTGCCGGGTGCTACGGGCCTGGCAAATGTCGCCGGTAACCTGACCCTGGACGGCCAGCTCAATATCTCCGACGCGGGAGGCTTCGGTGCCGGCGTGTACCGCCTGTTCGATTACGGTGGAGCGCTGACCGACAACGGCCTGACGTTTGGCACGCTCGGAAGTGGGGTTCCGCTCAGCGAACTGGCACTGCAAACCAGCGTCCATGGCCAGGTCAACCTGGTGGTGGGCGGCGATTCGAATGTCCGCTTCTGGGATGGCAGCCAGCTGACGGGTAACGGCATCATCGAAGGCGGCACTGGTACCTGGAACAGCGCCAATGCCAACTGGACCACCGCCAATGCAGACCTCAACGGGGCCTGGAACAACACCTTCGCGGTATTCCAGGGTGCCAGTGGCGTGGTCACCGTTGATGGCACCCAGAGCGTGACAGGCCTGCAGTTTGTGAGCGATGGCTACACCCTTGCTGGCGGTAACTCGGGCATGCTGCAGTTGGTCAACGGTACCAATGGTACTGCTGCCGTGCGCGTCGACAACGGCAAGGTTGCTTCGTTGGATGTCAGCCTCATTGGCGCTGGTACCCTGGCCAAACTGGACGCCGGTACTCTGCTGCTCAATGGCAACAACAGCTACACCGGCGGCACCGCCCTGAATGGCGGCACGTTGGTGCTGGGCAATGCCGGCGCCCTGGGCAGCGGCGGCCTGACCGCCGCCAACGGCACCACGCTGGACAACAGCGCGGCGTTGGCGCTGAACAATGCAGTAACCCTCAATGGCGAACTGACCCTGGCCGGCAGCCACGACCTGACCCTGAACGGCAACGTGGGCGGGAATGGCTCGCTGGCCAAGAACGGCAGCAGCGCACTGGCACTCAACGGCGCCAACACCTATAGCGGCGGCACCCTGCTCAATGGCGGCACGCTGGTGCTGGGCAACGCCGGAGCACTGGGTAGTGGCAGCCTGACCGCCGCCAACGGCACCACGCTGGACAGCAGCACGGCACTCACACTGAACAATGCCGTCACCCTGGCTGGCGAACTGACTCTCGCCGGCAGCAATGACCTAAGCCTGGCCGGCGTCATCAGCGGCGCCGGTTCGTTGACCAAACAGGGCACCAGCAACCTGACCCTGAGCGGCGACAATACCTTCAGTGGCGCGCTCAACATTCTCGACGGCAGCCTGACCCTGAGCGGCGACAATGCCCTGGGCAATGCCAGCCTGAACGTCAGCGATGCCGCTGCCGTCGGTGTCAGCGGTATCACCGTGCTGGGTGCCTTGAGTGGCGAGGGCGATCTCTCCCTTGCCGCGGGCAGCGAACTCCAAGTGGGCAGCAACAACGCCGACAGCGTCTACGGCGGCAACCTCAACGGCGCCGGCAGCCTGAGCAAGACCGGCAGCGGCAAGCTGGTGCTCAACGGCCAGTCCAGCATCACCGGTGGCACCCGAGTCAACGCCGGCAGCCTGATCATCGGCGGCGCCAGTGGCAGCACGGCGAGCCTGGCCAGCGATGTGCAGGTCGCCAACGGCGCCATGCTGGGCGGCCATGGCACCCTCATCGGCCGCCTCGACGTCGCCAGCGGCGCGACACTCAATCCGGGCAACTCCATCGGCATGCTGCACGTCGACGGCGACGTCAACCTGGCGGCAGGCTCCACCTTGCAGATCGAAGCCAACCCTGACGGCAGCTCGGACAAGCTGATCTCGACCGGCACTGTCACCGTCGCTGGCGCCAACCTCCAGGTACTCGCCGGAGCAGGAGACTGGGCGCCCAGCACCACCTACGGCATCATCCAGGCCGCCGCGCTCAATGGCACCTTCGCCACGGTCAGCAGCAACCTGGCGTTCCTCACCCCGGAACTGGCCTACAGCGCGAGTGGCGTAGAACTGACCCTGGAGCGCAACAACGTCAGCTTCATCTCGGCGGGTCGTACCTACAATCAGCGCACGATCGCTGCCAACATCGAATCGCTGGGCACCGGCACGTTGTACAACGCCATCAGCGTACTCTCCGCCGAGCAAGCTCAGACTGCCTACGACAGCCTCTCCGGCGAACTGCATGCCAGCACCCAGGGCGCGCTGTTCGACGACAGCCGCTACGTGCGCGACGCCATTGGCCAGCGCCTGCGCGCGGCCCAGGGGCAAGCCTCCACCGACGCCATCCTGCACACCGATGCCGACAGCGGCATGACGTTCTGGCTGCAAGGCTACGGCGGCTGGGGCGACACCAGCGGCAACAGCAACACCGCGAGCCTGGATCACGACAGCCGCGGCACCCTGCTGGGCATCGACCTGCCGGTGGGTGACAACTGGCGCATGGGCATGGCGGTCGGTTACGGCAGCAGCAACCTGGACGTAGATGCCCGCAATTCTTCAGCCGACATCGACAGCACCTCGCTGACCCTGTTCGCCGCCGGTCAATGGGACGCCATCAACCTGCGCCTGGGCGCGTCGCAGGTTTGGAATGACATCGAGAGCAGCCGCCACGTCCAGGCCGGCAGCCTCGCCGAGCACGACAAGGCCAGCTACGACGCCAACACCACGCAGGTCTTCGGCGAACTGGGCTACGCCATCGCCGCCGGCGACTTCACCCTGGAGCCCTTCGGCGGCCTGGCGCACGTCAAGGTCGACAGCGACAGCTTCAAGGAACACGGCGGCAGCAGCGC
Source organism: Pseudomonas sp. NY15435 (assembly GCF_048068295.1). Taxonomy (NCBI): domain Bacteria; kingdom Pseudomonadati; phylum Pseudomonadota; class Gammaproteobacteria; order Pseudomonadales; family Pseudomonadaceae; genus Pseudomonas; species Pseudomonas sp. NY15435. Next base: position 23,268 of record NZ_JBLUQA010000006.1, read on the forward strand.
ACTGCACGGCGACAGCGAGAAGGACGAAGTGACCTACGGCACCCTCGGCCTGCACGCCGCGACGGCGCTGACCACCCTGGGCTCGGTGCCGCTCGCGCTGCAAGGCACACTCGGCTGGCAACACGCGTTCGACGACCTCGACCCCAAGCGCCAGCTGTCATTTGCCGGTGGCGATTCCTTCACCGTCAAAGGCACACCGCTGGCGCAGGACACCGCCCTGGCGCAACTGGGCGTGACCGCGCAGGTCGCCAACGGCACCACCGTGGGCCTGGGTTACTCCGGGCAGTTCGGCGACGGCTACAAGGAAAACGGCATTCGATTGGGGCTGAATGTGAGCTTCTGAGTGAGCCGGCTCTGACTTGTACTCTTTGAGTTCTTGGACGCTCTCGTCTTGGTAGGAGAAGCGAATGCTCATATAGCCGCTCTTGGTAACCTCTTGCGGTGCGGCGCAGTTGAGTTCGACTTTGAAATCTGGACTCTAAGTGCCCGCTTCTGGCCGTTCTCTGCCGGTCGCCTCTTCGGCGTGTACAGGCCAGGTCGGATGCAAACGGTGGTCAGTACGAATGCAATTGACTGGTCTGCGGCAATGTAATTGGGTGACCAAATGCGATGCAATTACGCAGTTAAAGGCCTGATCAGAGATAGCGCGCGGTGGTGCGGAGTTTGAGCTTACGAGACGGGCGACATCTCGGAGGTTGACGACATGTGTATCGGGAGGGGGAGAGCCGCGAAGGTAGGTAGTAGTGATTGGTGAGGATAGTCACGGAAGAGATAAATGCCTTACGCCTGGCCCGCGGAGAGAAGGGAAGAGCCCTACTTGGCCAGGCGTTCGAGCGAGGGCGTCACTTACTCTTGCAGCCACGACTCGACAGTGTCGCTACCGTGTTCGGCCTTCCAGGATTTCAGGGTCTTTTGATTGCCGCCCTTGGTCTCAACGACCTCGCCGGTATGCGGGTTTTTGTAGACTTTCACAGTCCGCTGACGGCGGCCAGGGCGTGCAGCGCGGGTGGCGACGGTGCGCGCCGAATCAGGATCCAGGATTGCCACGATATCGCGCAGCGATTTAGCGTGCTCTGCCATCAGTTTCTTGAGCTTCTCCTCGAACTCGATTTCCCGCTGGAGAGCGGAATTCTTTTGCAGGGATTCTAGATGGGCCAGTTGTTCCGCGAGGGCTTTCTCGGCCGCACGGAATTCTGCAAGTTTGGACATTGACGTAACCTCGGGAAGAAAATTATCTGGATCAATGTATCGGAAGTGGAGTGATACTTCCATAAACTCCATTGAGTGATTGGCCCAGTATTACGGGGCATCCAGCTGAGCGTGACCAATTTCTTCTATTACAAAAAGAAGAGGCCCCTTTAGGGGCCTCGCTGCTTTAGCTCGCGGCGATGTTGAGCGGAATGAATCGCCGCCAGTTACGTTTTTGTACCTTGGTCATGCCGCGTCGCGACATAGTGGCAGAATGTCCCTTGGAGGGTTCTTGTTGCTCCTGCAGCTTCAGGTAATTGCGGTAGTGAATATGCTCGAGGGAAAGACCGTGATCCATACGATCCAACTCGTCCTTGAGTACCTCCAGCGGATAGCCACGTCCGTACTGTCCGGTCACGGAGCGATCGGTATGTCCGACCAAAGCCTTGGCAATCGCCATGTCCAATTTCTGCGCGCGGAATTGGGCAATGAATGTGTGGCGCAGTCCATGGAAGGTTCGGCCTTGCCCCTCTAATCCACAGGCCTCAATGTAGCCGCCAAAGTTGGTGTCATTCCCTAGGAACCATCGGCTGGCGCTGGCGCCTGGCAATTTATTGCGAACAGGGGTGAGTCCGTCAAACAGCATCGCATGGCGATCCGCGCCGACCTCACGGCTGCGCATTTCCACAAACTCCAGGAAACCTGCCTCCAGGACGCGGTGATGAATGGGGACGTCGCGCTCACTGCTGGTGTTTTTCAAGCGTTTTCCGAGTTGCTCGGTGTTCAGCGAGAGGTACCAGATCCCCGCGTCCTGACGTACGTCGCCGACGCGCAGTTGGCAGAGTTCATTGAGACGGGCGCCTTGATAGGCCCCCAACAAGGGCAGCCAGAACTTGAAGGCGTGCAATTGCCAGCGCGGCAGACTGTTCAGGGTATACACCGGCCCGGTGAGGAGTAGCCGCAGTTGCTCTCGGCTGTAACTCCGATTGCTGCGTCCAGCCTGTGGTGCCTTGTAATGCACCAACTGCGCAGGACTTTGCTCCAGCAGCCCCTGGTCGACGGCGTAGTCGAGGGTTGACTTGAACAGCGCAAAATAGCGTTTGAGCGTGCGCGGGTGGATGGGGGTATAGCCACCCTCCGCGATGATTTCGCCGAGCGGTTTCTGCCGCAGGCCCGGTGTCTTGTTCCGCGATTTCGGATACAGCCGCAGGGCGTCGCGTACCCGTACGGCTTCCTGGCGGGTGATCTGTTCGATGGCAACACCAGGGCCAACGATTTCGACCAGCGCATCGAGACGGGCCAGGTTCTGGATACGGGTATCGGCATTCGTCCAAGTCTGGCTGATCTCATGATGTTTTTTAAAGCGCTCGACCAGCGTGACGTAGCGAATCCCGCCGGGCGATGGTGCGGTAAACACGCCGGCGTCCCTCAACGCGCGATTGAGGGCCACGGCTTGTGTCTCGGGCAGTAGGCCGGAAAGGGCCTGGAGCACCGACTGCGTCTGTGCGGGCAGGACGGCCTGAGGCGAACTGGGCGCTGGCAGCGCTGGCAGCTCTGGCAGGCTGTCCGGCTTTGGCAGTCCCGCCAGGTACTTCTCCAACAGGTCGTGAATTTGCTGGAGGAGTTGTAACAACGATGCGGTGTCGATTTCCTCCTGCCTGAGGAAGGCTGCCAGGAGGCTGAGCAAATCCGGTGCTGCCACGGCAAACAGCAGGTTGGCCAGAACCCAGTCGGTGGTCTGGAGCAGTAGTTGGAGCGCGCCTCCCTCGGGCACATGCGGTGCGCCGAGCTTCTGGACATCGACATACAGCACATAGACGCCCGTTTCCAACTGGCGAATCTGCATCAGCTCTGCGTGCGGCGGCGCGAGGTATTGGAGGCTGGGCAGGGATTCCAGCGCGCTCAAGCTGATCGGCAGACGCTGTTCTAACAGTGACACTTCCCGCGGCTTGGCCGCGAAACGGATGAATTGCTCCCACGCCAGGGTGCGGGTGAGCAGCGGATGCAGCACATGCAGATAGCCGTCACGCTTCCAGCCTCTCAGACGCTCCAGAGCCTCCAGCAGGAACGCGGCTTTCCAGCGTGCTGCAGCGAAATCGTGAGTGCCAAGGGGAATGTCATAGCGAGCGAAGGGGAGCATCTCCAGGTGCTTCGCGTAGCCGTTGTCGCGCAGGACGAAGCTGTACTCGCCGTGGGCATCGGTGAAGAGGACGGTGGATACCGCCTCCTGGTCGGCGAGGCGTTCGTAACCGAGCTCCAGCGGCTCTTTCGCCAACGCGTTGGGAGTGATCAGGCTACCCAGCGGCACGCGCATGTCCTGCATCACGCGCTGATGCTGCAGGTACATCTGGCCCAGCGACTGCAGCAGGTAGTCCGCGCCGAGGCGACGCTCGGTGATCAGGTGCAGCAGATCGTCGAACGCCTCGTTGAGTTGGCGTGCGATATCGCGGGCGATTTCATGGTGCTGGCCGAGCGGCCAACGGATCTGTTTGGGCAGGCGTTCGTCCGTGAGCAGGGCCTTGGGCAGGCTACGAACGTACTGGAAACCGCGATCGCGGGTGAAGAGCACATGAGGGGTGTGGGGGGGACGCTGTGACATGGGACAGTCCTCGAAATGGTTGATTTCGTGACTGACCTAATTTGCGTTCCCACCATTTCTGTCCTGAAAGCCGCGTGCTAGAGCGGTTTCAGGGTGTGATATGGAGCGGGCGAAGGGAATCGAACCCTCGTCATGAGCTTGGGAAGCTCAGGTAATGCCATTATACGACGCCCGCTTGGGGGTGCCTTTTTACCAGAAGGGCGGGGCTTAGTGAAGCCTCGATAGGTCAGGTGGGGTCGCTGGAGCGCATTCGTGTTTACGTGGGGCGATGAAAAACCGGGGGCGGAAGGTCTGGGGCCGGCCCCCGGCGGTGTGCGCTGGCTGCATCAGCCCACCATGGCGGCGATGGGTACGCCCTGGCTGCTGGGCAGGTAGGGGTTGGCCAGTACCGGGTGGCGCTGCGGCTGGAGGAAGGTCAGGAGGGCGTCCTGGGTGTCCTGCCAGGCCTTCTTGTGCTCCACGTCGATGAAGTGGCCAGCGTTGCGGATGGTGCGGAACTCGCAGTCGCGGATCAGTTGCTGGAACAGCTTCGCCTCGGCCGGGGTGGTGTAGATGTCCAGCTCACCGTTCATGAACAGCAGCGGGATGTCGATGGCGGCGAACTTCTCCATGTAGCTCTCCGCGCTGAGCTTGAGCACCTGGCAGATGTGGAAGTGCATCTGCTGGTATTCGTGCTCGTCGAGGCCGCTGACATGGCGGAAGTTGTAGCGCTTGAACAGATGCGGCAGGTACTTGCCGATGGTGTCGTTCACCAGGTTGCCGACGTTGGTGCGGTCGCACGCGGACAGGTAGTCCAGGCCGCGGTGCAGGTAGTCGAGCATCGAGGCATTGAGCAGCGGCGAGAAGGAGTTGATCACGGCCTTCTGGATACGCGCCGGGCGTTCCGCCAGGGCCAGGAGGGTGGCGACGCCGCCCCAGGAGAAGGACATCACCACGTCGGCGCGGTAGTGTTCGATCAGGCCGAGCAGCAACTGCGCCTCGTACTCCTTGGTGATGAACTCGCGGCAGTCGTTGTGAGCCTTGGACCGGCCTGCGTAGGGCTGGTCGTAGCACACCACGTTGAAATGCGGTTGCAGGTATTTCACCGTTTGCGCGAAGGAGGCGGTGGTTGCCAGCGAGCCGTTGACCAGGATGATGGTCTGGCGCGCTTCCCTGTTGGCGTGAAACTCCGTGTATACCCGGTGTTGCTGAATCTCGACGACGGCGGTTTCCGGCCTCATGTCGTATTCCTCCAGACGCAGGTCATGGTGCGCATCCACCATCGGATGCGAAGAAAGTACCCAGGCAGAGGAAAGCGTCTTGACGTGACAGCTTCATGTCACTCGACGAAAGTTAATAATTTCTTTATTTTCAATGGTTTAAGGCATCAAAAGACGACGCTCCGAAACCCGTGGGGGCGCGGACGGAGGCTTCTGATCAGGCGGGGAAGGTGCGGCTTGGGGAACAGCTGCCGCGGAAATCATTGTTGGTTGCGCTGCGTGACTCATTGGTCACGCTTGAGCCAGAGTTAAGCAGGGTGGTCTGGCACCTGCAACAGCCACCGAGCGCTTGAGTCACATCGTTTGGCCAAAATCCGACGAAATGACATTTCTCCGCGCGATTGTCCGGCGCTTTGGTGAAGCCGGATTACACTCTTGTGATAGCTGTAACGCCCCCTGCCGAAGACGAGCGACTGTGCCGTGCTCCCCCTGAGGCCGATACCGCGTGCGGAGCGGGTCCATGGCATTTCACCGAACGTTCGTCCCACTGCTGGTCCTGGCCCCGGCCGCATGGCTGTGTGCGGAAGCCATGGCCGAGGACCGCTACGGCTGCGAGCAACCGCTCACCGTCGCCTTCACCCGCAACGTGGTGTTCTTCCATGACGACGTCGGCATCGACCCGGACCTGATTGCCGAACTGGCCAAGCGCACCGGCTGCCAGTTCGAGGTGTCCGTCCGCCCTCGCGATGAAGTCTGGCGCATGCTGGAAAGCGGCGACCTGCAGATGGGCACCAGCGGCGTGGCCACACCGCAGCGGCGTGCCTATACCTACCTGCTTCCCTACCTGTACATGCGCAACAAGCTGATCGTGCGTGACGACCTGGGCGAGATGAACAGCCTGGACGCTTTCCACGATATGCCCGGAGCCCGCCTGGGTGTGATCGCCGGCTACCGCCATGGCGCTTATATCGATGGCATGTTGCGCATCCTTCGCGCCGAGGGGCGGGTGTTGGAGTACAAGGACGATGCGACCCGCTTCACCGCGTTGCTCAACGGCGGCGTCGAGGGCGTGATCGGCCACGAGATGAACCTCGAAGGGGCGGTGAGCGATCGTCGTCAACGCGACCGCTTTCATGTGGTAGATGTGATGCCCGGGCCGGCGACACCCCACAACCTGATGCTCTCGCGCAAGCGCTTCACCCCAGCGCAAAGCGCTGAATGGATGCGCCTGCTGGAAACGTTGTGGCTGGACGGAACCCTGGCCCGGATCATGCGTAAGAATGCACCGCCGCAGGTGGCGGAAGGACTGCTCGACAGCGGATATCGTTACAGCTCCACGGACAGAGGCTGGTAAAGGATGAAGGCATTCGAACGGGGTATTCCGCTGCAACTGCTGGTGGCTGGCGCCATTATCGCCAGCATGCTGGTGCTGGCGGGTGCTTTGCTGATCCAGGGATACCGCGGCGTGGAAGGTGCGCTGGTGACGGCGGCCGGGGAATCGGCCAGCCAGCTGGGCGCGACCATCAACGAGCGTATCCGCCGCCTGATCGATCCGGCGGAAAGCGCGCTGCGCCTGCTGACCCACGACCCGATCTCGCAGACCGACAACCTGCCGGCGCGCCTCGATCGCCTGCCGATGCTGGTGGAAAACCTGCGCGCCAATCGCACCCTCAGTGCGGTGTACATCGGCTACCCGAACGGCGAGTTCCTGCTCATACGCGCGCTGCGCGTGCCCGAGGTGCGCCGCGTGCTGCAGGCGCCGGATGCGGCCAAGTACCTGGTGCAGAGCCAGACCCTCAACGGCCAGGGCGGCCTGCTCGGCGAGTGGCGTTTCTACGACAGCGAGCTGCGCCTGCTGCGAGTGCAGGAGCGGCCCGACTACAACTACGACCCCCGCCAGCGGCCCTGGTACAACGAGGCGCGCCTGACCAGCAAGACGGTGCTGACCCAACCCTACGTGTTCTTCACCACCCGCGAGATCGGCCTGACCCTGGCTCACCGCAGCGTCGATGGCGCCGCGGTGATCGGCATGGACGCCTCGGTCAACGACCTGGGCGGCGAGATGGGCGACCTGCGCCAGACCGCCAATACCGAACTGGCGGTGGTGGACGGAAAGGGCACGGTGATCGCCTATCCCGACCTGTCCAAGCTGATGGTCCATGAAGGCAAGGAGCTGCGTCTGGCTACCCTCGCCGAGTTGCAGGTGCCGAGCCTGAGCGAGCTCAACACGGAATCGGTGCCTTCCGGCACACCCCAGGCGTACCGGGTAAAGGGTGAGGAGTGGTACGGCATCTGGGTGCCGCTGTCGAACTTCACCAGCAACGAAGTGAAAGTGCTGATCGCGATCCCCGCGGTGGAGTTGTTGGCGGGCGCACGGCAACTGCTGTTCAACCAAGCCATGTGGAGCGGCACGCTGTTGCTCGTCCTGCTGCTGATCGGCTGGTACATAGGCCGGCGAATCGCCCGCCCGCTGACCGCGCTGGCCGATCAGGTCGGCGCGCTGGCTGCCTTCGACTTCGCCCGGCCGGTGGGCGTGGAGTCGAAGATCGCCGAGGTTCGCGACCTGAGCAGCGTGATGGGCAGCATGTCGCGCACCATCCACAACTTCCAGGCGATTACCCTGACCCTGAGCCGCGAGACGCGCCTGGAAAGCATGCTCGAAGGCGTGCTCTCGCGCCTGGTGGAAGCCACCGGCGTGATGGGCGGCGCGGTGTACCTGCTGGACGACGACGAGTGCCGGCTGCGCCTGGCGTGCACGGTGAACGGCGAGCAGTACCCGCAATCCATGCTGATCGAAGGCTTCACCGAGACCCAACTGGCCGAGCGCGTGGATCTGGCGCTGGCGAACCGCGGGCAGTACCTGGAGGTTTCCCTGCGCAACCGCTCGGACGAGCTGCTGGGCATCCTGGTCCTGCAACTGGCCGAGGAGGGCGCCCACAGCCGTCAGCCGCGCAAACCCTTCAAGCGTTTTGTCGAGGAGCTTTCCGGCGCCGCCGCCGTGGCCATCGAAACCCGCCAGTTGATCGAAGCCCAGCAGCGCCTTCTGGACGCCATCATCAAGCTGCTGGCGGATGCCATCGACGCCAAGAGCCCTTACACCGGCGGCCACTGCGAGCGCGTGCCGCAACTGGCCGACCTGTTGCTGCAGAAGGTCATCGATTCGCGTGACGGCGAGTACGCCGGCTTCAGCATGAGCGATGCCGAGCGCTACGAATTCCAGATCGCCGCCTGGCTGCACGACTGCGGCAAGATCACCAGCCCCGAGTACGTGGTGGACAAGGCCACCAAGCTGGAGACGCTGTACAACCGCCTGCACGAGGTACGCACGCGCTTCGAGGTGATCTGGCGCGACATCGAGCTGGATTATTGGCGCGGTATCGCCGAGGGGAGTGACATCGGCCTGCTCGCCGCCCGCCGGGATGCGCTGCACGAATCGCTGCGCGATGACTACGCCTTCGTCGCCCAGGCCAACGTCGGCGGCGAGTTCATGAAGGACGAGGACATCGAGCGCCTCAAGCAGATCGGCGAGCGCCGCTGGCTGCGCCATTTCGACGACCGCCTGGGCATCTCCCACGACGAGGCCGAACGCCTGCAGGGCCGGCCGGAGCGGCCGCTGCCGGCGGAGGAATTCCTCCTCGCCGACAAACCCGAACATCGCGTGCCCTGGGGCGAGCGCAAGCCACCGGTGGTGAAGGACGACCCGCGCAACATCTGGGGTTTCGACATGCGCCTGCCGCCCTACGCGAGCCACTACGGCGAGCTGTACAACCTGGGTATCCGCCGCGGCACGCTGAACGACGAGGAGCGCTTCAAGATCAATGAGCACATCGTCCAGACCCTGATGATGCTCACCACCTTGCCGCTGCCGCGAAACCTGCGCCGCGTGCCGACCATCGCCGCCAACCACCACGAGAAGATGGACGGCACCGGCTACCCGCGCAAGCTCTCCCGCGAGCAGATGAGCATTCCGGAGCGGGTGATGGCAATCGCCGACATCTTCGAGGCCCTGACCGCCGCCGACCGCCCTTACAAGGCACCGAAGACGCTCTCCGAATCGCTGAAGATCCTCGCCTTCATGGCGCGCGACCAGCACATTGACGCCGACCTGTTCCGCCTGTTCATCAGCCAGGGCGTCTACCGCGAATACGGCGAGCGCTTCCTCCACCCCGAGCAGATGGATGCCGTGGACGTGCGGGCGTTGCTGGCGATCCTGGATGGGGTGAAGGCGTAGCTGGCGGCTTCAAGTATGAGCGAGCTTGCTCGCGAAACACCTCTTCGCCGATGTTGGTTGGCGAGCAAGCTCGCCCCTGCAACACTCGCAAACGCAAACCGCCGGCATCAGCCGGCGGTTTGCGTTTCAGGTGCGGGAGTCGATCAGCGCTTGGCGAGGTTGGTGGCGTAGCGGTTGATCTGTGGGTTCTTCGCCACGGTGCAGCTTTGCCCGGCAAGGAACTGCGAGGTCTTCAGGTACTGCTGCTGCGGGTAGTAGGCGAACACGTAGCTGCCGTTCTTCACCGTGTCGATCAGCTTCTGCGCCACCTGCGGGCGCACCGCTGGGCAGCCTAGGCTGCGGCCCAGGCGGCCGAGGCCGGGGACGACCTTGGGGTCGGCGTAGGCGGCGGCGTGCATGACGATGGCGCGCTCTTCGCTGTTGTCATTGAAGCCCGGCTCCAGGCCCAGCAGGCGCAGGGAACGGCCGTGCTTGCCGCTGTAGGTCTGGCCGGTCTGGTAGAGGCCGATGGAGGACTGGAAGCTCTCCGGGCGGTTGGAGAAGGAGGTGGCCATGTCGTCGCCACTCTTCTTGCCATGGGCGACCCATTCTTCGAAGAGCAGCTTGCGCTGCTTCAGGTCGAAGACCCAGAGGCGCTTGTCGCGGGACGGCTTGGAGTAGTCGATCACCGTCAGCAATTGGTTCTGGCCACCCAACTGGGTGCTGGCGCACTGCAGGGCGCTGAGTGCCAGGCGCAGGGTTTCGGTATTGGTCGCCGGCGCGAGGCGGTGCAGTTCCTCGGCCGTGGGCAGGCGGGCAGCGGACGCGGTCTGCCAGCTACCGATCGCGAAGAGCGCGGCACTGGCGAGCGAAATCCGGAAGAACCCCCGTAACTTCAAAAAAGTCAGCATGAATACAACATTCCCGTTGAATCGATATGGTTTTTTCTGGGAAACGCCGCATTGTGCGCGATTTTTGACCAGTGATGTGGTTGTTTTTTGATCAAGTATGGTTCCGCCCGTCGGTAATTACGAACTTTCCGCTGCGATTTGCCACCGCAAGGCGCCGGTTTACGGGAGGGCAGAGGGAATCGACGCACTCCCGGCAGGCGCCTGGACTCTTTGTGTTTCGAGATTCTTCGGCGGCTGGCAGGGCGGGCTTGAGGCCGTCTGTCCGGAGGTGAGGCTGGGCAGTCCGGCGGGGATGGGCAGTGTGGGGTGCAGTGGAATGATGAGGCGCTGTAGGGGAGGTCCAGGACGGTGCCGCAATGCCCCGGACCATTTCCTCATTCCACCGTCTGGTTCTTGACCGGCTTCTGTTCCGCCTTGCGGTCGTTGGTGGTGATCACGGTGAAGTCCGGGTTGCTGCGCATGTCGCGGGTGGAGGGCAGGTCGGTGATCACCAGGGTGCTGCCGACGTCCATGCTGGCCAGCAGGCTGCGCAGGAATTCGCGGTCGAGGCTGAACTTGCCCAGTTGCTCGGCGGGAGTCAGGCCGCGCTGCGGGTCGCTGACCTGCACGCTGGTCCAGCGCAGGTTCGGGCTCTCGCTCTCGATCTCGGTCTGGGAGGGTTTCTCCATGAGGGAGAAGGCGGCGACGCCGGTCCTTTCTTCCGGATGCTCGAAGGCCACCGGCGCGGTGCCGATCTGCAGGCCGCCGCGGTAGACATAGAGGCGACGGTCGGCGCGGCTGACCAGCACGGAGACCGGGCCCTTTTCTGCGCCCGGATCGCTCCAGAACGGCACCACCATGCCGCTGTCGTCGTGCGGGCCGGCGGGGCGGCCGTCGCTGACGATGGGCGCGAGCAGGCCTGGGTGGTAGACCTCCACGGGCGAGCTCTTGGCGTCGGAGATGATCACCGTGGTGGTACTGAAGCCGGTGACTTCGTAGAGCTTCTTGGCGAAGGCCATGGGCAGGCGGATGCAGCCGTGGGAGGCGGGGTAGCCGGGCAGGTTGCCGGCGTGCAGGGCGATGCCATCCCAGGTCAGGCGCTGCATGTAGGGCATGGGTGCGCTGTTGTAGAGGTCGGAGTGGTACTCGACTTTCTTCTGCAGGATGGAGAACACGCCGGTGGGGGTTTCCTTGCCCTTCTTGCCGGTGCTCACCGTGGCCACGCCGATGGCGATGCCGTTGCGGTACACGTAGGCGCGCTGCTCGGTGAGGCTGACCACCAGGGTGACCGGGCCTGCCGGGGAGATTTCCGGATACCAGAGGAACTGGCCGGGCTTGAGCGTTTTCAGTGCGGCCTGCAGGTCCGAGAGCGGTGAGGGCTTGCTCGGATTGGCGAAGGCGACGCTGGCACTCAGGGCGATCAGCAGGGCAACCGACAGTTTCTTCATTACCTTTCCTTGGAACGCGGGCATGGCAGGGAGCTTAGCCAAGCGGTGACGGCGGCTGCAAACCGCCGGGCTGAACGGTTTGCGTAAGGCTTTTCGGAACGTTGAACGGAGCACGGTATGTAGGAGCGAGCTTGCTCGCGAACTGCCCGGACGCCGTGCTCGCCGGCAAGATTGTTCGCGAGCAAGCTCGCTCCTACACGGTGCAGATCAGCCGAGCTCGGCAATTTCCTTTGGGGTCAGCGCGCGGTATTCACCCGGTTGCAGCGCCGGATCGAGCTGGAGGCTGCCCATGCTCTCGCGGTGCAGGCGGGTGACCTTGTTCTGGAAGTGGCCGAACATCCGCTTGACCTGGTGGTAGCGGCCCTCGTGCAGGGTCAACCGGGCAGCGCGGGTGTCGAGGATTTCCAGTTGGGCGGGCAGGGTGGTGAGGTCTTCGAAGGCGAAGTACAGGCCCTGCTCGAAGGTCGCGACGTAGCGCTCGTCGATCGGGTCTTCGGTCTCCACGTAGTAGACCTTGGGCAGCTTGCGCCCCGGCAGCGTCATGCGCCGCGACCACTGGCCGTCGTTGGTGATCAGCAGCAGGCCGGTGGTGTTGTAGTCCAGGCGGCCGCCGATGTGCAGCTCATGCTTGTCCGGCTCTTCCAGCAGGTCGATTACGGTGCGGTGCTCGGCGTCGCGGGTGGCGCTGACGCAGCCGGCGGGCTTGTGCAGCATGAAGTAGCGCGCCGGCTTGCCGGCCTGCAGCAGGTCTTCGTCCAACTCCACCCGGGAGAACTCACGCACCTCGTGACGACCATCGCGCACCACGTTGCCATCCACGCGCAGGCGGCCTTCGGCGAGCAACTGGCGGGCTTGCTGACGGTTCAGGTGGGGCAGGTTGGCGATGAAGCGATCCAGGCGCATCAGGCGTTCTCGTCGTCCTGGCTCTGCGGCGAAAGCCCGGCGGCGCAGCGGGGGCACAGGCAGGCGCGGTCGACCAGTTCGGTTGGAATGCGCTCCAGGATGTTGCGGTCAATGCGCGTGCCGAAGCACCAGCAGCTCTGGCCCTGCAGCGCCGGGTCGGCCTGGGTGCAACGATTGGACTGGCCGCAGAGCGGGCAGCGGCTGGGATCGGGAATGGAGTCGTTCATGGCCGGTCAGGGCGGCAAGTGGCAGTGAGGCGGGCGCACAGGGTGCAGCGCCGACCCGCATCGCGCAAGCGGATTCGGATCGGCGCGGAGGGGGCGGTCAGGGCATGTCGATGCGCTTGATCCACGGTTCCAGGCGCTGGCCGAAGGCGACTTCGGCGACGAAGGGCTGGGCGCGCCCGTCTGCTGCCCGGTGAGGCTGCGCGGTGATCTGGTCCAGGCGCTCGCGCCACTGGTAGGGCACGTTGAGGCTGTCGGTGCCGATGGCAGTGGCGGTGCCGCCGAGTGTCCAGATGTGCTGGTAGTAGTTGGAGACGGGGCGTACCTGGCCGTGGACGATGAGGTAGCGCTGCCGATCGGGATAGCGTGCGCGCAGCGTTTGCAGGTCCAGGCCGACGTCCTTGAGCAGCAGGCGCGTGTCGGTCTTCTCCTCGCTGTCCAGCTCGCGGCGGATGAAGTCGCGCTCGTCCGCCAGCCGGGCATTCTGCGGCGCGGCATCGGCGGCCTGGCGCGCCTCATCGAGGCGCTTGCGGGTCAGCTGCACTTCGCGCTCGTACAGCGGCCCGTTGAGCTCCAGCACCAGCAGGGCATCGCGCGATTGCTGGCGGCCGAAGCGTCGGGCGCTGTTGTCATCCACCTGTTCGGGCATGGCGAAGCCGAGTTCGGCCATCTTCTGGCCGTCGAGGGCGGGCTGCCAGCCACGGCTGTGCTGCCGCGCCTCTTCGTCCCGGCTGGGCGTGCGCCAGCGCAGGCGCAGGCTCAGGCCGCTGTTTTCCTTGTACCAGTCGCTGTTGCGCAGCAGCTCGCGCTGGCTGAGCGGCAGCACGCTGTCCGGCTCGCCGGAGCGGTTCCAGGCGACGCCGGCCAGGGCCACCGCGTTGACCAGCAGGATCAGGCCGACACCGCCGGCCAGGGCATGGGTGCGTGTCCAGTTCATGGGCGAGCTCCCAGCAGGCCGTGGGCCCGGCGCAGGCGACGCAGCACCAGCAGGATCAGCACCGCGCACAGACCCAGGACGAGAAAGAACAGGTACTTGGGCATCATCTCCCACCACCAGTCGAAGAACTTGGTGTAGAGGAAGATCACGAAGAAGGTCAGGCCGGTATTCACCACTTCAGGCCACTCGCGGCGCGCGCCAAGCCAGATGACCAGCGCCGAGACGATAAAGCCGAGTACCTGATAGAGGCTCTCCACCGTGGCGAAGCCCAGGGGCAGGTAGCTGCCGCTGCCCCAGTTGGCCAGCACCAGCATCGGCAGAAACACCCCGAGCAGGCCAAGCACCCGGTAAATCGCGGCGAAGCCATCGAAGCGGTTCTGCGCGATGAGCGAGGGAACGAAGAAGATCAGCAGGGCGGCGGGGAAGAAGTTCTCCGGGCGCTCGCCCACATCCAGCCAGTAGACGCCACTCCAGGTGCCGACCCGTGCGGCGACGTAGCCCATCACGCAGATCAGCGCGGCGGCCAGCAGCAGGCGCGTGTTGCAGGTGTAGGCGAGCACCAGGGCGTAGGCGGCCCAGGGTAGCAGGGCCTTGTCCGACGGCGTGATGTTGAAGATCTGCCCAACCATCACGACGTTCAATACGAAGCAGGCGAAGGCCAGCATGGCACCGAGTTTGGCGAAGTAGCCGGAGGCGTCGCGCCGCTGCAGGATCAGGGTCAGCAACAGGCTGATGAGCGAGGCGCTGATGAGGATGACGACCTGTACGCCTTCGCTGAACAGGCCCCAGAACTGGTAGAAGAGGAAGAACAGGCTCGCGGCCAGCGCCAGCGCGCCGAGGAACGAGGCGATGCGCATGCCCAGCGAGAGGCGATGGTCCTGGCTGTCGCGGTCGATGTCGAAGCGCGCGCGGTAATCGGCGAGCAGGCGTTGCTGGTGGTCGTGCAGGCGGTCGCGCTGGGTGGTATCGAGGACGAGCGCGCCTTCGTCATGCAGGCGGCGCAGCTCGCGGTCGAACGCCAGGATATCGTTGACGCGGTGCTGCGCCTGCTGGTGGCTGAGGTCGGGCATGGCCGGTCCTTGCGGCGGGTGATGCTGGGACTCTAGCTGGTGGCGCGGCGGGGTTCCATGGGTTTGCCGATAACCATTTGCGCGTGGTCGGGCTATCGCGGACGGAGTCCGCTCCTGCGCGGTGCCCACCCTCTACGCCCACACATCCACGATGCCGCGGACCTGTAGGAGCGAGCTCGCTCGCGAACAAACCTCGGTGGCGGAGACTGTTCGCGAGCAAGCTCGCTCCTACGAAAAGCCGCTCAGCTGTGGCTGTGCAGCCACGCCCGCCAACCGCCGAAATGGCTGATGTCCTCGGCGCCGTCCAGGCCCCAGACGTCGCAGATGAAGCCGGTTTCCCAGCTGCCGTCCTCCAGTTGCACCTTGCCCAGCCCCAGCGGCGCAGGAATGCCGGTGAGGAAGGAGCCCAGTTCGGCACTGGGCAGTTCCCAGACTTCCACCTCGATGGCCACGCCATCGTCGGCCACGCGCAGCATGCCGGGGCGCAGCGGCGGGCCGCCGGCGAGGGCATAGAGCTTGTAGGCCGGTGCGCTCCGGGTGGCGCGCAGCAGGCGGGCGCCGCGCTGGCGCAGCTGCCAGTTCAGCGCCAGGCCGTCGAGGTGCGCGCCACATACCACCAGGCGCGCACGGTCGTTGCGCGCGGCGTTGGCGGAGGACGCCGGGGCGATGGCGTTGCCGCCGATGAGTGGCAGGTTGTGCTGGCGCTGCAGGGCGTCAGCCACGCCAAGCAGGTACTGGTCGGTGAAGGCGCGGCCGAACAGCGTCACGCCCCAGGGCAGGCCGTTGTCCATGATTGCGCTGGGTACCGCCACGGCGGCGTAGTCCAGCAGGTTCATGAAGTTGGTGTAGTAGCCCAGGTCCGAATTGCGTTTCACCGGTTCGGCGTGCAGCTCCTCCAGCGTTACCGGGCGGCCGATGGTGGGGGTGAGCACGCAGTCGAGGTCGGCGAGGATTGCATCGCACTGCGTCTTGAGTTCCTGCAGCCGGTACTGCGCACGGAACGCCTGCACGGCGGTGGCGCCGGGGGCTTTCGCCAGCACGTCGCGGATCACTGGCAGCACGGCCTGCGGGTCGCGCTCGATCAGCTCGCCGGCCACGCTGTAGCGCTCGGCGACCCACGGCCCCTCATAGAGCAGGCGCGCGGCTTCGAGGAAGGGGGCGAAGTCGATCTCCCGAGCCTCGCCGCCCAGCGCCTTGAGCTGGTCGAGGGCGTCGGTGAACAGCACCGGGCCTTCGTGGCAGCCGAAAAATTCCAATTGATCGGCGCGGGGAACACCGAAGCGAAATGGCTTGGGCGCACCGAAGGCGCTGACGTCGTTCCACGCCGGGTTGGCGCGGCTGTAGCCGTCCTGCGGATCGAGCTTGGCAGTCAGAGCCAGAAGCTCGCTGGCCTCGGCGGCACTGGCGGTGAAGTAGGTGATGCAGTCCAGCGTGCGGCAGGCCGGCACCAGGCCGTGGTTGGACAGCAGGCCCTTGCTCGGCTTGAGACCGAGCAGACCGTTGAGCGCCGCTGGCACGCGGCCGGATCCGGCGGTGTCGGTACCCAGGGCGAAGCTCGCCACCCCCAGAGCCACCGCCAGCGAAGAGCCAGCGCTGGAGCCGCCGGACGGGTACTCCGGCAGTACGCTGTTGCGGCATTCGCCGTAGGGCGAACGGGTGCCGTTGAGGCCGGTGGCGAACTGGTCGAGATTGGTCTTGCCCAGCGGAATGGCGCCCAGGTCGATCAGCTGTTGCACCAGCGTCGCGGAGGTTTTCGGCGTGTAGGCGAAGGCCGGGCAGGCGGCGGTGGTGGGGACGCCGGCGAGGTCGATGTTGTCCTTGATGGCGAAGGGGATGCCGTAGAGAGGCAGGCTATCCGGCGACTTGTCGTCCAGGGCGGCCAGGTAGGGTTCCAGTTCTTCCAGGCTGAGAAAGTGGATGAACAGGTGGTAGTCCGGGTTCAGTGCGGCGGCCTTGTTGCGCAGTCCGGCGATCAGTTGGCGCGGCGTGGCGCGGCCTTCGCGGTAGGCGGCACGCAGGGCGGCGAGGCGGAGGTCGAAGGTGATGGGCATGGTTGAGGTTCCTGTGCTGGGCGCAGCCCCTCTCCCCGGCCCTCTCCCTGAAGGGAGAGGGGGAAGAGCAGTCCGGCGCGGTGTCGGGTTCAATCCACTGGCTTGGCCGTGGTTTCAGGATGAATCGGATTTTTTCCCCGCTTCGGACGGCCCTCTCCCTGAAGGGAGAGGGGGAAGAGCAGTTCGGCGCGGGTCTGACAATGGGTTTCAGGATGAGTCGGGTGTGGCCTCTTGCTCCGGACGGCTCCCTCTCCCGCTTGAGGAGCGGGGCGCGCAGCCAGGGCTGGGGAGAGGGGCTCTACGCAACATCGGCTACGTCAGCTCAAGCCTCCTCCATCACCACCACCCGCTGCCCGGCGCGCACTGGTGAGCCGGGCTGCACGCGGACTTCGCGCACCACGCCGTCGCGCGGGGCGGTGAGGGGAATTTCCATCTTCATGGACTCGAGGATCACCAGGATGTCGCCCGCCTTCACGCTGGCGCCGGCTTCCACCTGCACCTGCCAGAGGTTGCCGGCGATGTGGCTTTCGACGGCGTGCTGGCCGGCGCCGAGCGGGGCGTCCTCGCCGCTGTCGATGGCGGCCTCCTCGCTTTCGAAATGTGCCTGGCCCGAGGCGATCCAGCGCTCGCGCTCAGCATCGAAGGCGGCACGCTGGTGGCTGCGGAATTCGGCAATGCTCGCGGCTTCCTCGGCGAGGAACTGCTGGTAGTCCGCCAGGCGCAGCTCGCTTTCTTCGATGCGCAACGGATAGCGGCCCAGCGGGAAGTCGCGGCGGATGCGCAGCAGGTCGTCCGCCGACACCGGGTAGAAGCGGATCTGGTCGAAGAAGCGCAGCAGCCAGGGTTTGCCGTCGAACGCCGCGACCTCGCGGTAGCGGTTCCACATCTGCAGGGTGCGGCCGACGAACTGGTAGCCGCCGGGGCCTTCCATGCCGTAGACGCACAGGTAGGCGCCGCCGATGCCGACCGAGTTCTCCGCCGTCCAGGTGCGCGCGGGGTTGTACTTGGTGGTCACCAGGCGGTGGCGTGGGTCCAGTGGCGTGGCCACCGGCGCGCCGAGGTAGACGTCGCCCAGGCCCATCACCAGGTAGCTGGCCTCGAACACGGTGCGATACACCGCCTCGAGGTCCGGCAGTTCGTTGATGCGGCGGATGAACTCCAGGTTGCTCGGACACCAGGGCGCGTCCTTGCGCACGGTGGTCATGTATTTCTCGATGGCCAGCTGGCAGGCCGGGTCGTCCCAGGACAGCGGCAGGTGCACGATGCGCGACGGTACCTTGAGGTCCTGCGCGGCGCAGACGGCGTCCCACAGGCCGGCGACGGTTTCCAGCAAGGTTTCCAGTGAGAGGGTTTCCGGCTGGTAGTGCACCTGCAGCGAGCGGATGCCGGGGGTGAGGTCGATTACGCCGTCGAGGTCTTTGGCCTCCAGCGCCTGCATCAGCGCGTGGGCGCGGAAGCGCAGGACCAGGTCCAGCTCGGGCTGGCCGATTTCCAGCAGCAGGTGAGTGTCGCCGGCGAGGCGCGCGACCAGGCGTGTGTCGTCCTGGCCGAGGTCGAGGACGATGGGGGAGGTGAGCGCGGTGCTCGGGCTACCCTCACTCCCCGCCTTCTCCTGCACGCGGGAGAGGGGGCTGTCCGCTTGGCCGGATAGCACTGCAATCGCCGGTAGCTCCGCACTGCCCCCTCTCCCTCCGGGAGAGGGTTGGGGTGAGGGGAAAACGGCGCTGCCGGAGCTGGACTCTCCTGTAGGAGCGAGCTTGCTCGCGAACCCGCCCAGCTCCTGGACCTCCGGCAGAATGCGTTCGCGAGCAAGCTCGCTCCTACAGGGAGTCCGGTATTCGGCGGTTTGGGAGCGGCTCAGCGAGCGGGCGGTGGAGATATCGACGGGCACGAACCGCACCTTGTCTCCCGCCTTGAGCTGGCCAAGCTGCCAGAGGTCGGCCTCGATCACCGTCACCGGGCAGACGAAGCCGCCCAGGCTCGGACCGTCCGGGCCGAGGATCACCGGCATGTCGCCGGTGAAGTCCACCGCGCCGATGGCGTACGGATTGTCGTGGATGTTCGACGGGTGCAGGCCGGCTTCGCCGCCGCTCTCGCGCACCCATTCCGGCTTCGGGCCGATCAGGCGCACGCCGGTGCGGCTGGAGTTGAAGTGCACTTCCCAGTTGGTGGCGAAGAAGGTCTCGATGTAGGCCGCGGTGAAGTATTCCGGCGCACCGTGGGGGCCGTAGATCACGCGGATGCTGCGCACGGCCGGGAGGTCGGTGCGCAGTGCCACTGGCAGACTGTCGCCGTGGCTCGCGTCTTCCAGCGTGTCGAGGTGCAGCACATCACCGGCGCGCAGGGCGCGGCCACCGTGGCCGCCGAACTGGCCGAGGGTGAAGGTGCTCTTGCTGCCCAGATAATCCGGCACCTGCAGGCCGCCGCGCAGGCACAGGTAGCTGCGGGCGCCGGCGCCGCCGACGGTGCCTAGGCTGAGCGTAGAGCCGGCGGCGATGAGCAGTGCGGTATCCATCGGCTGTTCGACGCCGTCCAGGCTGATCGGCAGCGCCGCGCCGGTGACGGCCACGACCGCGTCAGTGTTGAAGCGCAGGGTCGGGCCGCTCATGGTGATTTCCAGCGCGGCAGCGCCTTCGGCATTGCCAAGAAGGACATTGCCCAGGCGCAGCGCGCGATCGTCCATCGGCCCGGACGGCGGCACGCCCACGGCCCAGTAGCCGAGGCGGCCGGGGTAGTCCTGCACGCTGGTCTGGGTGCCGGCGCTGAGTACTTCGAAGGTCTGCGCGCGGTAGCGCAGGCCTTCCAGGCAGCGCGTCCAGGGCGAGCCGCTGGCGAAGGGCGCGTCTTTGATGATCTGCCGCAGGTAGTCGCGGTTGCATTCCACGCCATAGAGCTGGCTGCCTTCGAGGGCGCGGTCGAGTCCGGCGCTGGCCTGCTCGCGGGTCGGCGCCCAGGCGATGAGCTTGGCGATCATCGGGTCGAAGTAGGGCGGAATCTCGCAGCCGGCCTCGACCCAGGTGTCGATGCGCAGGGCCTTGCCGTCGGCCGCCGGGAACTGCACGGCGGTGAGCAGGCCGGGGCAGGGCTGGAAGTCGCGGCCGGGGTCTTCTGCGTAAAGGCGTGCCTGGATCGCATGGCCGCTGGGCTTCAGCGCGGCGGCCAACTCGGCCAGGGGCGGCAGGTCACCGGCGGCCAGTTCGATCATCCAGCGCACCAGGTCGACGCCCCAGACCTGTTCGGTGACGCCGTGCTCCACTTGCAGGCGGGTGTTCACTTCGAGGAAGTAGAAGCGCTGCGCCTGGCTGTCGTAGACGAATTCCACGGTGCCGGCGCTGCGATAGCTGACGGCTTTCGCCAGCTGGATCGCCGCCGCGCACAGGGCCTCGGCCATGCCGGCGGGCAGGTTGGGCGCCGGGGTTTCTTCCAGCACCTTCTGGTTGCGTCGTTGTACCGAGCAGTCGCGCACGCCAAGGGCGATCACCTCGCCCTGGCCGTCGCCGAACACCTGTACTTCCAGGTGGCGGGCGCGCTCGATGTACTTCTCGATGAATACGCCCGAGTCGCTGAAGTTGTTCTGCCCCAGGCGTTTCACCGCGTCGAAGGCGTCGCGCAGTTCGTCTGCCGAGCGACACACGCGCATGCCGATGCCGCCGCCGCCGGCGGTGCTTTTCAGCATCACCGGGTAACCGACCTCTTCACCGGCGAGCAACGCGGCTTCGAGGTCGGGCAGCAGGTCGGTGCCTTCGAGCATCGGCACGCCCTGTTCGCGGGCCAGGGCGCGGGCCGTGTGCTTGAGGCCGAATACCCGCAGTTGCTCCGGCGTCGGGCCGACGAAGGCGATGCCGGCGGCTTCGCAGGCTTCGGCGAAGGCGGCATTCTCGGAAAGGAAGCCGTAGCCGGGGTGGATAGCCTGGGCGCCGCTGTCGTGGGCGGCCTGGAGAATCTTTTCCACTACCAGGTAGGTAGTGGACGCGGGCCCCTCGCCGAGGCTGATGGCCTGCGTTGCCTGCTGGATGTGCAGGCTGGCCATGTCGGCGTCGGAGTACACGGCCACGCCGTCCAGTTGCAGCTCGCGCAGGGTGCGCAGGATGCGGCAGGCGATAGCACCGCGGTTGGCGATCAGGAGCTTGTCGAACATGAGGGCGTCCCCATGGGGTGGCGGGCCGTCCCGCCATGATTCGGTGTGCACCACGGTCGTCCATGGCGCTGAAGCGCTTTTCGTAGGATCGAGGGGGGCGCCTAGCCCTTGCTCGCGAACCCCGCTTAACTCCGGCGCGGGGGCGGAGTTCGTTCGCGAGCAATAACGATGGCGTCCCCCTCGCTCCTACAGGTTCTCAGCGTCGGGCTGCATTGGGCGCTGCGGCTCTGGGCGAGCAGGAACAACCAGCGGCGCAGACGCGCGGTCAGTCCCATACCAGCAGCTCCGCCGGCGTCGGGTTCCAGCCGTTGCAGGGGTTGTTGAGCTGCGGGCAGTTGGAGATCAGGACGATGACGTCCATGTGCGCGATCAGTTCGACGTACTTGCCGGCGCCGGAGATGCCGTCCTCGAAGGTCAGGCCGCCTTCGGCGGTGACCGGCACGTTCATGAAGAAGTTGATGTTGTGGCTGATGTCGGCCTTGCTCAGGCGGCCGTCGTGCAGGCTGGCGCGCAGGAAGTTGTCGCGGCAGCTGTGCATGTAGCGCTTGTCCAGGGCGTAGCGCACGGTGTTGCTTTCCTGGGCGCAGGCGCCGCCGAGGGTGTCGTGGCGGCCACAGGTGTCGGCGGTGATGGTCAGCATCGGGTTGCCGAGGTTGGACCAGAGCACGCTGCCGGCGCTGAGGTAGACCTGCCCCTGTTTGCGCAGGGTGCGTTGCACGTCGTAGCGCTCGCGCGGGTTGGCGGCGCTGAAGAACAGCGTGTCTACCGCCTGGTTGCCTTCCAGGTCGAGGATGCGCAGGGTCTGTCCGGCCTTGAGTTCGGTGAGGCTGGGTTCGCCAGCCGCGATCAGGGTGCGCGAGACGCAGGCCTCGGGGTGTTTGTCGCTGGGGACGATGGGCATGCTCGCGCTCCTTACAGGTACTGGCGTTCGGTGTTGTGGAAGCCGCGGCCGTTCTCCGCGCGGGAAGTGCGGCAGAGCACGCTGATGCCGTCGGCGGCGACCTGCTGCCAGGTCAGGCCGGTGGGCTTGGGTGCGTATTGCGGGTTCGGGTCCAGCGGGTGTTGCAGGGCGGTGAGGACGACGAGGGTGTCCATCGGTGCGTAGAGCTCGACGAAATCGCCGGCTTTCGAGTTGCCCGGCGCGAAGTGGAAGCAGCCATCGGCGTCGACGTCCACGCGGCTGAACAGGTTCAGGCACATCAGCAGGTCCTGCAGGCGCATGTCCCACTTGCCCATTTCCACCAGCAGGTTGTCCACGCCGTTGCGGTAGAAGCCGTTGCGCAACTCCTGGTAGCGGCCCTGGCCGTATTTCTCCTGCACTTCGGCGGCGTTGAGCACGCCGCCGAAGCTGTCGTGCCAGCCGCAACTGTCGGCGGTGATGGCGGCCAGCACGCGGCCCATGTCCGAGTACAGGCAATGGCCAGCGGTCAGCTTGGCGGTGTGCTGGCACTTGAGGCTGTCGGGCAGGTTCAGCCGCTCGCTCTTCTCGGCGGCGTTGAACAGCAGGAGGCTGACGTTGCCGCCGCCTTCCAGGTCGGTCAGGCGCAGCACTTGGCCGCGCTTGAGGACGAAGGAGGTGTGGCCGCCGCCGGGGACGGTTTCTTCGTAGAGGGTGGTACGCAGGTCATTCATGGTGGGCTCCTTAGTAGGCCGGCGTGATCAGCGCAGCGGCGGCCGTTTCCAGGCGCGCGGCGAGCGGTTCGGGCAGGGCGGCGCGGGAGGCCTTGCGGTCGGCGTTGAGCGGGATGTCGTAGGTGATGCGGGCGCCGTAGGCGGTGGGCGCCTGCGGGTCGTGGCGGACCTTGTCGAAAACCAGCAGGCGAGTGCCCAGGCTGAAGCCCTCGGCGAGGTCGTGGGTGACCATGAACACGGTGAGGCGGGTTTCCTGCCACAGCTCCAGCAGCAGGGCGTGCATGTCCTTGCGGATGCCGGGGTCGAGCGCACCGAAGGGCTCGTCGAGCAACAGCACGCGCGGCTTCATCACCAACGCCTGGGCGATGGCCAGGCGCTGCTGCATGCCGCCGGAGAGGGCGCTGGGATACTGCTTGAGCGCATGGCCGAGGCCGACTCGTTCGAGCAGGGCGGCGGCCTGTTCGCGGGCTTCGCGCTTGGCGCTGCCCAGCAGCCGGCCGAGCAGCGGCGAGCGCGGCAGTTCCAGGCCGAGGGCGACGTTGTCCAGCACCGACAGGTGTGGAAACACCGAGTAGCGCTGGAACACCACGCCCCGGCTCGGGTCGGGCTCGCCCGGCAGCGGCTGGCCTTCGAGCAGCAGCTCGCCACGGCTGGGGCGCTCCTGGCCGAGCAGCAGGCGCAGGAAGGTGGACTTGCCACAGCCGGAGGCGCCGACCAGGGTGCAGAATTCGCCTTCCTTCACCTCGAGATTCAGGCGTTCGAGCACCACGTTGCCGTCGTACTCCTGCCAGACGTTGCGGACTTGAATGAAGCTCATGCCTTGCCTCCTTCGTACCAGGGGAAGGCGCGGCGGGTGAGGGCGCGCAGACCCCAATCCATCAGCCAGGCCAACGCGGTGATCCACACCACGTAGGGCAGGATCACGTCCATGGCCAGGTAGCGGCGTACGAGAAAGATGCGGTAGCCCAGGCCGTCGGTGGAGGCGATCGCCTCGGCGGCGATGAGGAACAGCCAGGCCGAGCCAAGCATCAGGCGCAGGGAAATCAGCAGGCGCGGCATCAGTTGCGGCAGCACCACGCGCAGGATCAGCGTCCAGGTGCTGGCGCCCAGGGTCTGCGCCTTGATCAGCAGCTCACGGGGGATTTCCCGGGCGCGCTGTTCGATGTCGCGGGCGATGCAGGGGGCGACGCCGATGACGATCAGCACCACCTTGGACAGCTCGCCGAGGCCGAAGACGATGAACAACACCGGCAGGATTGCCAGTGGCGGGATCATCGACAGCACAGTGAGCAGCGGCGACAGCGGCGCACCGAACAACGGCACGCTGCCGGCGGCGATGCCCAGCACCAGGCCGAGCAGGGCGGCAATACCCAGGCCCAGGCCGAGGCGTTGCAGGCTGGCGCCGGTGTCCTTCCAGAACAGCACTTCGCCGGTGCGTTTGTCCTCGTTGAAGGCCAGGCGGTTGACTGCGTCGGCCATCTGCGCGGCGCTGGGCAGCAGCTTGTCGTTGGGGTTCTCCGCCAGCCGTGACGCCGACCCGGTGAAGTAGGCGAACAGCAGCAGGGCGAAGGGCAGCAGTACCAGGAACAGGCGGCCGCTGCGGTCGGGGGTTCGGTTGATCAGGCGCATGCTTCGTACCTGTTGGTCGATAACCTGTAGGAGCGAGCTTGCTCGCGAACCGCACGGCGCCTTAGCGCCAAGCGAAACGCCGTTCGCGAGCAAGCTCGCTCCTACGAAGAGCGTCAGAGCTTGCCGTCCGCCGCCATCTGCACGTACGTCGGGTCGAAGCGCAGCTTGAGGTTCTTCGCATCCCCGGTGGACAGCCCACCGGCGAAGCTCATGCCCACCGCGTCGGCGCTCTTGGCGCCTTCGCCGAGCAGGCCGTGGGCGAAGGAGAAGGCCGCGACCTTGTCCATGGTCGCCGGCAGTTTCGGGCTGGTAGCGAAGGCCAGTGCTTCCTTCGGCGTGGCAAACAGCTTGGTGGTGGCGAGCTGGCTCTGGTAACCGGCGAGGTCGGTGCCCGAGGCTTTGGCCATGTGTTCCAGCGCGGCGCGGGTTTCGGCGCTGTCGCCCTGCATCAGCGCGACGGTCTCGAACCAGGCGCCGGTCAGGGCTTTGCCCAGCGCCGGGTTGTCTTTGAGCACCGCGCTGTTGACCACCATCATGTCCATGATTTCGCCGGGGACCTGGCTGGAGTTGAACACTTCGGTGGTGCCCGGTTTGGCGCGGGCCTCGGCGAGCATCGGGTTCCAGGTGGTAACGGCCTGTACGTCGTCGGTGTTGAAGGCGGCGGCGATGTCGGCGTCGGAGGTGTTCACCGTATTCACGTCCTTCTCGCTCAGGCGGGCGTTCTCCAGGGCGCGGGCGAGCAGGTAGTGGGAGACGGAAAGCTCCACCAGGTTGACGTTCATGCCCTTGAGGTCGGCCAGGGTCTTGCCTTCGCCCTTGATGACAATGCCGTCGTTGCCGTTGGAGAAGTCGCTGACGATCAGCGCGGTGGAGTCGACGCCACCGGCGGCGGGGATGGTCAGGGCGTCCATGTTGGTCATGGTGCAACCATCGAACTGGCCGGCGGTGTACTGGTTGATCGACTCGATGTAGTCGTTGAGCTGGGTGACCTTGATCTCTATGCCGTACTTCTTCGCCCACTTGTCGACGATGCCGTGGCTGGCCGCGTACTCCCAGGGCATCCAGCCGGCATAGATGGTCCAGCAGAGGTTGAAGCTGTTCTTCGGCGCGGCGGAGGCCGAGAGAGAGAAGGCGGCGAGACCGGCGGCGAATAGGGCAGAGAGGAGGGGCTTGCGCATGGAGAGTCTCCAGGTCGGTTGTCGGGCGGGCAGGAGTCGGGCGGCACGTGTCGCTCTCGTCTCCCGGGCTTTTGTCCCGCCGTGTAACCTCGCTGGAGGTCGATGACTCTCGGACCAGTCACTCGCTTCGCGAGCCGGAACCCTAGTCATCCATTGTCAGATTGTGGTGCCGCTGTCCGAGTGCTTCGGATCGTTCCTGCACAGCCGAGTCAAAGCGAGCAGCGTGCCAAGTTGGCGAAAGTGCCGGGGCAGAAGGGCTGCGGTGGAGTGGTGGATGTTTTTCGGTGCACGCGAGGGCATTCGCCTGCCCTCAAATGAAGCGTGGCGCCGCTTCCTGGTGCGCGGGCCAGTCGAAAGGCAGGAGCGTGGCGGGCGTGGCCGGCGGCAGACTGCTGCGACCTTCACCTTGAGGAATCCATCGCCATGTCCGAATTGCTGAGCTTTGCCAAGGGTGCGCTGACCATGTTCTGGGTCGCCGCCGTGCTCAACCTGATCTATCCCTTCGGCGAGCTGCATCGCCCGCTGCTGTGGCTCTCCGCGATCCTGCTGGTGGTGCATGTGGGCGAGGTGCTGTTGCTGGCGCGCCGGCGTTCGGTCACCGAGAAGGTGCAGGTCCTGCTGTTTGGCGTGCTGCACCTGCAGAGCCGCAAGCTTCGCCGTTTGGAAACTGTAAACGGCTGATTTACCCAAGCTTTACCTTCGCCTGTGGCACCGCCTTCTGACATGCATGTCTGATCTTGCGAGACCGGAAGAATGTACGCCCCGCATCCCGGCGGGGCGGCCGGCTCGCTTGATGGAGGCGCCATGCGTCGTATCTTTGCTGCTGCACTGTTGTTTCTCCCGCTGGTTGGCTGCGTGATTCTTCCGCCGCCGGGGCACGGTCACGGCGGTTGGCGGGATGGTCCTCGCTATTACCAGCCGGCGCCGCCGCCGGCGTACTACGGCGGCCCACAACACGGGTGGCGTCGGTGAAGGTCGAGCCAGAGCCCCACACCCCAACACTGGCGGCGCGCCCCGCTCCTCAAGCGGGAGAGAGACCGTTCGGTGCAGGGTGAAACCTCGGCATCAGATGGTAAGGGCGGCTCTTTCTCCCTGAGGGAGAGGGCCGGGGTGAGGAGGAAGCATTTGCGCCGAGCCTTTTCTGCTGCCCGCTGATTGCGCTCAAGACACGGTGTTGAAAGCCGCATCCTCCTCCAGCAACAACTCGACGAACTGGCTGGCCGCAGGCGACAGGCTGCGGCTGGCATGGCGCACCAGGGCGTAGGCGGAGCCGCGTCCAGCTACTTCGCCGCTGGGCCAGGGCAGAGTGGCGAGGTTTCCGGCTCGCACATCCGCGGCGACCACGTCCCAGGTCGCCAGGCACAGTACGTCACTGCCTTTCACCAGCTCCTTGAGCATCAGTACGTCATCGCATTGCACGCTCAGCGGCTGCTCGCGGCCGAAGGTGCGCGCCAGGCCTTCGTGGGCGTCACGCGGCAGGCGCGGGCCGGCCAACGGGTAGTCAAGTACGCTCTCGACCGTCGGCGGGGTTCCGAGCAAGGGGTGCCCTGGTCGGCAGAACAGCACGCCGCGATGCTCTCGTAGCGGCAGGATATCGAGACGAGTGTCACCCTCCAGTTCGCGGTAATCGGCGACGAACAGTTCCAACTCGTCGTCCAGCAGGCGTTGCTGCAGCTCGCCCCAGTTCTCGATGGAGAGCAGGATCGACACTTTGGGGTGCGCGCCGCTGTAGCGCGCCAATACCTGTGGCAGCAGCCGCGCACCGGGGAAGGGGCCGGCGCCCAGGCGCAGTTCGCCGGTTTCCAGGTCTGCCAGTTGCAGCACCGCATTCTTCAGCGCGCGGTCACCGGCCAGCAGGCGGCGGGCGTGTTCCAGCACCAGTCGGCCGTGGGCCGTGAGGGTCACGCCGCGCGGGTTGCGGTCCACCAGTTGGCAGCTCAACTGGCCTTCCAGCGTCTGGATGCTCCGCGACAGAGCGGGTTGACTAAGATTCACCGCATCGGCGGCACGGGCGAAGTGGCCGTGTTCGGCGAGGGCGACGAAGTGGCGTAGCTGGCGGAGATCGCTCATGCGCTTCCTGCATTGATAGTGAAATTGGAATGCATTGGAATTATTAGCGCGACGGCCGGCATAGTGCGAGCACAACAACAAATTCCGGAGTCCTCCGATGTCCCGTCTTTCCGCTGCCGTGCTGGTCGCCAGCCTCTGTCCTGGCCTGCTGCTCGCCGCCGAACAGCCCAAGCCCGCGACTTCCTTCACCCAGGCCGCCCAGGAGCAGGTGCGCCAGTCACTGCCCTTCGGTGATCGCGCCGATTTCGATCGGGTGGAGAAGGGGCTGATCAAGCGCCCCGATAACCTCATCATCAAGAACGATGACGGCAGCGTCGCCTGGCAGCTGGGCGACTACGACTTCATCAAGGCCGCCAAGGACATCGCCAGCGTCAACCCGAGCCTGATGCGCCAGGCGCAGCTGAACCTCAGCTACGGTCTGTTCAAGGTCACCGACGGTATCTACCAGGTGCGCGGCTATGACCTGGCCAATATCACCTTCATCCAAGGCAAGACCGGCTGGATCGTCATCGACACCCTGACCACCCCGGCGACCTCCAAGGCGGCCTACGCCCTGGTGAGCCAGGAGCTGGGGCAGAAGCCGATTCGCGCGATCATCTACAGCCACGCCCACGCCGACCATTTCGGTGGGGTGAAGGGGCTGGTCAGCCAGGAGCAGGTGGACAAGGGTGAGGTGCAGATCATTGCGCCCAAGGGCTTCATGGAAGCGGCGATCAAGGAAAACGTCATGGCCGGCAATGCCATGCTGCGCCGCGCCAGCTACCAGTACGGCACGTTGCTGCCCAAGGGGCCGAACGGCCAGGTGGACATGGCCATCGGCAAGGGCGTGGCGCACGGTCCGCTGAGCATCATCGCGCCGACCAAACTGATCGAGGGTGAGCTGCAGGACCTGGAAATCGATGGTGTTCCCTTCACCTTCCAGAACACCCCGGGCACCGAATCGCCGGCGGAGATGAACGTCTGGCTGCCGCAGCAGAAGGCGCTGCTGATGGCCGAGAACGTCACCGCCACGCTGCACAACCTCTACACCCTGCGCGGCGCCGAGACCCGCGACCCGTTGGGCTGGAGCAAGTACATCAACGAGGCGCTGCACCGTTTCGGCGACAAGGCCGAGGTGATGTTCGCGGTGCACAACTGGCCGCGCTGGGGGCACGAGGACATCGTCCATACCCTGGAGAAGCAGCGTGACATGTACGGCTACCTCAACGACCAGACCCTGCACCTGGCCAACAACGGGGTGACCATCAACCAGATCCACGAGCGCCTGAAGGTGCCGCCGGAGCTGGCCAACGAATGGTTCAACCGCGGCTACCACGGCAGCGTCAGCCACAACGTGCGTGCGGTGGTGAACAAGTACCTGGGCTATTACGACAGCAACCCGGCGACCTTGAACCCGCTGGCGCCGGAGGATTCGGCGAAGAAGTACGTCGAGTTCATGGGGGGGGCCGATCACTTGCTGCAGATGGCCAAGGCTTCGTTCGACAAGGGTGAATATCGCTGGGTGGTGGAGGTGCTGAACAAGCTGGTGTTCGCCGATCCGACCAACCAGGCCGCGCGCAACCTGCAGGCCGACGCCCTGGAGCAGCTCGGCTACCAGGCGGAGAACGCCGGTTGGCGCAACAGCTACCTGGTCGCCGCGCAGGAGCTGCGCAACGGCGTACCACGTAACCTGCCATCGCTGCGCGTCAGCAATCCCGATGCGCTGGCAGCCATGGATACCGGCCTGCTGTTCGACTACCTCGGCGTGCGCATGAATGCGCAGAAGGCCGAAGGCGAGGACTTCAGCATCAATCTGGTGCTGCCGGACAAGAACGAGCAGTACCTGCTGGAGCTGAAGAACTCGCACCTGAACAACATCAAGGGTGTGCAGAGCGAAAACGCCGGGCAGACCGTCACCATCGACCGCGCCGACCTCAACCGCCTGATGCTCAAGGAGGTCTCGCCGGTGCGCCTGGTGTTCGAGGGCAAACTCAAGAGCTCGGGCAATCCGCTGCTGCTGGCGAAGTTGTTCGGCATGCTCGAAGACTTCGACTTCTGGTTCGACATCGTGACCCCGCCCGAAAAGAGCTGAACGCGCTCCCCTCTGCGGCGCGGCTGACATCTCTCCAGGCCGCGTCATCCGGTGATGGCACAATGCAGTGATTGCATTGTGCCATTGTTTTTTTCGTGCCCAGTCTGCACCATGCGACCCCTGCGCCTGCAGCTGGTTGCCGGCGCTCGCAGTCGAGTAGTCGCGATCGTGTTGAGCCGTTGTTCCAGGGTGTGGCGTCGTTGCTGGCCGGGGCCGTTGGTCCTGATGCTGGCGGCTTCGCTCGGCGTCCTGGCGGGGGCACAGCAGGCCGAATGGGACTTCAAGCTGATCAGCCAGCAATCCACGCGCCTTTATGGGCCGTTGGGCGAAGGCCAGGTGCGCATCGATGCCTGGCAGAAGCTGCTCGCCCAACAGGCTGGCGCGGCGGAGCGCGATCAGCTGCAGGCGGTCAATCGCTTCTTCAACGACCAGCTGCGCTTTACCGACGACCTCAGCCTCTGGCACGAGGTGGACTACTGGGCCACGCCGGTTGAGGCGCTGCTCAAGGGAGCCGGCGATTGCGAGGATTTCGCCATCGCCAAGTACATCAGCCTGCGACACCTGGGCGTGCCGGCGCAGAAGCTGCGCATTACCTACGTCAAGGCACTGCGTTTGAACCAGGCGCATATGGTGCTGACTTATTACCCGAGGCCCGATGCCGTGCCGCTGGTGCTGGACAACCTGATCGGCAGCATCCTGCCGGCCAGCCAGCGCAGCGACCTGCAGCCGGTCTACGCGTTCAACGGCGAGGGCCTGTGGCTCGCCGGCAGCGGCGCGGGTGGCGGCAAGCAGGTGGGCGACAGCAAGCGGCTGTCGCGCTGGCAGGACCTGTTGAAGAAGATGAAGGGCGAAGGGTTCCCTTCGAATGAATAGTCCCTGAACCATTCGCGGCAGAACCAATAGCTGCACCGGCACGAATAGCTCCGATGAGGGAGCCTGGAGACACGATGTCCCTGTTCAAACAGTTGTTGATCGCCATCTGCCTGTTCCTGGTGGTCGCCTTCAGCGGCAGCTTCATGGTCGGCCTGGAAAGCTCGCGCGAGCAGTACGGCAACCAGCTGCGCTCCCACGCCCAGGACGCCGCCACCGCGCTGGGCCTGTCGCTGACGCCGAACATCGACGACCCGGCGATGGTCGAGCTGATGGTCAGCTCGATCTTCGACAGTGGCTATTTCGAGAGCATCCGCGTGATTGACCTGGCCACCGGCAAGGTGATGGTGGAGCGCACCGGGGTGCCCGACGCGGTGGCGGCCAAGGTGCCGCAGTGGTTCATCTCGTTGATCAACCTGCATTCGGCCGGTGGCGATGCCATCGTCAGCCGTGGCTGGACCCAGGCGGCGCGGGTCGAGGTGCTCAGCCACCCGATGTTCGCCATCGCCAAGCTCTGGCAGAGCGCCCTGGGCAGCCTGCTCTGGCTGGTGCTGTGCGGCATCGCCAGCGCCGTGCTCGGCGCCATCCTGCTACGCCGCCAGTTGAAGCCGCTGGACTACATGGTTGAGCAGTCCCACGCCATCGCCCGCCGCGAATTCCTCAGCCTGCCGGAGCTGCCGCGCACCCCTGAGCTGCGCCGCGTGGTACAGGCCATGAACCAGATGGTGGAGAAGCTCAAGGCGCTGTTCCAGGAGCAGGCCCAGCGCAGCGAACGCCTGCGCGACGAAGCCTACCAGGACAGCCTGACCGGGCTGGGCAACCGGCGTTTCTTTGACATGCAACTCAGCAACCGGCTGAGCGCCGAGGACCAGGTGAGCAGCGGCGTGCTGCTGGTGCTGCGGGTCAATGATCTCGCAGGACTCAACCAGCGTCTGGGCGGCCAGCGCGTCGATCAGCTGCTCAAGGCGGTAGCCGATCAGCTGCGGCTGGCCGGGCAGGGCCTGGGGGCCGGCCTGACCCTGGCGCGCAGCCGTGGCGGTGAGTTCGTGATGCTCGCGCCGGGACTGATGCCCGAGGACGCGCCGGCGCTGGCGATGCGCCTGGAAAGCATGCTGGCGGCACTGGTTACCACCGGTGCCAGCGATGTGAGTCCGGTTGCCTGCCTGGGATTGGTGCCGTTCGTTTCCGGCGAATCGGCGCAGGCGCTGTTGCAGCGCGCGGACGAGGCGCTGGTGCAGGCCGAGCGGCAGAACGACAGCTGCTGGGCCTTGCTCCAGGGCGGCGCCAAGCCGGTCGCCGAGGAGCGACACACCTGGCATCAACTGCTTGACGAGGCGCTGGTGCACAAGCGCTTCCAGCTGCATTTCCAGGCAGTGGTGTCCTGCGCCGATCCGCAGGTGGTGCTGCATTACAAGGTGCTCTCACGCTTGCCGGACGGGCAGGGCGGCAGCATCGCCGCCGGGCGCTTCCTGCCCTGGCTGGACCGCTTCGGCTGGACCGCTCGGTTGGACCTGTTGATGCTCGAAAGCGTGCTGGCGGACATGGCCAAACACAACCGCCCGCTGGCGCTGAACCTGTCCGCCGCGCTGCTGCGGGATGAGTGGGCGACCACTCGGGTGTTCGATCTGCTCAAGCAGCATCCGCAATTCGCCGGGCGCCTGACCCTGGAGCTGGAGGAAGACCAGTTGCCGGCGCAGCCGGTTCTCGAAGCCCTGACCCGCCGCCTCGGCGAGCTGGGTTATCGCCTGAGCCTGCAGCACTTTGGCGGGCGCTTCAGCATGATCGGCAACCTGGCGCGCCTCGGGCTGGCGTACCTCAAGGTCGATGGCAGCCATATCCGCCACATCGACCAGGAAAACGACAAGCGTCTGTTCATCGAGGCGATGCAGCGAGCCGCGCACAGCATCGACCTGCCGCTGATCGCCGAGCGCGTGGAGACGGCCGGGGAGTTCCGTGTGTTGAAAGAGATGGGGATTCAGGGCGTGCAGGGGCAGCTGTTCGGTGGGCCGGCGCCCTGGTGATGGATGTCGGGGCGGGGTGCTTTTCGTAGGAGCGGACTTTGTCCGCGATGTTTCCGTGCCGCTGATGAGCTTCGCGGACGGAGTCCGCTCCTACGAGGGCGGGCGTTTCTCTGGAAGTCTCTCGAGAGCTAAATCCAAAGTGCGGAGCGTGCCTTTCACGTAGGAGCGAGCTTGCTCGCGAACCTGGCCTCGCAGCGGAGCTTGTTCGCGAGCAAGCTCGCTCCTACAGGGGAGGGGATGCCGCGTGGCCATCGAGCAAAAGAAAACGGGGCTCAGATCAGCCCCGTTTCCTCGTCGTCGTTGATCAGCCGGGTCAGGCCGCCCAGGGCTTCCCGCGCCTGGGTCCGGTTGAGCAGCTTGGAGCGCGCGGCCGGCGGCAGGTCAGTGATGCGGATTACGCCCTTGGTGATCAGCACCGAGATCAAGTCTTCCAGTACCCGGATCATGTCCAGGTCGCTCTGCTTGAGCTGTAGCAGGCTGCTTTCGGCCGCCCAAGCCTGGATATCCGGATGGTCCGCCGGCAGTGTGCCGGTGGCGCCTTCGAATTCGGCGTCCTCGACGCGCGCCACTTTTCCCTCGGCGTTGCGCTGGATGTACAGCATCGACCCGTCCCCATTTCTCGTGATGTGAAGGAACGACAGCGGAATCATCCCAGGGATGATCCCGCTGTCGCCGTGTCAGAGCCTGATCGTTCGGACGCCTTGCGGCAACCGCGGATCAGTGATGCTCAGTCTTGACCACCGGGTCGGAACCCGCCACCAGCTTGTTGACGATCTCGGTGGAGGTCGAGCCGTAGGCCGAGAGATCCACGCCGCTCAGCTTGATGGTGACATCCGCCGCGCCGCCGTTGTTGATCTGCCCGGTGGTGCTCACCTGCAGGGTCGAGGTCGTGGTGTCCACCTTCAGGTAGCTGAGGATGTCGTTGTGCGCGGTCTCCGGCAGCAGGTCGCTGATGTCGATGCGGTCGCCTTCACCGGCCTTGAAGTCGGTGATGGTGTCGTTGCCGATATCGCCAGCCTTCCAGATGAAGGTGTCGGCACCCGCACCGCCGGTGAGGATATCGTTGCCCTTGCCGCCGGTGAGCTGGTCGTTGCCGGTGCCGCCGAAGAGGATGTCATTTCCGTTCTCGCCGAACAGGAAGTCGTTGCCGCCCTGGCCGTAGAGGATGTCGTTGCCATCGCCGCCATACAGGTGGTCGTCGCCGCCACGGGTATCGCCCTCGACGTTGAACAGCGCGTGGTTGGTCTTGATGTAGTCGTACATCTCGTCGCTGGTCGCTGCGTGGCCGTTTTTCAGTTCCAGGAACGCCGACAGTGCGCTGACCCCTGAGCCTGCTGGCATGTCGGCCGGTTTGGCCGGGTTGCCGTTGACGCCCCAGGGCAGGTTGTCGGTGTTGATGGTGTCACCGAAGATGATGTCGTCACCCGCGCCGCCGGAGATGGTGTCGTGGCCCGAGGGCGCCAGTTCCGAGCTGCTGGAACCGCCGTGCAGAGCAGCGGTCAGGTCGCTGGCCTGCTTGACGATATCCACCTGGCCGGTCGGACCGCTGACCAGCGTCGGCGTTGAAGTGACTTGCTTGATGTTGTCGATATCGACGGTCGCCGTACCCTGGTTGGTGTTATCGGTCAGAATGAAGTCGAAGCGATAGCTGCCGCCGTCCACCGATTTGGTGGTGATGGTGGCGTCACCGGTCTGGAAGTTAACCGTTCCGGTATCTGCCTGGGTCCAGACGCCACCCACCAGCTTTTCCAGCTTCCAGACAAAATCGTCACCGTTGCGCATGCTTTCGCTGACGCCGAAGCTGAAGGTCGAAGTGGAACCCGCGGCAACGGTCATGTTCGGGCTGATGGCGGTTGTCGAACCGCTCGCATTGGTATCCACCATGTGCAGATAGCCATTGCTGCTGAACCAGGGGAACTCGACGGTCGAGCCGTTACCGGTGCCCTTGCTGCTCAGCGTCCAGCCAGAGAGGCTGCCGTTGTTGAAGTCATGCAGGGTACTGGTGAGGCTGGTCGAGCCGAAGCTCAGCGAGCCAGTGCCGGTGATGTTGCTGTTGTCGAAGAACTTCAGCAGGTCGGCGTTCACGCCGCTACCGATACCGATGGCCCGCACGTCGCTCAGGTCGCTGAGGGTGGAGAAGGACTGCACCGACTCGCGAACGACGTCGTAGGTCGTGCTGTTACCGCTGCCGTAATTCTTCGAGTAGGTCGGATCACCATCGGTGAGGAACAGCGTAAGGTTCTCGTAGCCGTTCTTCTGGCCGTTGAACCAGGTGACCGCCTGCTCGAAGGCGGACTGATAGTTTGTCCCTCCGTCGGCCTGCAGGCCAGTGGTCTGGGTCTTGCCGATGGCGTTGATCAACTGGTCGACGTTGCCGTTGTTCAGGTCGGCGATGCTGACCTTGATGCTGGCACTGGCGGAGAAGCCGATCAGGCTGATGTTGATCACGCCGTCGTGGCCCTTGAGCTCGTTGGCCAGGTTGATCAGTGCATCCTTGATCAGTTTCATTCGCGAGTCGGCGTAGGCCGCACCGCTGTTGCCGGCGAGGTTGTAGGCCATGCTGCCGGAGGTATCGACCACCAGGGCGATGTTGTAGTTGGTGCCCGGCTGGGTAGTGGTAAGCAGGCCGCCCACGTCGCCGAGGATCACGTCGTCACCCGAGCCGCCGGTGAGGGTGTTGTCACCGTTGGGCGTGGTGCCGGGGATCTGCACCTGGCCGACATGGATATCGAAGCCATACGTGCCCGAAGTATCGACGCCACCGTTGGCCACGCCGCCGCTGTCCTGCACCGCGAAGTCGAAGTGCGCGTTGCTGCCCGAGCTGTCCGGTACGTAGGTCAGCTTGCCGCTGGAGACATCGCTGGCCTTGATCGACTGGCCGGCAGTCACGGCCTGGCCGTTGAGCAGCAGGCTGCCGGTAGCCGGCAGGGCCTTGATCAGGATGTTCTGCAGGCTGTGGTTCTGGCCGTTGGCGGAGTCCGCGGTGTCGCTGAAGGCGAAGTCCTTGAGGGCGAAGGTGTAGGTCTTGCCGGCGTAGATGCTGGCCGAACCGTCCGCCGACAGCGGCGCATCGTTCACCGGGGTGACGTTGAAGGTCAGGGTGCTGGGCGAGCTGGAGAAGCCATCGTGGCTGTCCTGTACCGAGAACTTCAGGGTCGCGTAGGCATTGCCCGCGGCGTTGGCCACCGGGGTGTAGACGAGACTGGCGAGCAGGCTGACAGCGATCACCTGGCCGGCGGTCACCGACTGGCCATTGAGGGTCAGGCTGCCGGCGCTGGGCAGGTTGTCGATGCGAATGGCCTTGAGCGCGTCGCCGGCGTCCTTGTCGCTGAAACCGAAGTCGCTGGCGCTGAAGCTGCGCTTGCCGTCCTCGTTCAGCGTCACGGTGCTGTCGGTGGCGGTGGGCAGGTCGTTGCTGCCGGTCACGGTGATGGTCACGGTGGCCGGTGCGCTGACCGCGCCCTGGGCGTCCTTCGCGGTGTAGGTGAAGGTCACCTGGCGCGATTCGCCGACGTTCAGCGAGTCGAAGTCGGTGCCCGGGTTGAACACGTAGCTGCCGTTGGCGTTGAAGGTGAGGCTGCCGTTGCCGGCACCTACGCCTTGTACCAGGGCGTAGCCAGTGGGGTTGACCGCGCTGTCGATGTCGGTGGCCGCCGGAACCTGGCCATTGAGCGTGTTGTTCTCGCCAGTGGTCTGCAGGTCGTTCTTGGCTTCCGGTGCATCGTTCACCGCGTTGACACCCACGGTGACGGTCGCGGTGCTGGTGCCGCCATGGCCGTCACTGATGGTGTAGGTGAAGCTGCCGCTGCCGTTGAAGTCCTTGGCCGGCGTGAAGACGACGTTGCCATTGACCAGCGCGACAGTGCCGTTGACCGGATTCTGTACGCTGAGGATGGTCAGGCTGTCGCCGTCGACGTCGCTGTCATTGCCCAGCAGGGTCTTCGGCGCGATGGTCAGCGCGGTGTCTTCGTTAGTCACCAGTTCGCCCACTGCGTGCGTCAGCGCAGTGCCGCCCACGGTGGTGTACGTGCCGCCCTGCGGACGCATCTCCACTTGCAGCTGGGCCTGGCCACCTTGATCCCAGTAAATGATTTCGATGGTGTGGTTGCCGCTCTGGGCGATGTTGAACACCGCCGACTCGCGGCCGGTGGGGCTCTGGATGGCGTCGTACTTGAACACTTCCACGCCGTCGATCTTGATGCTGAAGCCATCGTCGGCGTTGACGCGCAGCTGGTAGCTGCCGGCGTTGAGGTTGATCGCGCCGGTGAGCTGGATGATCGCATCCGAGGTGTTCGCCGGGTCGGTGTTCAGCGAGCCCGCGTCGTTACCCAGGAACTTCTGCAGGTTGCCGTCACCGCCCAGGTCGCCGCCGCTGAGGTTGTAGTTCAGCGTGGTGGAGGTGAAGGTGGCACTGGCGGCGTGACCGTTCATGAAGGCGGTCACCTGGCTCAGGCTGGTCAGGTTGCTGCCGTCCGGCCCTTCGTTGTAGCCCCAGTAGTTGCCCTTCAGGCCGCTGACGGTGAAGTTGTCGTTCACTGCCACCGGGTTGTCGTTCACCGGGGTGACGTTGAGGGTGATCTTGTTCGGCGTGGCGTCGAAGGCACCGTTGCTGTCCTTCACCGAGAAGGTGAAGTTGGCGTAGTTGGTGCCGTTGGCGTTGGCCGCCGGGGTGAAGACCAGCTTGCCGAGGTCGGCAGCGTCGATCACCTGGCCGGCGGTGACGGCGGCGCCGTTGAGCTTCAGGCTGCCGTTGGTGGGCAGGCTGTCGATGCGCACGGCGCTGAGGGCGTCATTGTGGTCGATGTCGGTGAAGCCGAAGTCGCCGGCGCTGAAGCTGCGCGAGGTGTCTTCATCCAGTGTGATGGCCTTGTCGGCGCCGTTGGGGGCGTCGTTGGCGCCGTTGACGGTGATGGTCACGGTGGCCGGTGCGCTGACCGCGCCTTGGGCATCCTTCGCGGTGTAGGTGAAGGTCACCTGGCGGCTTTCGCCCGGAGCGAGGGAATCGAAGTCGGTGCCCGGGTTGAACACGTAGCTGCCGTTGGCGTTGAAGGTCAGGCTGCCATTGCCGTTGCCCACACCCTGGACCAGTGCGTAGCCGTTGGGGTTGACCGAGCTGTCCACGTCGGTGGCGGTCGGTACCTGGCCGCTGAGCGGGCTGTTCTCGCCGGTGGACTTGCTGTCGTTCTTCGCTTCCGGCGCGTCGTTCACCGGGGTGATGGTGAGGTTGACGAGCTGATCCACCACGCCGCCGTGACCGTCGTTGACGGTGACGGTGAAGCTGTCGCCACCGTTGTAGTCCTTGCTCGGCGTGTAGGTGTAGTTGCCGGCGGCGTCGACCACGATGCTGCCATGGCTCGGCCCGGACTTCAGGCTGTAGGTGAGGCTGTCGCCATCGACGTCGGTGGCGCTGACCTTGCCGGTGAGCACGGTGTCTTCGGGCGTGGTGGTGTTGCTCGGGGCGTTGAACACCGGGGCATCGTTGACCGGGGTGACGGTGATGTTCACCACGGAGTTGGCGGTGCCGCCCTTGCCGTCGCTGACGGTGATGGTGAAGCCGTCCGGGCCGTTGTAGTTGGCGGCCGGGGTGTAGGTGTAGTCGCCGGTGGCGGTGTTGAGCACCAGGGTGCCGTGGGTGACGCCGCTCTTCACGGCGTAGCTCAGGGTGTCGCCTTCGACGTCGCTGGCGATGATCTTGCCGGTCAGCGGGCTGTCTTCGGCGACGGTCTTGCTCTGGTCGGCGGTGGTCGGGGCGTCGTTGACCGGGTTGATGCCGACGTTGACCACCTGCTCGACGCTACCGCCCTTGCCGTCGCTGACCACCACGGTGAAGCTGTCGCTGCCGTTGTAGTCCTTGGCCGGGGTGTAGGTGTACTGGCCGTCGCTGCCGAAGGTCACCGAGCCGTGGGCCGGGCCGCTGCCGTTCTTTACGGCGTAGCTGAGCGTGTCGCCGTCCACGTCGCGGGCGTGGATCTGGCCGTTGACCGAGGTGTCCTCGTCGGTGGTGAGGTTCTGCGCACCGCTCACGGTCGGCGCATCGTTCACCGGGTAGACGGTGACGTTCAGGTCGACGGTGCGGGTCGCTGCATCGTTGTTGCTACTTTCGGTTGCCGTGGCGCTGACTTCCAGCTTGATGGTGCCGTTGAAGTCGGCCGGCGGGGTCAGGGTCAGGGTATCGAGGTTCCAACCCTTGAGGTCGATGCTGTTGTGGGTGGCGTCGGCGGTGAAGCTGTTCTTGCCATCGCTCAGGGTAGCGCCGGCCGGAATCTTGCCGATGCTGACCGAGAGGGTTTCCGAGCCGTCGGTGTCGACCAGCGCGGCCTTGATCTTCGACAGGTTGATGGCGGTGTCTTCGTTGCCTTCATTGAGGCCGAAGACCTTGTAGTGAGTCTGGCCAGAACTGCCGGTCAGGTCGGACAGGCGCTCGCCGCCGGTGGTCAGCTCGCCGGTGTTGTGGAACACCTGGGCGCTGCCGGTGCCCAGTACCTGCGCGGTGCTGCCGTTGTCGGAAATGCTCAGGGTGTAGTTGCCCGGGCCGCTCTGGTTGTGCTGGTAGAGGGCGATGGGGTAGTAGCCGCTTTCGGTCGGGGTGAAGCTGCCGCTGAACTTGCCGCTGCTGCCGCCCCAGGTGGCTTCGGCGACGGTGCTGCCGCCGATGACCAGGCGCACGCTGTCATCACCCACGCCGGTGAAGGTGTAGGTGTGGCCGGCTTCGAGGAAGATCAGGCCGCTGACCTTGGTCGCGGTACCTGCGGTGACGTCGGTGTTGCGCACGCTGTCGGTGGAGCCATGGGTGGTCGGGGTGCCGGCTGCATCGATCTTCGCCTGCAGGTCGTCCGGTGCCGCGCCGTTGCCGCCATTGCCCAGGGCCAGGCCGGTCCAGGTGTCCACGGTCAGGCCGGTGGCTTTCGGGTGAGTGGTGCTGCCGTCCAGGCTCAGGTTGGGCTTGTCCGCCACGGCTTCGATGCTCACCGCCACGGTGGAGGTGGCGGTGCCGCCTTTGCCATCGCTGATGGTGTAGGTGATGGTGTCGGAGCCGCTGAAGTTTTCCTTCGGCGTGTAGCTCAGGCTGCCGTCCTGGTTGATCACCACGGTGCCGTTGCCGGCGCTGGCGCCGGTGACGAGCAGGCTGTCGCCTTCCGCGTCGGTGTCGTTGCCCAGCACCTCGATACGGATCGCGGTGTCTTCATTGGTGTGCGCGGTGTCCGGCACGGCAACCGGATTGTCGTTGGTGCCGGTGACGGTGATGGTGATGGTCTTCGCGTCGCTCAGCGCGCCATTGTTGTCCTTCGCCTGGTAGGTGAAGGTGACGTTCTCGCTCTGGCCGGCGCCAAGGTGGTCGAAGGCTGTGCCCGGCGTGAAGGTATAGCTGCCGTCGGTGTTGAAGACGAGGGTGCCTTTGCCGGCGGCCACGTCAGTGGCCAGCTGGTAGCCGGCGATGGTGCCGTCGACGTCGGTGGCGGTCGGCACCTGAGCGTTGAGAACGGTGTTCTCTTCGGTGGTCTGGGTGTCGGCGTAGGCCACCGGTTTGTCGTTGGTGCCGGTGACGGTAATGGTGATGGTCTGCGGATCGCTGAGTGCGCCGCTGTTG
Source organism: Pseudomonas sp. NY15435 (assembly GCF_048068295.1). NCBI lineage: Bacteria > Pseudomonadati > Pseudomonadota > Gammaproteobacteria > Pseudomonadales > Pseudomonadaceae > Pseudomonas > Pseudomonas sp. NY15435. The sequence goes on from NZ_JBLUQA010000006.1 coordinate 63,184, forward strand.
TCCCTCGCCTGGTAGGTGAAGGTGACATTCTCGGACTGACCTTGCGCCAGATGATCGAACGCGGTGCCCGGATTGAAGGTGTAGGTGCCGTTCGGGCTGAAGCTCAGTGTGCCCTTGCCCGCCGCCAGGCCGGTGGTCAGCTGATAGTTGACCACTGTGCCGTCGATGTCGGTGGCGACCGGGACCTTGCCCTGGAGCACGGCATTCTCGCCGGTGGTCGCGGTGTCGCTGAATGCGACCGGCTTGTCGTTGGTGCCGTTGATGGTCACGGTGACGGTGGTGCTGGTGCCATCGGCCGCCTTCACGGTGAAGGTGTCGGTCAGTCGATCACCGACGTTCAGCTGGTTGTAGGCGGAATTGGCGATGTAGCTCCAGTTGCCGTCTGCACCGATGCTGAACTTGCCGTAAGCGCCGGAGACGTTGTTCTGGGCCTGGAAGGATGCCGGGCTGTCGACATCGGTGACATTCAGCTTGCCGCCCAGGGTGAGCGGGGCGTCGGCTTCGTAGGCGTTGATGCCAGTCTGGCCGGTGATCACCGCGGCGTCGTTGGTTCCGGTGACGGTGATGGTGATGGTCTGCTGATCGCTCACGGCACCGTCGTTGTCCTTCGCCTGGTAGGTGAAGGTGACGTTCTCGGTCTGGCCGGCGGCCAGGTGGTCGAAGGCGGTGCCGGGGTTGAAGGTGTAGCTGCCGTCGTTATTGAAGGTCAGGGTACCTTTGCCCTGGCCGACGTCCTTGGTGATCTCGTAGCGGACGACGGCGCCGTCGATATCGGTGGCGACCGGAACCTGGCCGTGGAGAACGGTGTTCTCTTCGGTGGTCGCGGTGTCGCTGAATGCGACCGGCTTGTCGTTGGTTCCGTTGATGGTCACGGTGACGGTGGTGCTGGTGCCGTCGGCGGCTTTCACGGTGAAGCTATCGGTGAGCTTTTCGCCGACCTTCAGTTCGTTGTAGGCACTGTCGGCGACATAGGTCCAGGCGCCGTTAGCGCCAATGCTGAACTTGCCGTAATCGCCAGCGGTGTTGGTCTGGCTCTGGAAGACCGCGGGGCTGTCGACGTCGGTGACATTCAGCTTGCCGCCGATGGTGACCGGAGCGTCGGTTTCATTGGCGCTGCCGTTGGTCTGGCCGGTAATCACTGCCGCGTCATTGGTGCCGGTGACGGTGATGGTGATGGTCTGCGGGTCGCTCAGCGCACCGTCGTTGTCCTTCGCCTGGTAGGTGAAGGTGACGTTCTCGCTCTGGCCGGCGGCCAGGTGGTCGAAGGCGGTGCCGGGGTTGAAGGTGTAGCTGCCGTCGGCATTGAAGGTCAGCGAGCCTTTGCCCTGCGCAACGCCACTGGCCAGTTCATAGCTGGCGATGGTGCCGTCGATGTCGGTGGCGACCGGAACCTGGCCATGGAGAACGGTGTTCTCTTCGGTAGTGGCGGTATCGGCGCTGGCGACCGGCTTGTCGTTGGTGCCGTTGATGGTCACGGTGACGGTGGTACTGGTGCCGTCGGCGGCCTTCACGGTGAAGCTGTCGGTGAGATGCTCGCCGGCCTTCAGTTCGTTGTAGGCGCTGTTGGCAACGTAGCTCCAGGTGCCATCGGTACCGATGCTGAACTTGCCGTGGTCGCCGGCGGTGTTGGTCTGGCTCTGGAAGACCGCCGGGCTGTCGACGTCGGTGACATCGAGCTTGCCGCCGATGGTCACCGGGGCATCGGTTTCATTGGCGCTGCCGCTGTTCTGGCCGGTGATCACGGCGGCATCGTTGGTGCCGGTCACGGTGATGGTGATGGTCTGCGGATCGCTCAGGGCGCCATTGTTGTCCTTCGCCTGGTAGGTGAAGGTGACATCCTCGCTGGCCCCTGCGGCCAGATGATCGAAGGCGGTGCCGGGGGTGAAGGTGTAGCTGCCGTCGGCATTGAAGGTCAGCGAGCCTTTGCCCTGCGCAACGCCACTGGCCAGTTCATAGCTGGCGATGGTGCCGTCGATGTCGGTGGCGACCGGAACCTGGCCATGGAGAACGGTGTTCTCTTCGGTAGTGGCGGTATCGGCGCTGGCGACCGGCTTGTCGTTGGTGCCGTTGATGGTCACGGTGACGGTGGTACTGGTGCCGTCGGCGGCCTTCACGGTGAAGCTGTCGGTGAGATGCTCGCCGGCCTTCAGTTCGTTGTAGGCGCTGTTGGCAACGTAGCTCCAGGTGCCATCGGTACCGATGCTGAACTTGCCGTGGTCGCCGGCGGTGTTGGTCTGGCTCTGGAAGACCGCCGGGCTGTCGACGTCGGTGACATCGAGCTTGCCGCCGATGGTCACCGGGGCATCGGTTTCATTGGCGCTGCCGCTGTTCTGGCCGGTGATCACGGCGGCGTCGTTGGTGCCGGTGACGGTAATGGTCAGGGTCTGGGTATCGGTGGCGCCGTGCTCATCGGTGACGATGAACTTGACCTGGATGTCCTTGGTTTCACCCTCGGCCAGGGACTGGTAGGCCGGGTTCTTGCCGTCGAAGGTCCAGCTGCCGTCGGTCTTCAGGGTGAAGCCGGCCGGCGGGTTGCCGGAGACGCTGAAGGAAAGCTTGGCGCCGTCGTCCACGTCGGAGGCGGTGAACTGGCCCTGGCTGACCTGATCTTCGGTGGCTGCGACGTTGGCGGCGGCATTGGCCACCGGGGCGTCGTTGGTGCCGGTGACGGTGATCACCAGCAGGCTGCTGGTTTTTGCACCGTGTTCGTCGGTGACGGTGAAGGGCACGCTGATGATCTGCGTGGCGCCAGCCTTGAGGTGCTGGTAAGCCGCGTCGCCGGCGTTGAAGTTCCACTGGCCGTCGCTGCCGACGGTCAGACCCGCCGGTAGTTTGCCGGTGGTGAAGGTGAGCTGGGCGCCGTTGTCGACATCGATGGCCTTGAGCGTGCCGCTGATCTGCGCGTCTTCCTTCACCGGGTTGATCAGCGAGGGCAGGGCGATCGGCGTGTCGTTGGTGCCGGTGACGGTCAGCGTCAGGGTGTTGGTGCTGGTGGCGCCGTGTTCATCGGTGACGGTGTAGTCGATCGACAGGACCTTGGTCTCGCCGGCGGCGAGGCTCTGGTAGGCCGGGTCGAGGCCGTTGAAGATCCAGCTGCCGTCCTTGCCGAGAGCGAAGCCCGCTGGTGCCTTGCCGTTCAGGCTGAAGCTGAGCTTGGCGCCGTCGTCGATGTCGGAAGCTGTCAGCTTGCCGATGCTCAGCTTGTCTTCGGTGACGCTGGCAGAAGCCGCGTTGGCGATGGGCGCGTCGTTGGTGCCGGTAATGGTGATGGTCAGACTGCTGGAGCTGGTGGCGCCGTGCTCATCGGTGACGGTGAACGGCACCTGGATAGTCTGGGTGGCACCGGCTTTCAGGTGCTGGTATTCGCTGGCGCTGGCATCGAAGGTCCACTTGCCGTCGGCGTCGACGCTGAAGCCGGCCGGGGCAGCCTTGTCCAGGGTGTAGGTGAGCTTGGCGCCATCGTCGGCGTCGGTGGCGGCGAGCTGGCCGGAAATCTTCGCGTCTTCGTTCGCCTTGTCGCTGGTGGTGCTGGCGACCGGCGCGTCATTGCTGCCGGTGACGGTGATGGTGATGGTTTGCGGGTCGCTCAGGGCGCCGTTGTTGTCTTTGGCCTGGTAGGTGAAGGTGACTGTGTCGCTCTGGCCATCGGCCAGGTGATCGAAGTCCTTGCCGGGCGTAAAGGTGTAGCTGCCATCGGCGTTGAAGGTCAGCGAGCCTTTACCCTGGGCGACATCGCTGGTCAGCTGGTAACTGGCAATGGTGCCGTCGACATCGGTGGCGGCCGGAACCTGGCCGTTGAGAACGGTGTTCTCTTCGGTGGTGACGGTATCGGCATAGGCGACAGGGGCGTCGTTGCTGCCGGTGACGGTAATGGTCAGGGTCTGCGTATCGGTCGCGCCGTGTTCGTCGGTGACGATGTACTTGACCTGGATGTCCTTGGTCTCGCCTTCGGCGAGGGCCTGGTAGGCCGGGTCCTTGCCATCGAAGGTCCAGCTGCCGTCGGTCTTCAGGGTGAAGCCGGCCGGCGGGTTGCCGGAAACGCTGAAGCTCAGTTTGGCGCCGTCGTCCACGTCGGTGGCGGTGAGCTGGCCCTTGCTGACAGCGTCTTCCTGGGCGGCTGCAGTAGCAGCGTCAGCCTTGGGCGCATCGTTGGTGCCGGTGACGGTGATCACCAGCAGGCTGCTGGTTTTTGCACCGTGTTCGTCGGTGACGGTGTAGCCGACGCTGATGAGCTGGGTCGCGCCAGCCTTCAGGTGCTGGTAGGCGGCATCGCTGGCATCGAAGCTCCACTTGCCGTCGCTGCCCAGGGTCAGGCCCGCCGGAGCGGCCTTGTTCAGGCTGTAGGTGAGCTGGGCGCCGTTGTCGACATCGATGGCCTTGAGCGTGCCGCTGATCTGCGCGTCTTCCTTCACCGGGTTGATCAGCGAGGGCAGGGCGATCGGCGTGTCGTTGGTGCCGGTGACGGTCAGCGTCAGGGTGTTGGTGCTGGTGGCGCCGTGTTCATCGGTGACGGTGTAGTCGATCGACAGGACCTTGGTCTCGCCGGCGGCGAGGCTCTGGTAGGCCGGGTCGAGGCCGCTGAAGGCCCAGGTGCCGTCCTTGAACAGGGTGAAGCCGGCCGGTGCCTTGTCATTGAGGCTGAAGCTGAGCTTGGCGCCGTCGTCGACGTCGCTGGCGGTCAGTTTGCCAAAGCTGAGCTTGTCTTCGCTGGCCTTGGCGGCCGCCGCGTTGGCTACCGGCGCATCGTTGGTGCCGGTGACGGTGATGGTCAGGCTGCTGGAGCTGGTGGCGCCGTGCTCGTCGGTGACGGTGAACGGGATGCTGATGGTCTGTGTAGCGCCGGCCTTCAGGTGCTGGTACTCGCTGCTGCTGGCATCGAAGGTCCACTTGCCGTCGGCATCGACGCTGAAGCCGGCCGGGGCAGTCTTGTCCAGGGTGTAGGTGAGCTTGGCGCCATCGTCGGCGTCGGTGGCGGCGAGCTGGCCGCTGATCTGCGCATCTTCCTGCACCGCGCCGCTGGTGGCGCTGGCGATCGGTGCGTCATTGCTGCCGGTGACGGTAATGGTGATGGTCTGCGGAGCGCTCAGGGCTCCGTTGTCGTCCTTCGCCTGGTAGGTGAAGGTGATGTCGCGGGATTCGCCTTCGGCCAGGCCGTCGAAGTCCTTGCCGGGGTTGAAGCTATAGCTGCCGTCGGTGTTGAAGGTCAGGCTGCCATTGCCCTGGCCCACGCCGGTGGCGAGCTGGTAGCCGACCACGCTGCCGTCCACGTCGGTGGCGGCCGGCACCTGGCCGCTGAGGCCGGTGTTCTCTTCGGTGGTCTTGCTGTCGGCGTAGGCGACCGGTGCGTCGTTGGTGCCATTGATGGTCACGGTGACACTGGTGCTGGTGCCATCGGCGGCCAGCACGGTGAAGGTTTCGCTGAGGTGTTCGCCGACCTTCAGTTCGTTGTAGGCATCGTTGGCGACGTAGCTCCAGGAGCCGTCGGCGCCCACGCTGAACTTGCCGTACTGGCCGGCGGTATTGTTCTGGACCTGGAAGCTGGCCGGGCTGTCGACGTCGCTGATGGTCAGCTTGCCATCGAGGGTGAGCGGGGCGTCGGTTTCATCGGCGCTGGCGCTGCCTTGCCCACCGATCACGGCGGCATCGTTGGTGCCGGTGACGGTAATGGTGATGGTCTGCGGGTCGCTCAGCGCGCCGTTGTTGTCTTTGGCCTGGTAGGTGAAGGTGACGTCACGGGTCTCGCCCTGGGCCAGGCTGTCGAAGTCCTTGCCGGGGTTGAAGCTGTAGCTGCCGTCCGGGTTGAAGGTCAGGTTGCCATTGCCGTTGCCGACACCGGTGGTCAGCTGGTAGCCGGCGACGTTGCCGTCCACGTCGGAGGCGGCCGGGACCTGGCCGTTGAGAACGGTGTTTTCTTCGGTGGTGGCTGCGCCCGGCAGGGCGACCGGCGCGTCATTGGTGCCGGTCAGGGTCACGGTGAGGGTGGCGGTGCTGGTCGCGCCGTGCTCATCGGTGACGGTGTAGGGCACTTGCACCACCAGGGTCTCGCCCTCGGCCAGGTGCTGGTAGGCCGGGTCGTTGCCATCGAAGGTCCAGCGGCCGTCCGGCTTCAGGGTAAAGCCCGCCGGCGGATTGCCGTTGGTGGTGAAGGTGAGGCTGCTGCCGGTGTCGCGGTCGGTGGCCACCAGTTGTCCGCCGATCAGGCTGTCCTCGTTGCCGCTGGCCTGGCCATCCTGGGCGACCGGGGTGTCGTTGGCGCCCTGCACGTTGATGGTGATGACGCGGGTGTCGGTGGCACCGGACGGGTCGGTCACGGTGACGGTAAAGTTTTCGCTCGGGTTCTGGCCCAGGGGCAGGGCGTTCACGGCGTTGGCATCGACCACGTAGGTGTAGCTGCCGTCGGCGTTGACGGTCAGTTCGCCGTAGGTGCCCTTGGCGCTGCCGCTCCAGGTCAGGTTGGTGTCGTCGACGTCAGTGGCGGTCAGTTGGCCCTTGATGTCGGCGAAGCTGTCGTTGGCGGCGGTGTCAGTGATGGCACTGGTATAGGTGCCAGTGGCCACGGGGGCGTCGTTTACCGGGGTGATGCCGACGTTCACCACCAGAGTGCTGGTGGCGCCACGGGCGTCGGTGACGATCACAGTGAAACTGTCGGCGCCGTTGTAGTCGCCGTTCGGGTTGTACTGCCAGGTGCCGTTGGGATTGAGTACCAGCAGGCCGTTGCCCGGTGCCTGGCCGACGCTGTAGGAGATCAGGTCACCATTCGGGTCGCGGGCGGAGAAGGCGCCAGTGAGGAGGGTGTCTTCGGCGGTGGTGAGATTCAGCACGCCGTTGCTGCCGTCAGTGAACGCCGGCGCGAGGTTGGGCGGCAGTTCGCCCTGACGCTCGTCGGCAGCCGCACCGCCGTTGTCCAGGCCGGCGGTGGAGTAGCCGATGTTCGGGTCGACGCGGCCGGCCGTGGCATCCAGCACCACGAAGCTGTGGCCGCCGCCAACGCCACCATTGCCGCCAGCCGCCGAAGGCGCGGCAGTCGGGCCCGCCGCAGTGGGGGCAAGGGCCTGGGTCGGGTCGAGGCCAGCGGCGATGGCCTTCTGCAGGTCCTCGGTGCTCGGTGCATTGACCGGCTGCGCGGCGGCGTGGTGCGCCTCGGCCTGTGGCAGGTCGGCGCTGCTCCACTGGCTGTCGCGGCCCAGGTCCACGAGCTTGCCCTTGCCGACATCGAGCGTCACCGCGCCGGAAGCGCCGGTGAGCAGCTGCTCGCCCTGGTAGATGCGATCACCTTCAACCAGGACGCGCTGGGCGCCTTCGGGGGATACCGCAATCACTTGGCCGATGATGCTTTTTACGACGGCGACGACGCTGCTCATGCACTTCTCCTGGTGAGGCTTGCCTGGTTGCCGACCGGCCGCAGGTGAGGTCGGCTCAGGAGGCATTCCCTTGTCTGTAAGAGCAAAAAGTTTGGCGTCAAAAACATGGCTTATAGCGGATGGAAATTACGTATATGCCAATGTATTGACCATTCGATTGCCATCCTAAACAATTGGCAAATCGATGTCACTTTGATATCGGTGGTTCGCCCAAAAAAATTTAGCGTGAAATCCATCACGCTTTTTGATGCTTTCCTTGCAGCCATTCGACGGTCTTTTGACGCTGATTGCGGCAACAGAATCGCTGCGGCTATCTCACTGATAAGGATGTTTTCCTCATGCGCATGCGATTCGCTCAAGCAGTGCCCTTCGCCCTGGCTTTCGCCATTCCCGTTTCCCTGCCGGTTCAGGCCGACACCCTCAACCAGGCCATGCAGAAGGCGCTGGAGTACCACCCGGAAATCCAGGCCGGTGTGAACTCCCGCCTTGCTGCGGACAAACAATTACGCGCCGCCAAGGGCGGCTACCTGCCGTCCGTCGACTTGACCGCCGGCTATGGTCGTGAAGGCTCCGACAACACCACCACCCGTGGCCAAGGCGACCACTGGGAGACCCTGAACCGTGGCGAATCCAACCTCGCCCTGCGCCAGATGGTGTTCGACGGCTTCGCCACCTCCAGCGAAGTCGGCCGCCAGCAGGCCAACGTCAACTCCCGCGCCTACGCGCTGCTGGGTACTTCCGAGCGCACTGCGCTGGACGTCGCGCAGGTCTATACCGACGTGCTGCGTCGCCAGGAAATGGTTCGTCTGGCCGAGGAAAACCTCAAAAGCCACCAGCGCGTCTATGACCAGATCAGCCTGCGCAGCTCCCGTGGCGTCGGCCGCCTCGCCGACCAGGACCAGGCCGAAGCGCGCCTGGCCCAGGCGCAGAACAACCTGATGACCGAGAAGACCAACCTGGCCGACGCCCGGACCAACTACTACAGCGTGGTGGGCACCGATCCGGTCGATCTGTCCGAGCCCTCCGGGCTTGTCGGCCAACTGCCGGAAGACCTGCAGGCCGCCCGTCGCCAACTGGTGGAAAACAGCCCGATCCTGCGCTCGGCGGAATCTGACGTTGCCGCCGCCGAGAAGCAGTACGACGCCGCGAAATCGACCTTCTATCCGAGATTCGATGCAGAACTTTCCCGAGGTGCCGATAACAACCTCGACGGAGAAGAAGGCCACAACAACGAATGGCAGGCCATGCTGCGCATGCGCTACAACCTGTTCGCCGGTGGCAGCAACAAGGCCGAGCTGGAAGCCAAGTCGTATGAAGCGAACCAGGCCCTGGATATCCGCAACAACGCCCTGCGCCAGTTGAATGAGGAACTCGGATTGTCCTGGAACGCCCTGAACAACGCCCGCGACCAGCTGCCGATCGCCCGCCAGTACGTGGACTACAGCACCCGCGTGCGCGAGGCCTACCAGAAGCAGTTCACCATCGGCGAGCGCACGCTGCTCGACCTGCTGGACAGCGAGAACGAACTGTTCAACGCTTCGCGCCGCCTGGTCGACCTGAAGTACACCGAACTGTTCACCCAGTACCGCATCAAGGCCACCATGGGCGAACTGCTCAAGAGCCAGGGCGTGGTTGCGCCGATGGCGGCGGTGGCCTCCGAAGACATCAAGCCCAGAGTCCAGCTGCCCGGCCTGAACTGAACCTGAACCTGCTTAAGAGAGCATCCGCGTGGATCAAGAAGTCAGCGAAGTACCCCTAAGCCACGATCCGCGCGGTCTGCTTGACGACCCGCTGCTGGACAGCCTGTTGACGCTCTGTCAGCTGCACCAGAAGCCGGCCAGCCGCGCCATGCTCACCAGCGGCCTGCCGTTGCCCGGGCAGCGCCTGTCCGCCGAGTTGCTGCCGCGTGCGGCGGCTCGCGCCGGCCTGCAGGGGCGCCTGCTGCAGCGCAAGCTGGAGCAGATTCCCGCACTCGCCATGCCCGCCATGCTGTTGCTGCGCGAAGGGCGTTGCGCGGTGCTGCTGGGTTGGGAGAGCAATGGCGATGCGCGCCTGCTGCTGTCCGAGAGTGACGGCGGTGAAGTGCGTGTCACCCGCGAGCTGCTCAGCGAGGACTACGCCGGCCAGGCGTTCTTTGCCCAGCCGCAGCACAAGTTCGATCTGCAGCACGGCGAGCTCATCCCGCGCGCCAAGAGCTGGTTCCGCGACACCCTGAAACGTTCGCGCTGGCTCTACGTCGATGCCGTGGCCGCGAGCCTGCTGATCAACCTGATCGCCCTGGCCGCGCCGCTGTTCGTCATGAACGTCTACGACCGCGTGGTGCCCAACCAGGCCGCCGCCACCCTCTGGGTGCTGGCCATCGGCATCAGCGGCGCCTACCTGTTCGACCTGCTGCTCAAGACCATGCGCGGCCTGTGCCTGGACCTGGCCGGCAAGAAGACCGACCTGATCATCTCGGCGACGCTGTTCGAGCGCATCGTCGGCATGAGCATGAAGTACCGCCCGGCGCGGGTCGGCTCGTTCGCCCAGAACATCCACGAATTCCAGACACTGCGCGACTTCCTCAACTCGCTCACGCTGACCACCCTGATCGACCTGCCGTTCACCCTGCTGATCCTGCTGGTGATCGGCATCATTGGCGGGCCGCTGGTGTTCGTTCCGCTGGTGGCTTTCCCGCTGGCCGCGGGCCTGGGCTGGCTGCTGCAGAAGCCGCTGGTGGAAACCATGAACCGCACCATGGCGCTGGCGGCCGAGCGTCAGTCGAGCCTGATCGAGACCCTCGCCAGCCTCGATGCGGTGAAGGTCAACAACGCCGAGAGCGAGCGCCAGTACCTCTGGGAGCAGACCATCGGCACCCTCAGCCGCCTGGAACTGCGGGTCAAGCTGCTGTCGACCCTGGCGATGAACATCACCGTGCTGATCCAGGCGCTGGCCGGGGTCATCATGATCATCGGCGGCGTCTACCTGATCATCGCCGGCGACCTGTCCATGGGTGGCCTGATCGCCTGCTACATGCTCAACGGCCGCGCCCTTGGCCCGCTGACCCAGCTCTCCGGGCTGATCCAGCGCTACCAGCAGGCGCGCCTGTCCATGGCCACCACCAACCAGATGATGGAGCTGCCGCAGGAGCGCAACGCCGACGAACGTCCGCTGACCCGCTCGCAGCTGCGCGGCGGCATCGAGATGCGTGGCCTCGACTTCGCCTACCCGAACCAGCAGGTCGCGGCGCTGCACGGCATCAACCTGCAGATCCGCGCCGGCGAGAAGATCGGCATCATCGGTCGCAGCGGCTCGGGCAAGAGCTCCCTGGCCAAGCTGATCGTCGGCCTGCACCAGCCCGAGAACGGCAACCTGCTGGTGGACGGCGCCGACGTGCGCCAGCTGGACATCAGCGAGCTGCGCCACAACATCGGCTACGTGCCGCAGGATATCTCCCTGTTCAGCGGCACCCTGCGCGACAACCTGGTCAGCGGTGCGCGCTACATCGATGACGAACGCGTACTGGAAGTGGCCGAACTCACCGGCGTGAACGAGTTCGTCCGCCTGCACCCGCAGGGCTATGAACTGCAGGTCGGCGAGCGCGGCCACAACCTCTCCGGCGGCCAGCGGCAGAACGTCGCCCTGGCCCGCGCGCTGTTGCTCGACCCGCCGATCCTGCTGCTGGACGAACCCACCAGCGCCATGGACAACGCCGGCGAAGAGCGCCTGAAAGCGCGCCTGCAAGCGATCATGGGCGAGAAGACACTGCTGCTGGTCACCCACCGTGCCTCCATGCTCAGCCTGGTGGACCGTCTGGTGATCGTCGACAAGGGCCGCATCATCGCCGACGGTCCCAAGGACGTGGTCATGGATGCACTGAAGAAGGGGCAGATCAGTGTCGCTTAATCCTCTGGGCAGTATCCGCCACTCTGTCCGTGGCTATTTCAAGGGCGGCGACAACCTCGCCGGCCAGCCGCTTCCGGAGGTCAGCAAGGCGCTGATCGAGGACGCGCCGCGCGTGGTGCGCCTGACCATCTGGATTCTGATCGGCTTCGTCGCTTTCCTGCTGCTCTGGGCACACTTCGCGCAGATCGACGAAGTCACCCGTGGCGAAGGCAAGGCAATTCCCTCGTCCAAGGTGCAGAAAATCCAGAACCTGGAAGGCGGCATCGTCTCGCAGATCTTCGTTCACGAAGGGCAGGTGGTGCAGGCCGGCGAACAGTTGATGCGCCTGGACCCGACACGCTTCCAGTCCAACGTCGGCGAGACCGAGGCGGACCGCCTGGCGATGTTTCTGCGGGTGGAGCGGCTCTCCGCCGAAGTGGAAGAGCGCCCGCTGAATATCCCCGACGACGTGCGCGCCAAGGTGCCGGGTCAGGCCAGCAGTGAAGAAGCGCTGTTCCACAGCCGCCAGCAGCAGCTCAAGGACGAAACCGACGGCCTGCAACAACAGCTGGTGCAGAAGCAGCAGGAGCTGCGCGAGTTCGTCTCCAAGCAGGCGCAGTACCGCAACAGCCTGAACCTGCTGCGCCAGGAGATTTCCATGTCCGAGCCACTGGTGGCCCAGGGCGCCATGTCCCAGGTGGAGCTGCTGCGCCTGAAGCGCGGTGAAGTGGAGAACCGTGGCCAGCTCGACGCCACTACCCTGGCGATCCCGCGTGCCGAAGCGGCAGTGAAGGAAGTGGAGCGCAAGGTTGCGGAGACCCAGTCGCGCTTCCGCAGCGACGCGCTGAAGGAGCTCAACGAAGCCCGCACCGAACTGAGCAAGGCCACGGCCACCGGCAAGGCGCTGGAAGACCGCGTCAGCCGCACCCTGGTCACCTCGCCGGTGCGCGGCATCGTCAAGCAGTTGCTGGTGAACACCATCGGCGGCGTGATCCAGCCGGGCAGCGACCTGATCGAGATCGTCCCGCTGGACGACACCCTGCTGGTGGAAGCGCGCATCCGCCCGCAGGATATTGCCTTCCTGCGTCCCGGCCAGCACGCCATGGTCAAGTTCACCGCCTATGACTACACCATCTACGGTGGTCTGCAGGCGGACCTGGAGCAGATCGGCGCCGACACCGTCACCGACGATGACGGCAATAGCTTCTACCTGATCAAGCTGCGTACCCGCAAAAGCCACCTGGGCACGGACGACAAGCCGCTGCTGATCATCCCCGGCATGATTGCCACCGTGGACATCATGACCGGCAAGAAGAGCATCCTCAGCTATCTGCTCAAACCCATCCTGCGGGCCAAGGCGGAAGCGCTGCGGGAGCGCTGATCGATTGCTGTGGCAATGGTGAAGCAGGCGTCCTGCGAGACCGGACCAGCTCCGGTGTTGCCCGTTGCGTAGGAGCGGACTCCGTCCGCGATCTCTCAACCCTTGCGGGCTGGCTTGGCCAGCCTTTCGCGAGCAAGCTCGCTCCTACAAAAGGGCGCCACACGGCAAGCCAGGTACCTGTAGGAGCGAGCTTGCTCGCGAACCCGCCCAACGCCATCAATAAGCGACAGTAAACCGCTGCTGATGATGGTTGGCCTGCTCGGCCTCGTCGATCATCGCCACCGCCAGGTCCGGCAGGGAGATGCGGCTCTCGCCGTTAGCGTCGAACAGCACCTGGTCGCCACCGATGCGGAAGCTGCCGGTGCGGGTCTCGCCATCCAGCAGCATCGCCGGGCTGAGGAAGGCCCAGTCCAGATCCTTCTCGCCGCGCAACTGATCCAGCGCGTCGGCGGCGCCGAGCGCGCCCTGTTTCCACTGCTCGGGAAATTCCGGGCTGTCCACCAGGCGCTGGCCGGGGGCGATTTCCAGGCTGCCGGCGCCACCGAGCACCAGCAGGCGCTTCACGCCGGAGGCCTTCACCCCGTCAAGGATGGCGCGGCTGCCCTTGGCGTGGGCTGTGCGGATATCCGGGTTGCCCCAACCGGCATTGAATGCGCTGACCACAACATCCTGGCCGGCTACTGCACGGGCTACCTGAGCCGGGTCGTAGATGTCAGCCTGGACCACCTTGAGGTTGTCGCGCGCCGGCAGTTTCGCCGGGTCGCGTACCAGCGCGGTGACCTGGTGGCCGCGGCGCAGGGCTTCTTCGAGGAAGTAATGGCCGACGTGGCCGGTGGCGCCGATCAGGGCAATGTTCATGGGAATCACCTTTGTGGGATGTCTGGCCGCACGGTGGCGGCGGGTGATTCATCTTCGGTGTTGGGCAGGTCTGGATAAACGGCCGCAGCGGTTATGCACTCGTAAGCCAGGCTTCACAATTCCTCGCTCCGATCACTCATCAGGCTCAGCCCCCTGGCCACCGCCAGGGCGATGAACAGTGCGCCCATGATGGCCTCCGTACCGGCTAGCAGACGGGCCAGCGGCAGCACTGGGGATATGTCGCCGTAGCCGATGGTGGTGAGGGTGATCATGCTGAAGTAGATGAAACTGTCCAGGTGCAGCGGGCCGGTGCCGTTGAAGCTGCTCGGCCATAGCTGCTCGATGAAGTTGTAGGCGAAGGCAAACACCAGCACGAAGTTCAGGTAGAGCGAGCACAGGCCGTAGAGCAGTTCGCCGGTGACCGGTCGCTCCTGGGTGACGCGGCGGAACAGCGCCGCTACCAACAGCAGGTAGAAGCACACCTGGGGAATGCCCTGGTGCAGCAGGGGCCGCAGGTGCCAGTCGCTGGGGATGAATTGCATGCACAGGCTGAACAGGCCGGCCACGCAGATGAAATAGAACAGCGGGCTGCGGCTGCGCAGGGTGTTGAGAGCGGCCAGCACCATCAGCACCAGGCTGCCGAGCTCCAGTGGCAAAGGCGGCGAGGGGAAGGCCAGCACCGTCACGACCAGGATGATCGAGCCCAGCAACAGGCGGAAGCGGTAATGCAGCAGGAAGCGTTTCAAGGGTGACGGCGCCCGGGAGTCGCGGAGGCGCCAGTCTGGTCGAGAGTGCTGCCTGTCAGCCATACCTGACCTTCAGTTATCGAAAAGCTTCTGCACGACCGAGAAGTCCTGCTCGCCATGACCCTGCTTCACCAGCAGCCGGTACATGGCCAGGGCCAGGCTGCCCATGGGCGTGCTGTTGCCGCTGACCTGCGCAGTTTCCTGCGCCAGGCCCAGGTCCTTGGTCATCAGTGCGGCCATGAAGCCGCCGGTATAGCCGCGCGAGGCGGGGGCGTTTTCCATCACGCCGGGCCAGGGGTTATAGACCTCCAGCGCCCAGTTGCCGCCGGAACTGCGGCGCATGATTTCCGACAGCACGACCGGGTCGAGCCCGTTGGCCGCGCCCAGGGCCAGGGATTCGGCGGTGCCGATCATCAGCACGGCGAGCAGTTGGTTGTTGCACACCTTGGCGACCTGTCCGGCACCGTCGCCGCCGGCGTGGAAGATGTTCCGGCCCATGGCGGAGAACACCGGGCGAGCCCGCTCCAGCACCTGTTCAGCGCCGCCAACCATGAAGGTCAACGTGCCGGCGATGGCACCGCCGGTGCCGCCGGAGACCGGCGCGTCGAGCATGGGGATTTTCAGTTCGGCAGCAGCCTGGTGGACTTTGCGCGCCGAGGCGGGCGCGATGGTGGAGCACTCCAGCACCAGGGTGCCGGGGGCGATGTGCGCGAGCAGGCCCTCGTTACCGAGGTACAGCCCCTCGACGTGCTGGCTGGCCGGCAGCATGGTGACTACTACGTCGGCGCCATCCACCGCGTCGTGGGC
The DNA here is from genome assembly GCF_048068295.1 of Pseudomonas sp. NY15435. Classification (NCBI taxonomy): domain Bacteria; kingdom Pseudomonadati; phylum Pseudomonadota; class Gammaproteobacteria; order Pseudomonadales; family Pseudomonadaceae; genus Pseudomonas; species Pseudomonas sp. NY15435. The sequence goes on from NZ_JBLUQA010000006.1 coordinate 78,201, forward strand.
GCTGCGGGCGGCACTGGCGCCCTGGGCGACCAGGCCGTCGATGGCACTCTGCACCAGATCGAACACGCGCAGCAGGTAGCCGGCCTTGATCAGGTTGGCGGCCATGGGGGCGCCCATGTGGCCGAGGCCGATGAAGGCGATGGTTTGCATGCTGGTTTCCTCCTGTTGGACCACAGGCACTCCAGCGCAAGGCAGATACCTGTAGGAGCGAGCTTGCTCGCGAACCGGCCTCGCAGCGAAGCTGTTCGCGAGCGAGCACGCTCCTACAGGGAGGGCACCCTACAGATCCGCCAGCGGATGCTCGCCCTCCCAGGTCGCGTCGAAGTGCGCATTCACCACAGCATCAGGTATGGCAGCGATATCCGGCCAGTGCCAGTGCGGGGTGTTGTCCTTGTCGATCAGCCGGGCCCGCACGCCTTCGGGGAATTCCGGGTGGCGGCAGCAGTTCAGGCTCATTGCGTACTCCATGCGGAACACCTCGGCAGTCGACAGATGGCGCGCGCGGCGGATCTGCTCCCAGACCAGATGAGCGGTCAGCGGGCAGCCAGAGGCGAGGGTCTTCGCCCCGCGGGCGATCAGGGCGTCCTCGTCGTTGGTCAGGGCGGTCAGGGCGTTCCATGCCTCGGCAATGTTGGCGCTGTCGAGCACCGCATCCAGGCGCGCGCGGCGCGGCAGCAACTGGGCTTCGGGCATCTCGCCACGGGCTTCGTGTTCCAGCGCCTGGAGCAGGCTGTGCAGTTGCACGTCGGTCTGGTCGCGCCAGTTCAGTTGCACCAGGCCTTCGATCAGGTCCTCCTGCTGGGTGTCGAGCAGGAAGCGGTCGGCGAGGTCCAGGTCCAGCGCATCGCGGGCGTTCATCTGGGTGGCGGTCAGCCCGAGGAACAGGCCGAGGCGGCCGGGAAGACGGGCGAGGAACCAGCTCGCGCCGACATCCGGGTACAGGCCGATGTTCACCTCCGGCATGGCCAACCGGCTGCTCGGCGTGACGATGCGCACACCGGCGCCCTGCATCAGGCCCATGCCGCCGCCCATCACGTAGCCATGCGCCCAGCAGATCAGCGGTTTGGAATAAGTGTGGATGAGGTAGTCCAGGCGGTACTCGTCGGCGAAGAAGCGGCGGGCCAGCTCCGGCACTTCGCCGGGTTGCTCGCGGCAGGCGTCGACCAGCTTGCGCACGTCGCCGCCGGCGCAGAAGGCCTTGCCGCCGTTGCCGCGCAGCACCACGCAGGCGATCTGCGCGTCATCCTGCCAGACGCGCAGCTGGTGGTTCATCGCCTCGATCATCGGCAGGCTCAGGGCGTTCAGGCTCTTCTCCGCGTCCAGCGTCACCACGCCGATGCGGAAGCCGTGAAGGCCGGGGCGTTCTTCGAACATCACATTCATGGTCGGGGCCTTATTGGTTGCGCCAGTGCGGATCGCGTTTTTCCAGGAAGGCGTTCACGCCCTCGCGGGTATCGTCGGCGTCGAACAGGTCGACGAAGCGCTCGCGTTCCTCAGGCAGCCAAGAGGTCGGCCCGCGTTCGCGGGCGCCCTGGATCAGCGGCTTGATGGTGCGCACCGCCACCGGGCTCTGCCGTGCGACCTTGGCCGCCAGCAGCAGGGCGGTGCCGCGTGCTTCGCCGGTATCGACGACTTGCTCGACCAGGCCGATGCGCAGCGCAGTGTCGGCGTCGACGCGCTCGCCGCAGAGGATCATGCGCTTGGCCCAGCCTTCGCCCACCAGCCACGGCAGGGCCTGGGTGCCGCCGGCGCAGGGCAGCAGGCCCACGGTGGCTTCGGGCAGGGCCATCTGCGCCTGGCGCTCGGCGATGCGGATGTCGCAGGCCAGCGCGCATTCCAGACCACCGCCCATGGCGTAGCCATTGATCGCGGCAATGGACACGCCGCGGAAGTCGCGCAGCGTTTCGAAGGCTTCGCCGAAGCGACGTGCCATCTCGCGGGCACGGGCCTTGTCGCCGTCGGCAAACATGTTCAGGTCAGCGCCGGCGGAGAAGAATTTCGGGCCCTGGCCGGTCACCACCAGGGCGTAGATGTCATCGTCGCGGTTCAGGTGCTCGACCACCTGGCGCAGGCCGATCAGCGAGTCACGGTCCCAGGTATTGGCCGGCGGGTGGTTGATGGTGATCAGCGCGGTATGGCCGTGCTTTTCCACCGTCAGCTTGTGGGTCAGGTCGAAGACTCCGGGCTTGTAGGGTTCCAGGGCGTTGCTCATGGGCATCTCCTTGTCGGTCATGGGCATGGACTCTAGGTGCGCGCGGTAGGGCGCGTCCATGTCCGATCTGTTCGATCGCACCCGCGCAGGCGGGCGGTTTTTCCAGTGCCGGGCTCTTTGTAGGAGCGAGCTTGCTCGCGAACCAACCTCGCTGCGGAGATTGTTCGCGAGCAAGCTCGCTCCTACAGGGAAGGCGTCACAGCAAACGGTCCAGCATTCCACCCTGCTCCAGCAGGCGACGGGCGACGATGACCCGCATGATCTCGTTGGTGCCTTCCAGAATCTGGTGCACGCGGCTGTCGCGCACCCAGCGCTCCAGCGGGTAGTCATTGAGGTAGCCGTAGCCGCCGTGCAGTTGCAGCGCCTCGTTGCACAGGGCGAAGCAGCGGTCAGTGGCGAAGCGCTTGGCCATGGCGCAGTACAGGGTTGCCTCGCCGTCCTTGTGGTCCAGCTTGTGCGCGGCCAGGCGGACCATCTGCCGGCTGGCGGTGAGGTCGGTGAGCATGTCGGCGAGCTTGAACTGCAGCGCCTGGAACTCGGCCAGCGCCTTGCCGAACTGCTTGCGCTCCCCGACGTAGCGCAGCGATTGCTCCAGCGCGGCCTGGGCTGCGCCGAGGGAGCAACTGGCGATGTTCAGGCGGCCGCCGTCCAGGCCCTTCATGGCATAGACGAAGCCCTGGCCTTCCGGGCCGATGCGATTGCCGGCGGGGATGCGCACGCCCTCGAAGGTGATGGTGCGGGTCGGCTGCGCCTTCCAGCCCATCTTGTCCTCGTTGCGGCCGTAGCGGATGCCTTCGGCGTTGGCTGGCACCAGGAAGCAGGAGATGCCCTTGGCACCTTCCTCGCCGGTGCGCGCCATGACGATCAGCACGTCGGTGGCGCCGGCGCCGGAGATGAAGGTCTTGGCGCCATCGAGTACGTAGTCGTCACCGTCACGTTTGGCGCGGGTGCGCAGGCGGGCGGCGTCGGAACCGGCGTCTGGCTCGGTAAGGCAGTAGGAGGCCAGCAGTTCGCCGCCGATCAACCCCGGCAGCCACTGCTCCTTGAGCGCGGCGTCGCCGAAGCTGGCGAGCATCCAGCTGGCCATGTTGTGGATGGTCATGTAGGCAGTGGTGGCGACGCAGCCGGCGGCCAGTTGCTCGAAGATCAGCGAGGCGGACAGGCGCGACAGGCCCAGCCCGCCGTCCTCCTCGGAGATGTACAGGCCGAGGTAGCCCTGCTCGGCGGCGCGGCGGATCACGTCCACCGGGAAGTGGTGCTGGCGGTCCCAGTCGGCGGCGTGGGGCGCCAGTTCGCGGCTGGCGAAGGCGCGGGCGCTGTCCACCAGCAGGCGTTGTTCTTCGGACAGATCGAAATGCATGCAGCTACCTCTGTTTGTTCTTGTCGGCTACCGCTTCGCGCTTTTGGCGCGCGCTCTCTTTGGCAAGGAAGCTCTCGGGTAAAGAGTCCTTCGGTTATAGCCGTTGCGACATCGGCTGTGGATTGACGATCTTGTGCTGGGGATGGACGATCTTGGCATTGTTGCCGCCGGAATCGCTTCCATGTCCCGCCCACTGATCTCCACCTGGCCGCTGCCACAGCAGGGCGTGCGCTTCATCACGCCGCCGCGCCTGCGCCGCGCGCTGGACCGCCATCCGCTCGGCCAGGCTTGCTATCCGCTGGCCCTAGGTTATTACCCGGCGGCGGTGGGGCACCGCATGGAGCGGGAGGACCCGGACGATCACCTGCTGATCTACTGCAGCGCCGGGCAGGGCTGGCTGGAAACGGCGGATGGACGATTCGAGGTTGCCGGCGGTGACCTGCTGGTGCTGCCCAAGGGGCGCGCCCACGCCTACGGGGCCGACTCGCAGCGACCCTGGTCGATCTTCTGGGTACATCTGGAAGGTCGGCTGGCCGAGGACTTCCTGCGCCCGCTGGGCAAGTCGCCGCGCCTGCGCGTGGGCGTGCAGCCGCGCATACTGGGAGAGTTCGACGCGCTCTTGGCGCTGCGTCGCCAGGGCCTGAGCCTGCCGCACTTCATCCATGCCGCCCATCTGCTGCAGAGCCTACTGACTTCCCTGGCCCTGCGCCCCGCGCGGGCGAGGTTGAAATCCGGGCGCGTGCTGGACGTCGAGGCGGTGCAGGCAATGATGCACGAGCACCTGCACGATGCTCTGAACCTCGACGAGCTGGCGGCGCAGTTCCGCCTGTCACGCTTTCACTTCGCCAAGACTTACCGCGCACTGACCGGCCAGGCGCCGATCCAGGATTTCATCCGGCTGAAGATGACCCACGCCTGCCGCCTGCTCGACCAGGGCAACCTGGAAGTACGCCAGGTTGCCGAACAACTGGGCTACGCCGATCCGTACTATTTCTCGCGGCTGTTCAAAAGCGTGGTGGGCATGGCACCCAGTCATTACCGGGCGCTGCACCAGGGATAGACTGGGCTTTTGCATCGATCTGCTGGGAGCTCCATGGCAATGCGCAAACCCCTTTCCCTTTACCATCCTTGGTTATATGCCTTGCGGGTTTGGCAACGTCGTGTGTTCCGGAGTTGCCGCTGGTACCTGTCGAATACTCCTTACGCCGGGTATCGGTCCGAGCAGCGCTTGCCGTTTCGCTACATCAAACACACCTCCAAACTGATCCGGAAACTGGGCTCCAGTGATCTGGAGTTGCAGCACAACAAGGTGATCAATCTGCGCTTGGCCGTCGACTGCATGAATGGCGTACAGATAGGGCCGAGCGAGTACTTTTCCTTCTGTCGACTGCTGGGCCGCCCCACTGCCCGCCGCGGTTTCGTGGAAGGCATGGAGTTATCCTTCGGTGAGGCGAGAAGGGGGGTTGGCGGTGGTATCTGCCAATTGAGCAACCTGATCCACTGGATGGCTTTGCACTCGCCCTTGAAGGTCGTGGAACGAGCCAATCACAGCTTCGATCCCTTCCCCGACGACGGCAGGATTTTGCCTTTCGGTTCGGGGGCGGCGATTTTCTATAACTTCATCGACCTGGTGCTGTTCAACCCAACGGAGGAGACATTTCAGTTCGACCTGCGCGTGGCGGAGCATCAATTGGAGGGGGTACTGCTGTGCAGCGCTGAGCGTCCCCTCCGCTATCACGTCTACCAGCGCAATCATCGATTCCTGAAAGCCGGTGAAGACGTCGTCCGGGAAAATGAAATCTGGCGCGATATTCGGGAAAAAGGCCAGCAAGGGACACTGCTGGCGAGCGAATGTCTTTATCGCAATCGCGTACGGGTAAAGTACCCGATCGAAGACGAGCGACTTTCGGGCACCTGAGAATGGCGCGCGGCGTCGCCTGCGCTGGCGTGTCCGACCGTGCGCACGGCAGCGTGGCTCGCTAGTCTTTGCCGACTACCCGGAGAAGGACCCGCCCGATGCTGCCCGTGATCGCCTTACTGCTGCTGACCCTGGCATGCACCATCGCCACCTGGCTCGCCCTGCGCGAGCAGATGCGCTGGCGGGCGCTGGGTTTCCTGTCCATGGGTATCGCGGCGCTGCTGGGTGCACTGGAATATGGTGGCGCCGATGGGCTGGCCGACCCGCATCACGTGGCTAGCGTAGTGTCCGGCGCCGTGAGCCTGCCATTGATCGCGCTGGGGCGTCTGTCCGGCGGCCCCGGCCGGCAAGCGCTGGTGCTGGTGGTCTGCGTGTTGCTGGTGTTCCTGTCGCAGCTCTCGCTGGTGAGCAACCTGATTGCGCTGCTGGTCATCGCCTGGCCCGGCCGTTCCCGGCGCTATGGGCTGGCCCTGTTGGGCGCGCTGCTGTTCATCGGCGCCGGCCTGCTGATCGGCACCCGCGGCGAATTGGCCGGTATACCGCGCCGCGAACTGTTCCACCTGGGGCTGACGCTCGCGGTGGTGGTGTGGGTTCTTGCCGGCCTGGGTCGCGGTGCGCCGCGTTTGCCAGGCGCCTGGGCGACGCGGCGCAAGTCGCCTTGACTTGGTCGGGGCGCTTGCTTAGCGTGCCGGTTCGTTTCACCAGGCAGACGCACCATGACCAACGAAGATCGGATCAAGCTGGAACCCAGCTGGAAAGAAGCCCTCCACGAGGAATTCGAAAAGCCCTATATGAAGCAGCTGGGTGAATTCCTGCGTGCGGAGAAGGCTGCCGGCAAGGTGATCTTCCCGCCCGGCCCGTTGATCTTCAATGCGCTGAACAGCACGCCGCTGGAGCGCATCAAGGTGGTTATCATCGGCCAGGACCCGTACCACGGCCCCGGCCAGGCTCACGGCCTGTGTTTCTCGGTGCAACCGGGCGTGCCGACGCCGCCGTCGCTGCAGAACATCTATAAAGAGCTGCAACGCGACCTCAACCTGCCGATCCCCAACCACGGCTACCTGCAGCACTGGGCCGAGCAGGGCGTGCTGCTGCTCAACACCTCGCTGACCGTCGAGCAGGCAAACGCCGGCTCCCACGCGAAAGCCGGCTGGCAGCCTTTCACCGACCGGATTATCGAAGTGGTCAGCGAGCGTTGCGAGAACCTGGTGTTCCTGCTCTGGGGCTCCCACGCGCAGAGCAAGCAGAAGCTGATCGACCCGCAGAAGCACCTGGTGCTCAAGTCCGCACACCCCTCGCCCTTGTCGGCCTATCGCGGCTTCCTCGGCAACGGCCACTTCAGCCGCACCAACAAATTCCTCGAACAGCACGGCCTTACGCCCATCGACTGGTCGCTGCCGCCGGTGTGACCCGCAAAAAAAGAGGCCCGCACGAAGGCGGGCCTTGAAAGTCGCCGCGCGTCTCGACGCGGCGAGCGTGGTTGCTTTTACGCGGCGTCAGCCAGCGCCTCGCGGGAGCGGCGAGCGCGCTTGCGCCAGGCGCGGTAGAGCGGCAGGCCGAGCATCAGCGCGACCAGCGCCCAGGTGCCAAGGGCGATGGGGCTGGACCAGAGGATGCCCAGCTCGCCATTGGAGATGGACAGCGCGCGGCGCAGGTTCTGCTCCATCAGCCCGCCGAGGATGAAGCCCAGCAGCAGCGGCGACAGCGGGAAGTCCAGCTTGCGCAGGATGTAGCCGAGGATGCCGATGGCGACCATCAGGAACAGGTCGAAGGTGGTGGCGTGCACGGCATAGACGCCGATGGCGGTGATGATCGCGATGCCCGGCACCAGTGCCCAGTTCGGCACCGAGAGGATGCGGGTGAACACCCGGACCATCGGCACGTTGAGGATGATCAGCATGACGTTGGCGATGAACAGCGAGGCGATCAGGCCCCAGACGATGTTCGGCTGTTCCTGGAACAGCAGCGGGCCGGGGGTGATGTTGTACAGGCTGAGCGCGCCGATCATCACCGCGGTGGTGCCCGAGCCGGGCACGCCGAGGGTCAGCATCGGCACCAGCGCGCCGCAGGCGGAAGCGCCGATGGCGGTCTCCGGGGCTGCGAGGCCGCGCAGATCGCCCTTGCCGAACGTGCCCGACTCACCGGCCATCTTCTTCTCGGTCATGTAGGCCACGGCGCTGGCCAGGGTCGCGCCGGCGCCGGGCAGCACGCCCATGATGAAGCCGAGCAGGCCGCAGCGCAGGTTCACTACCGCCACCGAGGCGGCTTCCTTGGCGTTGAACAGCATGCGCCCGCTGGCCTCGACCATCTTGTGGCCGTGGTGGGTCTTCTCCAGTAGCAGGAGGATTTCGCTGACCGAGAACAGACCCAGTACCAGCACCACGAACTGGATGCCGTCGGAGACGTGGATGTTGTCGAAGGTGAAGCGGTACACGCCACTGTTGGCGTCGATCCCGACACTGGAGAGGAACAGCCCCAGCAGCGCCGCCAGCAGTGTCTTCAGCGGTCGGTCGCCGGCCAGGCCGCCCAGGGCGACGATGGCGAAGACCATCAGCACGAAGTATTCCGCCGGGCCGAAGGCGATCGCCCATTTCGCCAGTAATGGGGCGAACAGCACCATGCCGCAGGTGGCGATGAAGGCGCCGATGAACGAGCTCCAGGCCGACAGCGACAGGGCCACGCCGGCCAGGCCGTTGCGGGCCATGGGGTAGCCGTCGAGGGTGGTCATCACGGTGGAGGCTTCGCCGGGGATGTTCAGCAGGATCGAGGAAATCCGTCCGCCGTACTCGCAGCCCAGGTACACGGCGGCCAGCAGGATCAGCGCCGACTCCGGCGGCAGGCCGAGGGCGAAGGCGACCGGGATCAGCAGGGCCACGCCGTTGATCGGGCCCAGGCCCGGCAGCAGCCCGACGACGGTGCCGATCAGGGTGCCGATCAGTGCGGTGATCAGGTTGTAGGGGCTCAGGGCAACACCGAAGCCCTGGCCGAGGTAGCTCAACGTATCCATGATTCAGTCCTCAGAGCAGGGGATCGAGGATGCCCAGCGGCAGCGGGACGTCCAGAGTGCGGTCGAACAGCACGTAGAGGCCGATGGCGAGCAGCGTGGCGGTGATGACGCTGGCCACCGGACGACCGCCGTAGATCAGCGCGATGAAGGTGCCGATCAGGGCGCTCGCCGGGATGAAGCCCAGCGGCTCGAACAGGCCGGCATAGACCGCCAGCAGGACGACGCAGAGCACCACCTTGCCCAGCAGTGCGCCTTCCAGTGCGGGCTCGTCGTCCTCGCGCTTGATCGGCGTGGGCCGCACGATCAGCCAGGCGAGGCCGGCGGCCATCAGGCCCAGGCAGAGCAGCGGGTAGGCACGCGGGCCGACCGGTTCGTAGGAAAAGGGCGCCTGGAGCTGCCAGGCGATCAGGGCGAAGGCGACGCAGGCGAACAGCCAGGCGCCGGCGAACAGCCGCTGGAAGAGGCTGGTACGGGACATGGAGAGTCTCCTTGCGCCGCCTTCGCTGAAGGCGGCGCCGCACGGGGCGTTACTGGATGAGGCCGAACTCGCGGGCCAGCTGCTTGTACTGGGCGACCTGCTGCTTCACGTAGGCGTCCAGTTCCGGGCCGGTCATGGCGAAGGGGAACAGCTCGCGCTGGTCGCGCAGCTTGGCGAAGTCTTCCGAGGCCAGCAGCTTGTCGAAGGAGGCCTTCCAGAACTGGTAGTCCTCGTCGCTCACCTTTGGCCCGACGTAGAAGCCGCGCACCACCGGCCAGACAATGTCGAAGCCCTGCTCCTTGGCGGTGGGGATATCGGCCATGCCTTCATCCTTCAGACGCTCCTCGGAGAACACCGCGAGGATGCGCATCTTGCCGGCGCGGATGTGCGGCATGGAGTCGGAGATGTCCGTGCTGCCTACCTGGATGTGCCCGCCCAGCAGCGCCGTGGCGATCTCGCCGCCGCCTTCCAGGGCGACGTAGCGCAGCTGCTTCGGATCGATGCCGGCCGCCTTGGCGATCAGCGCGGTCTGCATCCAGTCCTGGCTGCCGACGGTGCCGCCGGAGCCGATCACTACCTTGCCCGGATCAGCCTTGAGCGCGGCCACCAGGTCGCTGAGGTTCTGGTACGGCGAGTCACTGGGCACGGCGATGGCGCCGTAGCTGGTGCCCACGGCGGCCAGCCACTTCACGGCGTTCTCGTCGAAGCGGCCGAACTTGCCCTGGGCCAGGTTCAGCAGCGAGCCGCTGGAGAAGGCGGTGATGGTGTTGCCGTCGGCCGGGCGCTGGGCGACTACCGCGTTGTAGGCCACGGCACCGACGCCGCCGGGCATGTAGGTGACGCGCATCGGCTTGGTCAGCAGCTTCTCGTCCACCAGGGCACTCTGCGCCAGCTTGCAGGTGAGGTCGAAGCCGCCGCCGGGAGAGGCCGGGGCGATGCATTCCGGGCGCTTGGGCTCGGCCATCAGTTGGCTGGCGGCGACCAGGGTGGCGCCAGCGAGTGTCAGGTTGCGCAGGACGGTGGACATGGGGCAATTCCTCTTATTGTTGTCGGTTTACCAGATCGCCAGGGAGTAGCTGAGGTAGATACGCGTCTCGTCGGCATCGCGCGCGAAGCTCGAGCGGTAAGTGGCGTTGCGTACGCGCACTGCCACATCCTTGAGCGGGCCGCTCTGGATCACGTACTTGATGTCGGTGTTGCGCTCCCATTCCTTGCCGTGACCGTCCATGCCGTTGATTTTGGCATTGTCGCCGCTGATGTAGCGATTCATCAGGGTCAGGCCGGGGAGGCCGAGGCCGGCGAAGTCGTAGTCGTGGCGGACCTGCCAGGAGCGCTCGTCGGTCTCGGCGAAGTCGCCGACCTGGACGAAGTTGACGAGGTAGGGGTTGCTGCCGTCGATGTAGGGGAAGGCGCTGTCGCCGCTCATCTGTTGCCAGCCGAGGCTGAACTTGTTGGCGCCCAGGGCGTAGCCAAGCATGCCGTTGAAGGCGCGGTTATCGATCTCGCCGCCGCGCGCCTCGCCCTGGTCGTCGCTGATGGCCAGGCGTACATCCGCGCTGAACTTGCCGGGGCCGAGCGGGTAGCTGGCGAGCAGGCCGACGAAGTGCTGGCGGTAGACCTCGTCCAGCTGCGCATAGTGGTAACGGCCGGTGAGGTTGTCGGTGAACCTGTAGTCGCCGCCGGCCAGGTCGTAGTGCTTGCCCTCGGCGCTGCCGCCGGAGAAGCGGCGGTTCTTGTTGTTCAGCGCAAGGTCGGTGTAGTCGGTGGAATCGCGGTCCTTGACCTTCTCCAGACGCCCGCCGGTGAAGTTCAGGCCCGGCAGGTCGGTAGAGTTGAGCAGGCCGCCCTCGAAGGTCTGCGGGAACAGACGGCTGTCGTTGGGCTGCAGGGTCGGCAGGTCGGGGATCAGGCTGCCGATCTTCAGCTCCGTCTCGGAGGCCTTGAACTTGGCGGTCAGGCCGAGCTTGCTGTACTCGTCGGCGGCGCGGCCGTCATCGTGGGTCGGCAACAGGCCGGTGCCGGTGCGGTCCGGGGAAGAGTCGAGCTTCAGGCCGAGCATGCCCATGGCATCGAGGCCGACGCCGATGGTGCCGGGCGTGTAGCCGGACTGGAAATCGAGGATGAAACCCTGAGCCCACTCCTCGCGCTTGGACTGGCCGGCGCCGTCGCGGAAATCACGGTTGAAGTAGATGTTCTGGGTGCTGAGCGTGGCGCTGCTGTCTTCAATGAAGCCGGCGGCTTCGCACAGTGGGGCGACCCCGGCGAAAGCCAGCAGGGCGGGCGTCAGACAGCGGGAACTGGGCTTGGTGAAAGCCGGTGCAGCCAAAGGCCGGGCGGTGGGCATCTGTGGTCTCCGTTCTTGTTGTTGTCGCGAAAGGGCACCACGCCGCCTTCCGCTCTGCTGACGGTCTTCGCCGTCGTCGAGTCCGCTGCTCCCGCCGTTGCGCCTGGGCAGTCGGCGCTGAAAAAAACGGGGTTGGGAGGCGGCTCGTTGGCGATGCTAACGGGCTAAGCTTTCGCCAGGCTTTCAGTCTCCTTTCGCAGTGATTTCAGCGAATTTCCCCCATTCACAGCGGCGCGCGGATGGGTAAACTGCCGGCCCGAACCTGTAGTCCGAAGGGGTAGTCCCACGTGCGAATCCTCCTGGTTGAAGACCATCCGCAACTTGGCGAAAGCGTGGCCCAGGCCCTCAAGGGCGCGGGTTGGACGGTGGACCTGCTGCAGGACGGCGTGGCCGCCGATCTGGCCCTGGCCAGCGAGGACTATGCGTTGGCGATCCTCGATGTCGGCCTGCCACGGCTGGATGGCTTCCAGGTGCTGGCGCGGCTGCGCGAGCGCGGCAAGACCCTTCCGGTGCTGATGCTCACCGCCCGCGGCGAAGTGCGCGACCGCGTGCACGGGCTGAACCTGGGCGCCGACGATTACCTGGCCAAACCCTTTGAACTCACCGAGCTGGAGGCGCGGGTGAAGGCCCTGCTGCGCCGCAGTGTGCTGGGCGGCGAACAGCAGCAACGTTGCGGTGAGCTGGTCTATGACCTCGGCGCGCGGCGCTTCACCCTGGCCGAGCAGGCGATGAACCTGACCTCCCGCGAGCAGGCTGTGCTCGAAGCCTTGATTGCCCGGCCGGGGCGGGTGATGAGCAAGGAGCAGTTGGCAGCGCAGGTATTCGGCCTCGATCAGGACGCCAGCGCCGATGCCATCGAGATCTACGTCCATCGCTTGCGCAAGAAGCTCGAAGGCAACTCGGTGCGCATCGTCACCTTCCGTGGCCTGGGCTACCTGCTCGAGGCCCAGGATGGCTGAACGGCGCTGGGTGCTGCCCGGCACGGGAAGCCTGCGCGGACGCCTGCTCTGGCGCCTTGGCGGCCTGCTACTGGTGCTGCTGCTGATCGGCAGTGCGGCCACCTACTGGCGCGCCCGGCATGCCGCCGACATTGCCTATGACCGCACGCTGCTGGCCTCCGCCCGCGACATCGCCGACGGGTTGTATGCCAGCGACGGCACCCTGCGCGCCAACGTGCCGTACGTGGCGCTGGATAGCTTCGAGTACGACAGCGCCGGGCGCATCTTCTACCAGGTCATCGACCCCCAGGGAAAAATGATCTCCGGCTACGAGAACCTGCCGGCGCCGCTGCCGACTACACCGCGCACCGACGATTATCCCGCGCTGGCCAAGTTCTACGACGCCACCTACGAAGGGCAGGGCGTGCGGGTGGTCAGCCTGCTGCAGCCGGTGAGCCAGCCGACGGTCAACGGCATGGCGGAAATCCGCGTCGCCGAAACCATGGGCGCGCGGGAGCGGCTGGCGCGCAACCTGCTCGCCGATACCCTGCTGAACCTCGCGCTGTCGGCCATCGCCGCACTGATGATGGTCTGGTACGCCGTGAGCGCCGGCCTGCGCCCGCTCGACCGATTGCGCGAGGCGGTGGAGGAGCGCCAGCCGGACGATCTGCGCCCGCTGCCGGAAGTCCGCGTGCAAAAGGAACTGCGCCCGCTGGTGGCGGCGCTCAACCACTTCACCGTACGCCTGCGCGGGTTGTTCGACCGTCAGTCGCAGTTCATCGCCGAGGCTTCCCATGAGCTGCGTACGCCGCTGGCGGCGCTCAAGGCGCGGCTGGAGCTGGGCCTGCGCGAGCAGGACCCTCAGCAGTGGCGCGCGACGCTGGCCGAGGCCGTGCAGAACACCGACCGAGTGACCGGCCTGGCCAACCAGTTGCTATCCCTGGCGCGGGTGGAAAGTGGGGCGCGAGCTATCGCCGAAGGTGCGGGGGAGAGCATCGAACTCTGCCAGCTGGCGCGTGAGCTCGGCCTGGCCCTGGCGCCGCTGGCCTATTCACGCGGCGTGGCGCTGGCACTGGAGGCGGACGAGCCGGCCTGGGTGAGGGGCGATCCGACCCTGCTCAACGAATTGCTCAGCAACCTGGTGGATAACGCCATCGCCCATGCACCGGCGGACGGCAATGTGATCATCCGCGTGCGTTCGCCGGCGGAGCTGGAGGTCGAGGACGACGGCCCGGGCATCCCGCCGGAAGAGCGCGACAAGGTGTTCCGCCGCTTCTACCGCCGCCGCCAGCAGGGCACCGGCCTTGGGCTGGCCATCGTCGGCGAGATATGCAGTGCGCACCGGGCGCGTATCGAACTTGGTCAGGGCGAGCTGGGCGGCCTGTTGGTGCGGGTGACCTTCCCGGCGGAAAACGCCTGAACCGGAAACGCGAAACCCGCCGATGAGGGCGGGTTTCGGTGTGGCCTGTAGGAGCGAGCTTGCTCGCGAACCGAGCCTTCCCGCAACGCCGCTGCCTTGCGGGTTCGCGAGCAGGCTCGCTCCTACGAAGAGCAGGGGTTTCCGGGCGTTTCCGGTTACTGCAACATGCTCATGGCCGCTTCCATGGCGGCGGAGAGGTCTTCGTCCTCCTTCACATCCACCTTCGGGTCCAGGCCCAGCTTGGCGAAGGCCGGGATGGTCGCCCAGTCCAGCTCGGTGTAGGGGTGCTGGCTGCCGAGGTAGCTCTGCAGCGTGGCGACCTGGACGATGTCCACATAATCGACCTTGGCCGAGTCGCGGCTGAAGTCCAGGTGCTGGCCCGGCACGGCGGCGATCGGCGCCGGAAAGTCCCAGGCCTTGAGGATGCGGTCGCCGATGACCGGGTGTATGCGCTCGATCACGTGGTTGAGGCTGATGGAGTCGGCCAGCAGCTCGCTGTGTTCCTCGGCGTAGGTGAGGATCGGCAGCACGCCGATCTGGTGCACCAGGCCGGCCAGGGTTGCCTGATCCGGCGCCAGGCGGGTGTAGTGGCGGCACAGGGCGTGGCAGATGCCGGCGATCTCGGTGCTCTTGTTCCACACCTCGCGCATCTTGCGGTCGACCACATCGGAGGTGGCCTGGAACATCTGCTCCATGGCCAGGCCAGTGGCCAGGTTGCAGGTGTAGTTGATCCCCAGGCGGCTGATCGCCATCTGCAGGTCGGTGATTTCCTTGTTGGTGCGCAGCAGCGGGCTGTTCACCACCTTGATGATGCGCGCGGTCAGGGCGGCGTCGTTGCCGATCACCTTGGCCAGATCCTGGATGCTGATGTCCGGGTCTTCCGCCGCTTCACGGACGCGCAGGGCGACTTCCGGCAGCGTCGGCAGCACCAGTTCATCGTTGTCGATGGCCCGCAGCAGTTCCTGTTGTACTTTTTCGGCAAGCTTGCTCATGAAGTGTCCTTCAGGGAAAGCCGGGCTCCCCGCCCGGCACGAAATTCAGCGCTGGATCTCGCGGTCGCTGTCCAGAACGTAAGGCAGGTCCAGCAGGCGCAGGGGCTGGTCTTCGCCCAGGCGCACATTGCCGTCGGCGACGGCGTCATCCTGCAGCACGGCGAGCAACTCCACGCCGTCAGCCGCGCGGGCAGCCAGTACCACTTCGCCGACGCTGGTGGAGTGCACCGGCGAGAACAGCTCGCGGCCTGGCTCCGGCAGTTCCGCGCCATCGAGTTTCAGGCGCTGCAGGCGGCGCTTGAGGCGGCCGAGGTACTGCATGCGCGCGACGATTTCCTGGCCGGTGTAGCAGCCCTTCTTGAAGCTTACGCCGCCCACGGCCTGCAGGTTGATCATCTGCGGGATGAACAGCTCGCGGGTGGCGCCGAACACCTGGCCGACGCCGGCGCGCACCTGGCCAAGCAGCCAGTCGTTGAGCTCGGCGTGGGGCAGGCGGGCCTGCAGCAGGTCGGCAATGGCGGCGGCGCGCTCGGCCGGCACCCAGAGTTCGACGCGGCCCTGGCCGAGGCCGATGGCGATCAGGCCGTCGGCCCGCGCCACCTGGTCGGCTTCGCCGGACAGGCTCAGGCCCAGTTCGGCGAGTACCGCATCGGCGCCGCTCAGGCCGTAGCGCGCCCACTGGGTACTGTCATCGGCGAGGGTAGCCTTGGAGAACACGGCGTACTTCTTCAGGTCCGCCAGCTGGCTGTCCAGCAGGTCGTTGGCCATGGCCAGCAGGAAGCCATCGCCCTCGGCGAGGATGCGGAAGCTGGAGGTCATGCGGCCCTTGGGCGTGCAGCGGGCGCCGAGGCTGGAGTATTCGGCGTTCAGGTAATTGAGGTTGCAGGTCAGCTGGCCCTGGAGGAATTTGGCGGCGTCCGCGCCACGGACGGCGAGAATCCCTTCGTGATTGAGTTCGGTATAGAAAGCAGAGTCGGTCATCACGATTCGCTGGAAGAAAGTTAGGGGCCTCATGATAGAGCTCAGGCCTTGCCTTGTCAGCGGGTGCCGGGGGAGCCGAGCATGCGTATAATGCCGCTCGGCTCGCGCCGTCCGTCGACTTCGCGAGCGACAAGACGTATTCGCCCGCTGTTAATCGAGGTGCCCCGCAGATGACCGACGAAATCGAACTCAAACGCCTTTTCTGGCACAGCCGCCGCGGCATGCTGGAACTGGACGTCCTGCTGGTGCCCTTTCTCCAGGAAGCCTACCCGGGTCTGCCCGCCGAGGATCAGGCGCGCTTCCGCAAGCTGCTGGAGTGCGAGGACCAGGACATGTTCGGTTGGTTCATGCAGCGCGGCGAGCCGGAAGATGCCGACCTGCGCATCATCGTTCGCATGATCCTGGACCGTGTCCAGCCGAAGTGACCCCTTCGAATGCCGCTGGCAACCGTCCATCGGTTTGCTGGCGGCCTACCTCACCGCGCAATCCTGCGCCGTCCTGGCGCTGCTGCTCGCGGACATTGCCCTTCACTGGAAAACGCTCGGCCTGAGCCTCTGCCTGCTGCATGCGTGCTGGGTTGTGCCGGGGCGAATTCTATTGCGCACGGCGGCTTCGGTGCGTGCGCTGCGCCACAATGCCGAGGGCTGGCAGTTGTGGAGCGAGCGGGAGGGATTTCAATCCGTGCAGTTGATGCCGGACAGCCTGGCGCTGCCTTGGTTGATCGTCCTGCGCTTTCGTCGCTCCGGTGACTGGCTGGCTCGCAGTGTCTGCGTTCCGGCCGATGCCCTGGCGCCGGAATTGCACCGGCGCCTGCGCGTGAGGCTGCGCTTCAGCCGCAATAGGTGGGCGGCGCCAGGATAGTGTCGCGGGCCTCGGGCAGCAGGTCCGGGTAGTCCAGCGTGTAGTGCAGGCCGCGGCTCTCGTGGCGCTGCATGGCGGAATTGATGATCAGTTCGGCCACCTGCGCCAGGTTGCGCAGCTCGATCAGGTCGCGGCTGACCTTGTAATTCGAATAGAACTCATCGATCTCGTCCAGCAGCAGGCGGACCCGGTGCTGGGCACGCGCCAGGCGTTTGTTGGTGCGCACGATGCCCACGTAGTCCCACATGAAGCGCCGCAGCTCGTCCCAGTTGTGGGCGATGATTACGTCTTCGTCCGAGTCGGTTACCTGGCTGGCGTCCCAGCAGGGCAGCGCGACCAGGGCCTGGGCCTTGGGCAGTTCGGCAAGAATGTCGGCGGCGGCGGAGCGGGCATAGACGAAGCATTCGAGCAGCGAGTTGCTGGCCATGCGGTTCGCGCCGTGCAGGCCGGTGAAGGTGGTTTCGCCGATGGCATAGAGGTTCGGCACGTCGGTGCGGCCGTGGGAATCCACCACTACGCCGCCGCAGGTGTAATGCGCGGCCGGCACCACCGGGATGGGCTCGCGGGTGATGTCGATGCCGAAGTCCAGGCAGCGCTCGTAGACGGTGGGGAAATGCTCGCGGATGAACTCGGCCGGCTTGTGGCTGATGTCCAGGTAGACGTAGTCGATACCCAGGCGCTTCATTTCGTGGTCGATGGCGCGGGCCACCACGTCGCGCGGGGCGAGTTCGCCCAGGGCGTGGAAACGCGGCATGAAGCGTTCGCCGTTGGGCAGGCGGAGCAGGGCGCCTTCGCCGCGCAGCGCCTCGGTAATCAGGAAACTCTTGGCCTGCGGGTGGTACAGGCAGGTCGGGTGGAACTGGTTGAACTCCAGGTTGCCGACCCGGCAGCCCGCGCGCCAGGCCATGGCGATGCCATCGCCGGAGTTGCCGTCGGGGTTGCTGGTATAGAGGTAGACCTTGCTGGCGCCGCCGGAGGCGAGCACGGTGAAGCGCGCGCTGAAGGTGTCGACTTCGCCGGTGGAACGGTCCAGCACGTAGGCGCCGAGACAGCGCTGGCCGTCCATCCCCAGTTTCTGCTCGGTGATCAGGTCGACGGCGACCCGTTGCGACAGCAGTTCGATGTTCGGCCGCTGCCGGGCCTGTTCCAGCAGGGCGTTGAAGATCGCGGCGCCGGTAGCGTCAGCGGCGTGGATGATCCGGCGATGGCTGTGGCCGCCCTCGCGGGTCAGGTGGAATTCGAAGCCGCCGTCCTCACGTCCCGGCTCGTGGTCTCGGGTAAAGGGCACGCCCTGTTTGATCAGCCACTGGATGGCCTCGCGGCTATGCTCGACGGTGAACTTCACTGCGTCTTCGCGGCACAGGCCGGCGCCGGCGACCAGGGTGTCCTCGACATGGGACTCGACGGTATCGGTGTCATCCAGCACGGCGGCGACGCCGCCCTGGGCCCAGAAGGTGGAGCCCTGGGACAGTTCGCCCTTGCTCAGCACGGCGATCTTCAGGTGCGAGGGCAGCGTCAAAGCCAGCGTCAGGCCGGCGGCCCCGCTGCCGATCACTAGGACATCGTGCTGGAAATGCTGACTCATACCCGGCTCCACAAAATGGCGCCCTAGTATATAGAAGGGGGGCACGGCACAATACTGGCGAACCGATGACACCGAAGACGCGTACAGCGGGACGGCAGTCGCAGGGCGGGAGGCATTCTCCCCCGCTCAAGCTGGTCTGGCGGGCGCCAGGGTGTCATCGAAGTCGTTGAAGGATCACGGCAAATCACCGGAACTTTTTCAGGAGATCCGGTTCGAACTCGGAATACCCAATCCACTTTTCGCGCAGATTGACATTGCGCGGAAGGGGAGCGGGTGTTCCGCCCGGTACAGTTGAATTTGACGGGCTTCGGACGCATGTCGGGGTCCGGTTGCCGCAAATGTGAAAAAACTGTGCGGCGTACGCTTGGAGGGGAGAACTTTTGCAAAAGACCCGAGTCTATCTTGGCAGGACGATTCACCAGGGTGCTCGAAGCTCCTCCAGGCTTGTAGAGGAGCATTCATGCTAACCCAGGAAACGGATCAGCAACTGGTTGAACGGGTACAGCGCGGAGATAAACGGGCATTTGACCTGCTGGTGCTGAAGTATCAGCACAAGATTCTGGGGCTCATCGTGCGATTCGTGCACGACGCCCAGGAAGCCCAGGATGTTGCACAGGAAGCATTCATCAAGGCGTACCGCGCCTTGGGCAACTTCCGGGGTGACAGTGCCTTTTATACCTGGCTGTACCGTATCGCCATCAACACCGCGAAGAACCATCTGGTTGCGCGCGGTCGGCGGCCGCCGGACAGCGATGTCACGGCAGAGGATGCGGAGTTCTTCGACGGCGATCATGCCCTGAAGGACATCGAGTCGCCGGAAAGAGCCATGCTGCGGGATGAGATCGAGGAAACCGTCCATCGCACCATCCAGCAGCTGCCCGATGATTTGCGCACGGCTTTGACCCTGCGTGAGTTCGAAGGACTGAGTTACGAAGATATCGCCACCGTGATGCAGTGTCCGGTGGGGACCGTCCGCTCACGGATCTTCCGTGCGCGGGAAGCGATCGACAAAGCTTTGCAGCCTTTGTTGCATGATGAAGTCTGATACAGCGGCAGAAGCCAAGAGAGGTACCGCTATGAGTCGTGAAGCCCTGCAGGAGTCGCTGTCCGCTGTTATGGATAACGAAGCGGATGAGCTGGAGCTGCGGCGTGTGCTTGCAGCCTGCGGCGAGGACGCCGAATTGCGGGCCACCTGGTCCCGTTACCAACTGGCCCGTGCAGTGATGCACCGCGAGCCGGCCATGCCCAAACTGGACATCGCCGCCGCTGTGTCCGCTGCGCTGGCTGATGAAGTCGCACCGGCGCCGCGCAGCCGTAATCCGTGGCGCAACGTCGGCCGCCTGGCTGTCGCCGCCTCGGTGACCCTGGCCGTGCTGGCGGGTGTGCGCATGTACCACCAGGATGACAGTGTTGCCAACGGCCTTGCCCAGCAAGGCGCCACTCCGCAGATCGCCCTGCCGCAAGTGCAAGGCCCGGCGGTACTGGCAGGCTACACTCAGGACGAGGCGCCGCAGGTGATCACCAATGCCCAGGGCGGGCAGACCACCTGGCATGAGCAGCGTCTTCCGGGTTACCTGCGTCAACACGCGCAGCAGTCCGCCGTCAGCGGCACCGACAGCGCCCTGCCTTACGCACGCGCCGCGAGCCTGGAAAGCCGCTGATTTGCGACCTTAAGGAGCGACATGCGCGCGACAACAGCACTGTTGTTCTTCCTCGGTGGCCTGCTGGCATTGCCAGTCCAGGCCGCCGATGCGTTGGACTGGGTCAAACGCCTCTCCGAGGCTGACCAGAAGCAGAATTTCCAGGGCACCTTCATCTACGAACGCAGCGGAGCCTTCTCCACCCACGATGTCTGGCATCGTGTGGAGAGCGACGGTTCGGTGCGTGAGCATCTGGTTCAGGTCGATGGGCCGCGCCAGGAAGTGGTGCGCGTCGATGGCGCCACCCAGTGCGTAGGTGGTGGGATGTCGGGCCAGGTGTCGACCGGCGAGATGTGGCCGGCACGCAAGCTCAATCCAACCGAGCTGTCCGCATACTACGACGTTCGCGTCGCTGGCGAGTCGCGCATTGCCGACCGCCCGGCGGTGGTGCTCGCGGTAATTCCGCGTGACCAGCATCGCTACGGTTTCGAACTGCACCTGGACAAGGAAACCGGCCTGCCGCTCAAGTCCCTGCTGCTCAACGACAAGGGCCAGATCATCGAGCGCCTGCAGTTCACCCGTATCGACATGGCGGCGCCTGAAGACGGTGAGCTGCAGCCGAGCGCGGCCTGCAAACCGGTGAAGGAAACCAAGGTCGCCGAGGTGAAGACCAACTGGCATTCCGAATGGGTACCGCCAGGTTTCACCTTGAACAGCACCTTGCAGGAACGCAGCCCGGTCTCCAATGATCAGGTTCTGTGCCTCGCCTATGGCGACGGACTGGCGCGCTTCTCGGTGTTCCTGGAGCCGCTGCACGGCGCGAAGGTCGACGATGCCCGCACCCAGTTGGGGCCGACCACCGTGGTGTCGAGGCGGTTCGCCAGTGACGACGGCGGCACCATGGTGACCGTGGTCGGTGAGATACCCAGTGGCACGGCCGAGCGCGTGGCATTGTCCATGCGGCCAACGGGGGCCCAGCCACAGTGATCCAAGAGTGGGGGAGGGTGATTGCGATCGAGTCTGGAACTGTCCAGGTCGAAACGCTGCGCCGCTCCACCTGCTCGGAATGTTCTGCCAGCGCCGGTTGTGGCCAGGGTCTTCTGGAACGACTGGGCATTGTGCGAGGGCGCGGCCAGATGCGCGTCCTGTCTTCGTTGGAGTTGTCGCCCGGCGAAGAAGTCGTGCTGGAGGTAGACGACGATCTTCTGCTGAGAAGCTCCCTGCTTTTCTATCTCTTCCCATTGATCGGGATGTTCGCACTTGCGCTACTGGCGGCGCGCCTCGATCTGGGAGAACCTCTCATCATCGTGGCTGGTCTGGCGGGTTTCCTGCTGGTCTGGCTGCTCGTGCGTCACTACACGCGACGCCATACGGATGATCCGGCGATGCAACCGGTTGTGCTGCGTGCGCTGGTCGGTGGGCCGCCCGGCCCTGTTTAGTGATCTTCCCAATCAACATCACGGGAGCTGTAGTCAATGCAAACCCTGAAACGCAGCATGGCTGCGCTGGTCGCCCTGCTGGCCCTGAGCCTGTCGGTCACCGCGCGGGCTGAACTACCGGATTTCACTCCGCTGGTCGAGAAGGCCTCGCCGGCGGTGGTCAACATCAGTACCACCCAGAAACTTCCCGACCGCTCCAACGCGCAGATGGGCATTCCGGATCTCGACGGCCTGCCGCCGGGCCTGCGCGAATTCTTCGAGCGCAGCATTCCCCGTGGTCAGGGCGGTCAGGGGCAGGCTCCCCGTGGCCAGCAGCGCGAGGCCCAGTCCCTGGGTTCGGGCTTCATCATTTCCGATGATGGCTACATCCTCACCAACAACCACGTAGTGGCCGACGCCGACGAAATCCTCGTGCGCCTGTCGGATCGCAGCGAGCACAAGGCCAAGCTGGTCGGTGCCGACCCGCGCAGCGACGTGGCCGTGCTGAAGATCGATGCCAAGGGCCTGCCCACGCTCAAGCTGGGCGATTCCGACAAGCTGAAGGTCGGTGAGTGGGTGCTGGCCATCGGTTCGCCGTTCGGCTTCGACCACTCGGTGACTGCTGGCATCGTCAGCGCCAAGGGCCGCAGCCTGCCGAACGAGAACTACGTACCGTTCATCCAGACCGACGTGGCGATCAACCCGGGCAACTCCGGTGGTCCGCTGCTGAACCTGCAGGGCGAAGTGGTGGGTATCAACTCGCAGATCTTCACCCGCTCCGGCGGCTTCATGGGCCTTTCGTTCGCGATCCCGATCGATGTGGCGTTGAACGTCGCCGATCAGCTCAAGGCTGGCGGCAAGGTCAATCGCGGCTGGCTGGGTGTGGTGATCCAGGAAGTGAACAAGGACCTGGCTGAATCCTTCGGTCTCGACAAGCCGGCCGGTGCGCTGGTCGCGCAACTGGTGGAAGACGGCCCGGCAGCCAAGGGCGGCCTGCAGGTGGGGGACGTGATCCTGAGCCTGAACGGCCAGACCATCAATGAATCCGCTGATCTGCCGCACCTGGTGGGCAACATGAAGCCGGGCGACAAGGCGAGTCTGGAAGTCATCCGCGATAACAAGCGCCAGACCCTGAGCCTGACCATCGGCAGCCTGCCGGACGACGACGATGCCGTCGCCGCCGTCGAGGGCAAGGGTGCCGAGCGCAGCAGCAACCGCATGGGCGTGACCGTGGCGGAGCTGACCGCTGAGCAGCGCAAGTCCCTGGATATCAAGGGCGGCGTGGTCATCAAGGAAGTGCAAGGCGGGCCGGCGGCCATGATTGGCCTGCGTCCGGGTGACGTCATTACCCATCTGAACAACCGTGCGGTGGATTCCTCGAAAACCTTCAGCGAAATCGCCAAGGCGCTTCCGAAGGATCGTTCGATCTCCATGCGCGTGCTGCGTCAGGGGCGTGCGAGCTTCATCACGTTCAAGCTGACCGAATAAGGTTGGCGCACCAGAAAAGGGCGACTTCGGTCGCCCTTTTTCATGCCTGACCGTCCGGCGCGGCGTGACGCATCAGGCTGTAGTCAGGTAAACTCCCCGGCTATTTTTCGGCGGACCGCCGCCTTCAGCCTTCCGAGTGTGTTCGCCGTGAGTGACCTGAGTCATATCCGCAATTTCTCCATCATCGCCCACATCGACCATGGCAAGTCGACGCTGGCAGACCGCTTCATCCAGATGTGCGGCGGCCTGTCCGACCGCGAGATGGAGGCCCAGGTACTGGACTCCATGGACCTGGAGCGTGAGCGCGGCATCACCATCAAGGCGCACAGCGTCACCCTTCACTACAAGGCGAAGGACGGCAAGACCTACCAGTTGAACTTCATCGACACCCCCGGGCACGTCGACTTCACCTACGAAGTCAGCCGCTCGCTGGCCGCCTGCGAAGGCGCGCTGCTGGTGGTGGATGCCGGCCAGGGCGTGGAAGCGCAGTCGGTCGCCAACTGCTACACCGCCATCGAGCAGGGCCTGGAAGTGATGCCGGTCCTGAACAAGATGGACCTGCCGCAGGCCGACCCGGACCGCGTGAAGGACGAAATCGAAAGCATCATCGGCATCGATGCCACCGACGCCGTAGCCTGCTCGGCCAAGAGCGGCATGGGCGTGGAAGATGTGCTGGAGCGCCTGGTCACTGCCATTCCGGCGCCCGAAGGCGAGATCGACGCACCGCTGCAGGCGCTGATCATCGACTCCTGGTTCGACAACTACCTGGGCGTGGTCTCGCTGGTGCGTGTGAAGCACGGCCGCGTGAAGAAAGGCGACAAGATTCTGGTGAAGTCCACCGGCAAGGTCCACCAGGTGGACAGCGTCGGCGTCTTCACCCCGAAGCACACCGAGACTCCGGACCTCAAGGCCGGTGAAGTGGGCTTCATCATCGCCGGCATCAAGGACATCCTTGGCGCGCCGGTGGGCGATACCCTGACCCTGAACAACACTCCCGACGTGGGCGTGCTGCCGGGCTTCAAACGCATCAAGCCGCAGGTCTATGCCGGCCTGTTCCCGGTCAGTTCCGATGATTTCGAGGACTTCCGCGAAGCCCTGCAGAAGCTGACCCTGAACGACGCCGCGCTGCAGTACGAGCCGGAAAGCTCCGAGGCCCTGGGCTTCGGCTTCCGCATCGGCTTCCTCGGCATGCTGCACATGGAGATCATCCAGGAGCGCCTGGAGCGCGAATACGACCTGGACCTGATCACCACCGCGCCGACCGTGATCTTCGAGATCGTGCAGAAGAACGGCGACATCCTCTATGTCGACAACCCGTCCAAGCTGCCCGACCTTTCGTCCATCGACGAGATGCGCGAGCCGATCTGCCGCGCGACCATCCTTGTGCCTCAGGAGCACCTGGGCAACGTCATAACCCTGTGCATCGAGAAGCGCGGCGTCCAGCGCGACATGCACTTCCTCAGCGGCCAGGTCCAGGTGATCTACGATCTGCCGATGAACGAAGTGGTGCTGGACTTCTTCGACCGCCTGAAGTCCACCAGCCGTGGCTATGCTTCGCTGGACTACAGTTTCGACCGCTTCGAGCCGGCCAACCTGGTTCGCCTCGATGTGCTGATCAACGGCGAGAAGGTTGACGCCCTCGCCCTGATCGTCCACCGCGACAACGCCCCGTACAAGGGCCGCCAGTTGGTGGAGAAGATGAAGGAATTGATTCCGCGGCAGATGTTCGATGTCGCGATTCAGGCGGCCATCGGTGGGCAGATCATTGCCCGCTCGACGGTCAAGGCGCTCAGGAAGAACGTGCTGGCTAAGTGCTATGGTGGTGATGTGAGCCGTAAGCGCAAGCTGCTGGAAAAGCAGAAAGCCGGTAAGAAAAGGATGAAGCAGGTCGGTAGCGTGGAGATTCCGCAGGAAGCCTTCCTCGCTGTGCTCAAAGTGGACAGTTGAACCCTATGACCCTGAATTTCCCGCTGTTGCTGGTGATTGCCGTCGCGGTATGCGGCGTTCTCGCCCTGGTGGACCTGGTGCTGTTCGCACCGCGCCGCCGGGCAGCCATTTCCGCCTATGAAGGTTCGGTCAGCGAAGCTGACCCGCAAGTGCTGGAAAAGCTGAACAAGGAGCCGGTACTCGTCGAGTACGGCAAATCGTTCTTCCCGGTGCTGTTCATCGTGCTGGTGCTGCGTTCGTTTCTGGTCGAGCCCTTCCAGATCCCGTCGGGCTCGATGAAACCGACCCTGGAAGTGGGCGATTTCATCCTGGTGAACAAGTTCGCCTACGGCATTCGCCTGCCGGTGCTGGACACCAAGGTGATCCCGGTGGGTGACCCGCAGCGTGGCGATGTCATGGTGTTCCGCTATCCCAGCGATCCGAACATCAACTACATCAAGCGCGTTATCGGCGTGCCGGGCGACACCATTCGCTATACCAGCGACAAGCGCCTGTACATCAACGACCAGGCCGTGGCCGAGTCGCTGGTGGGCGAAGAGCCGGGCACCCTGGGCAGCGTGACCCTGTACCAGGAAAAGCTGGGTGCCGTGGAGCACATGATCCGCAAGGAAATGACCCGCTTCCGCATCGAGCCGGGCAAGCAGTGGAAAGTGCCGGCCGACCATTACTTCATGATGGGCGACAACCGCGACAACTCCAACGACAGCCGCTACTGGAACGATCCGAAGATTCCGAAGGACCTGCTGGGCATGGTTCCGGACCGCAATATCGTCGGAAAGGCGTTCGCGGTTTGGATGAGCTGGCCGGACCCGAAAATGCGCAATCTGCCGAATTTCTCGCGAGTCGGCGTGATTCACTAAACTTGTGAGACGGTCCAGGCCGGCACGGCTGGAGCGATGCTAGAAAAGAGCGGGGCTGCACGCGGGGAGCGAGGCAGCCCCGCTTCACTTGGACCTGCCGCGGCTGGCGGGCAAATAAGAAAGATACCGACATGAGGTCGATATGACGTACGCACGTTCGCAGAAGGGGATGTCGTTGCTGGGCTGGCTGGTCGTGCTCGCCATCGTGGCGTTTGTCGCCAGCGCCGCGTTCAAAGTCATTCCGCACTACCTGGACTACTACGCCATCGAGAAGGCCATCACCTCGGTGGAGACTGACAAGGCCGCCGAAGTGCGCACCGTTCCGGAGTTCTACTCCTACGTGGACAAGGCGCTGATGCTCAACAACATCCGCGACCTGAAACTGGAAGATGCGCTGGACGTGCAACTCGAGAACAACGAGTTCCGCGCCCACCTGAAGTACGAAAAACGCGAGCCACTGGTCCAGAACATCGACCTGGTGGTCAAATTTGACAAAGAATTCCGTGTACGAATGCCGTGAGTAACAACAGTCTGGATCGACTCGAGCGCAAGCTTGGCTATACCTTCCGCGACCAGGACCTGATGGTCCTGGCGCTGACCCATCGCAGTTTCGCCGGGCGCAACAACGAGCGCCTGGAGTTCCTCGGCGACGCCATCCTCAACTTCGTCATCGGCGAAGCCCTGTTCACCCACTTCCCCCAGGCCCGCGAAGGCCAGCTGTCGCGTCTGCGTGCGCGACTGGTGAAAGGCGAGACCCTGGCCCTGCTGGCCCGTGGTTTCGAAATCGGCGATTACCTGCGACTGGGCTCGGGCGAGCTGAAGAGCGGCGGTTATCGCCGTGAGTCGATCCTGGCTGACGCCATGGAGGCGCTGATCGGTGCCATCTATCTGGACACCGGCATGGATTCCGCCCGTGAGCGGATCATGGACTGGCTCGGCCCGCAACTGCGCGAGCTGACCCCGGTGGATACCAACAAGGACCCCAAGACCCGCCTGCAGGAATTCCTGCAGTCCCGCGGGTGCGAACTGCCGCGTTATGACGTGGTGGATATCCAGGGCGAACCGCATTGCCGCACTTTCTTCGTGGAATGCGAGGTGGCCCTGCTGAATGACAAGACCCACGGTCACGGCGGCAGTCGCCGCATCGCCGAGCAGGTGGCCGCTGCCGCCGCCCTGGCAGCCCTGGGCGTGGAGAATGGCCATGAGTGAGCACGAGCAAGACCAGCACGACCCATCCGAGCACGATGAAGCAGGAGCCGTTCGTTGCGGTTATGTCGCCATCGTCGGCCGCCCCAACGTAGGCAAGTCGACCCTGCTCAACCACATCCTCGGGCAGAAGCTGGCGATCACTTCGCGCAAGCCGCAGACCACTCGCCATACCCTGCTGGGCATCAAGACCGAGGGTGACGTGCAGGCGGTGTATGTCGACACCCCCGGCCTGCACAAGGACAACGACAAAGCGCTCAACCGCTACATGAATCGTTCGGCCAGCGCCGCGCTGAAGGACGTCGACGTGGTGATCTTCGTCGTCGACCGCAACCGCTGGACCGACGAAGACCAGATGGTCTACGACAAGGTCAAGTACGTGAGCTGCCCGGTCCTGCTGGCGGTGAACAAGGTTGACCGTATGGAAGACAAGGGCGAGTTGCTGCCGCACCTGCAGTGGCTGGCTGAGCAGTTGCCCAGCGCCGAGGTCGTACCGATTTCCGCCCAGCACGGGCAGAACCTCGATGTGCTCGAAGGCCTGGTGGCCGAGCGTCTGCCGGAGAGCGAGCACTTCTTCCCGGAAGACCAGATCACCGACCGCAGCAGCCGCTTCCTGGCTGCCGAGCTGGTGCGCGAGAAGATCATGCGCCAGTTGGGCGCTGAGCTGCCGTACCAGGTCACCGTGGAGATCGAAGAGTTCAAGCAGGATGGTCCGATTCTGCACATCCATGCGCTGATCCTGGTGGAGCGCGACGGCCAGAAGAAGATCATCATCGGCGAGAAGGGCGAGCGCATCAAAAGCATCGGCCAGAACGCGCGCAAGGACATGGAAGTACTGTTCGATTCCAAGGTCATGCTCAACCTCTGGGTGAAAGTGAAGGGCGGCTGGTCCGACGACGAGCGCGCACTGCGTTCGCTGGGCTACGGCGACCTCTGATCCTTGTTGCCCCGCGAGCTTTCGCGGGGCGCAGCCTCCGGGCGCCTGAGCGCGCCCGTCTCTCGACTCCCACTCCAGGCGCAGCGCCATGAGCCTCGCTTCCACTGCCCAAGCCGCCTTCGTCCTGCACAGCCGTCCCTACAAGGAAACCAGCGCGCTGGTGGATTTCTTCACCCCGCAGGGACGGTTGCGTGCCGTTCTGCGTGGCGCGCGGGGCAAGGCGGGGGCTCTGGCGCGCCCGTTCGTGCCGCTGGAGGCCGAATTCCGCGGGCGCAGCGATCTGAAGAACGTCGTGCGGCTGGAGCCCAATGGCATTCCCAATCTGCTCAGTGGCGAGGCGCTGTTCAGCGGCCTCTACCTGAACGAGCTGATGGTTCGCCTGCTACCGGCGGAAGACCCGCATCCTGCGCTCTTCGAGCATTACCGAGCGACCTTGCCGCTGCTGGCCGCCGGTAGTCCGCTGGAGCCACTGCTGCGTTCCTTCGAATGGCGGTTGCTGGACGACCTGGGCTATGGTTTTTCCCTGGACACCGATATCGTCGGCCAGAGCGTCGCCCCGGACGGTCTCTATCGCCTGCTGCCCGACTCCGGCCTGGAACCGGTCGGCAGTCTGCAGCCTGGCCTGTTCCACGGTGCCGATCTGCTGGCCATGGCCGAAGCCGACTGGAGCGCTCCCGGCGCCCTGGCGGCGGCCAAGCGCCTGATGCGCCAGGCCCTGGCGCCCCATCTTGGCGGCCGACCGCTGGTCAGCCGCGAGCTCTTCATGAATCGCAAGGACAACTCCCGTGACTGAAGCCAACCGTATCCTGCTCGGCGTGAACATCGACCACGTCGCCACCCTGCGCCAGGCCCGCGGCACCCGTTATCCCGACCCGGTGAAAGCTGCGCTGGACGCTGAGGAAGCCGGCGCCGACGGCATCACCGTGCACCTGCGCGAAGATCGCCGGCACATCCAGGACCGCGACGTACGTGTGCTCGCCGAAGTGCTGCAGACGCGGATGAACTTCGAGATGGGTGTTACCGAGGAGATGATGAAGTTCGCCGAGATCATCCGCCCGGCCCATGTCTGCCTGGTTCCGGAGACCCGCCAGGAGCTGACCACCGAAGGCGGCCTGGACGTCGCCGGCCAGGAAGCGCGTATCCGCGAAGCGGTGCAGCGCCTGGCCGCTGCCGGTTGTGAAGTGTCGCTGTTCATCGACCCGGATCAGCGCCAGATCGAGGCCTCTGCGCGCATCGGTGCGCCGGCCGTCGAGCTGCACACCGGTCGCTATGCCGACGCCCACAACCCGGCCGAAGCCGCCCATGAGCTGGCGCGCATCCGCGATGGCGTGGAGTTCGGTCTGTCCCACGGGCTGATCGTCAACGCCGGCCATGGTCTGCATTACCACAATGCCGAGCCGGTGGCGGCCATTGCCGGGATCAACGAGCTGAACATCGGCCACGCGATTGTCGCCCATGCGCTGTTCGTGGGCTTCAAGCAGGCGGTTGCCGAGATGAAGGCGCTGATCGTGGCGGCGGCCAATCGCTGATCCGGCTGCCAGACGGCGTACAACCGCGAGCGGTTGTACGCCCTACGCCACTGATTGAGGGTGGTTCGCGAGCAAGGGCTAGGCGCCCCCCTCGGTCCTACAAGGAGCAGTGCTCTTCGTAGGAGCGAGCTTGCTCGCGAACCTGTCGAGACTTACGGCTTGCGCGCGACCAGGGTGGCGCGCAGCGGCGCCGGCAGGCCTTCGAGGGTGCGGCTGTGGTCGTTCGGATCGAGGAAGTCCGGCAGCGACTGGTAGCGCATCCACTCAGTGGCGCGTTGTTCCTCCACCGAGGTGCGGCTGATATCCACGCTGCGCACATCGGTGAAGCCCGCACGGCGCAGCCATAGCTCCAGTGCCGGCACCGATGGCAGGAACCACACGTTGCGCATCTGCGCGTAGCGGTCCTCGGGCACCAGCACGGTGTTCACGTCGCCTTCCACCACCAGGGTTTCCAGCACCAGTTCGCCGCCACGGCGCAGGCAGTCCTTGAGCGCGAGCAGGTGGTCGATGGGCGAGCGGCGATGGTAGAGCACGCCCATGGAGAACACCGTATCGAAGCCTTCCAGCTTCTCGGGCAGGTCTTCCAGGGCGAAGGGCAGATGCCAGGCAGGCAGGTCCGGCAGGTAGCGCTTCATGGCGAGGAACTGGCAGAAGAACAGCCAGTTCGGGTCCACGCCCACCACGCTGCGCGCGCCAGCGCCAAGCATGCGCCACTGGTAATAGCCGTTTCCGCAGCCGACATCGAGGGCGCGCTTGCCCATCAGGTCGATGTGCGGCGAAACGCGATCCCATTTCCAGTCCGAACGCCATTCGGTGTCGATGTGCACGCCGAACAGGTTGAACGGCCCCTTGCGCCACGGGATCAGTCCCTGCAACGCCAGCGTAAGCTGATCGCGGGTCGCTTCGTCGCAGGCGCCTTCCAGATTGAAGCGCTCGCGCAATTCGACGGCAGCGGCTTGCAGCGCCGGCAGGCGATCCACCGCGGCCAGCCAGCGATCGAGATCGCCGTGGCCATCGTCGACCTTGCTGGCCAGTTGCGCGGGCAGCGAGGCGGCCCAGGATTCCAGTGGCGTGCCGGCCAGTTCAAGGCGCAGGCGGTCGAGGTCGAAGCGTTCGATCATGGCAGGGCAATCAGGGAAGCGAAGTTGAGGCACTGGAACCAGGGCACGACCTTTGAGAATCCTGCGGCCAGCAGGCGCTCGCGGTGGGTCTCCAGGGTGTCGGGGCGCATGACGTTCTCGATGGCGGTGCGCTTCTGGGCGATTTCCAGTTCGCTGTAGCCATTGGCGCGCTTGAAGTCGATATGCAGGTCGGTGAGCAGTTCGTGCTCCTGCTCGTCGGCGAAGCGCAGTTTTTCCGAGAGGATCAGCGCGCCGCCGGGCAGCAGGGCGCTGTGCAGGCGGGTGAGCAGTTCCAGGCGTTGTTCAGGGGCGATGAACTGCAGGGTGAAGTTCAGCGCGATCAGCGAGCAGGGCTTGAGGTCCAGCTTCAGGATGTCCGCCTCGATCAGTTCGACCGGCAGCAGTTCCTGGTGCATGGCGTCCTGGGCGCGCAGGTATTCGCCGCAGCGCTCGATCATCGGTGCGGAGTTGTCGACACCGATGACGCGGCAGCCTTCGGTCTTCACATGGCGGCGCAGCGCCTGGGTCACGGCGCCCAACGAGCAGCCGAGGTCGTAGAGCACGCTGTTCGGCGTGGCGAAGCGCGCGCCGAGCACGCCGATGTTCTCGACGATGGTGGGGTAGCCCGGCACCGATCGCTTGATCATGTCCGGGAAGACGCGCACCACGTCCTCGTTGAAGGTGAAGTCGGGAACCTGGGTTTGCGGCTGGGCGAAGATGCGGTCGGATTCGCTCACGCTGGATGGGGCCTCGTTACGCTGAACAGGCAACCAGGCGCGGCGCGCCCGGTCTGCCGGGGCGCGCATTGTAGCCGAGGCGCGGGGTGCGCCCAAGCTTCAGCCGATAAGGGTCACTTGAGCTGGTCGGAGAAGTATTCGCCGGCGCCCTGCAGCGGGCCGAGGGGGTTCTTCTTGTCTTCCATGCGGCGGATGTTCGGCTCGCCGTTGCTGGTCTTGTGCACGACCACGTCGTCGATCAGCACGAACACCGGGCGGAACGACCAGCCTTGCACCTGGCGGCGCTTGCGGAAGTTGAAGATGTCGGCCCAGAAGCTGCCCACGCGCTGGCTGTCGGTCTTGTTGAAGTCGAAGGCGTAGCCGATGCAGCGATCCTTGGCCTGCAGGCACGTCACCAGGCCGTCGGGCAGGTAGTCGATGGGAATGTTGGGCTGCACGAATAGCAGGCGCACGTCGATGAAGGAAAGCATCTTGGCGTTGCCCTGGGACAGCGGATCGAAGCCCAGCGCGTAGAGCTGCGACTTGGTGGTCTTGCCAGGGTCGACCTGGTTGTAGCGGCTCTGTGCATCCTGGTAATCCAGGAATGGTGATTGCACTTCCGCGCGTTCGCTGGGCAGCAGGCTGCCACAGGCAGAGAGCGTCAGGCAGGCTCCCAGCAACAACATCGAGCGAACTACTGCACGCATGGAGCTCCCCTTTTCCCAGTCTCTTATTAATTGATCTATAGCCGATGACAGAGGGCTCTGCCGGACTTTTCTCACGCCTTCGCAGGGCTAGTCAACGGCGATTCCGTAACCCTGCATCAGGGGTTTCCACTGGTCGTTGCGGCGCAGTTCTCGCAGGCCTTCGTCGAGATCGGCCAGGCGGTCCTGCACGCCATCCAGGCGAGGATTCAAGGCGACGTACATGGGACGTTTATCGGCGAGCTCACCGGCTGCTTGAATGCTCGCCGACAGGCCGTGGCGATGCAGGTAATGCTCGACGATCTGACTGTCCTCCAGCAGCACCGTGATGCGCCCCAGCAGCAGCTTCTGGATATTGCGTTCGAGGACTTTCTCGCCGCTGAGTACCTGAACCTGTTCATGGTTGGATAGGTGCTCGTCGCGCCAGGCGTCCAGTTCCTTGCCGTAGGAGTAGCCCTGAGCCAGCCCGATGGACTGGCTGCTCAGCGAGGTCGGACCTTGCCAGGTCCAGGGGTTGTCGTTGCGCACGTAGAAACGCATGGTCACCCAGCCGATGGGCTCTTCGCCGATCAGCAACTCCTCGGACTCTTCGCTGTAGGCGCCGACTACGCCATCCACCAGCCCCTCGCGGGCCATCTGCAGGGCGCGCGGCCAGGGCAGGGGTTCGAACAGCGGCGGTTGCGGCAGCACCTGGCCGAGGGCTTCGAGCAGGTAGCCGGGCTTGTCCGGATCGTCCGGGCAGAGATAGGGGCACCAGTCGTCGCCGGCCAGGCGCAGGGGTTCGGCGCTGGCCAGTGCCGAACACAGGAGCAGCAGCGGTGAAGCGATTCGCAGCATGTCAGACCCGGGAAGTGGTTTGTCCTTCCGAGTATGGCAGAGCGATATGACGGGATGTGACGGACGCGGCGATGCCGAACTGGCCGAGCCAGTAGGTGAGCATGATGGCGTAAGAGGAGCCGTCGAAGGCGGCGACGAAGCGGCTGATGCCGATCATCGAGTCGGAGCTGACGAACAGCAACGCACCCAGCGCGGCGAGTAGCCGGCTGGCATTGGCGATAGAGGGCACGCCGAGACGGGCGATGGCACGCCAGAGCATGGCGCTGATGGTCAGGCTGTACAGCGCAATGGGTAACAGCAGCGGGCCGAGACCGCGGCTATGGAGAAGGGCGAACAGGCCACCACCCAGGGCGCCTGCGACCAGCAGGCCGAGCGGGGCGAAGCGGCGCGTGTCGCCGAGGTAGGCGACCAGGTAAGCGAGATGAGCCAGCAGGAAGGCGGCGAGACCGGGCACGAAGGCGTTGATCGGCCATTCCAGCAGGATGTCGCCGAGCATCGACAGCACCAGGCCGATGGCGACCCAGCGGCGGTAGCCGTCGGCGGGCGTGCCGAGAATCCAGAAAAGCATGGCCAGGACCGGCAGCGGCTTGCACAGCATGCGCAGGACGGGCAGGTCGAAGGTGACGGCGAACAGGTAGGCGACACCGCCGATCAGTGCCAAGAGTGCCCAGCGCATGGGGTTCCCTCCCGAGGAAATGAACGGCCACTGTGCCGCAGGCCGGCGCCTGGCTTACAGGCCGAAGGCGTCAGCGCGAGCGGCTTATGGCGCCGGGCTCGGCGGGTTACTTCACGGCGATGGGGCAGGTGAAGGTCTGCGCGGGGGCGACTTCGGCTTCCCAGGGGCGGCGGTAGGCCAGTTCCAGCTTGTCCTCGCCGGCAGCGGTCACGCGGAAGCGCCAGGTGGATTCGCCGGCGCTGCCGACCAGGCCTGCGTCTTCCGGGTTGCTGTAGACCTCCGGGCCGAGCGGGCGCAGCAGGCCGTTGGCGGCGTTGCGCATTTCCCAGCGGAAGCCGGTGGTGGGGTTGCTCGGCAGGATCAGCACCAGCTCCTGGCCGGTGTGCAGTTTCAGCGGCTTGCAGTCGCTGGCGTCTTCCAGGGTGACCACGGGTTTGGGCTGCCCGGCGCAGCCGGCGAGCAGGGCCAGGGAGAGGGGCAGCAATGAGCGGTACGACGGCATGACGGCTCCTGAGTGGGGACAGGTTGGGCCGCAGGATAACGCAATCGGGGTTTCAAGCGGACTGTGTTCGCCTTGTGTGTCGTTAGGTGCCTCTGCGCCGCTTCGGTTTGCTCGGATGTATTGGGTTTCGCCCCCTCGGGCGACCTACTTTGGCAAATGACGGATGGCCGCCCCACCCAAAGTAGGCAAAGGTCTTGCCCCTCCATCCGGTTTTTCGCTTGGCGCGAAAAATACCCTCGTTGAAGCGAAGTTTCAGGGGCGCGCGGCGAAGGGCCATCCCTGGCCCATCGCCGCTCTCGCGACATCCATGTCGCTCAAACCCTGAAACTCCGCCTCAACGAGGCCTCCTGAAACGGGGCAGTTCGGAGTGTGTGGTGGTTTCTCTGGAAATCACTGAAGCCAGAGTCAGAGCCAGAACCAGAGCGCGGGTATGCCTTTCATGTAGGAGCGAGCTTGCTCGCGAACCTTCCCCCGCTTCGGAGGTTATTCGCGAGCAAGAACTAGGCGTCCCCTCGCTCCTACAGGTCGAATGCGCCGCAGGGGGGCGCAAGTCAGCTCGGGAACAGCACCTTCGCCACGTCCCCATAGCGTTTGGCGAAATGTACCGTCAGCCCTTCCTTCAGGTACTCCGGCAACTCCTCGAAGTCCCCCCGGTTGGGCTCGGGCAGGATCAGCTCGAAGATCTTCTGCCGGCGCGCCGCGATGACCTTCTCGCGCACCCCGCCAATGGGCAGCACCTGGCCGGTGAGGGTCAGTTCGCCGGTCATGGCCACGCCTTTCTTCGGCGCCTGGTTGCGCGCCAGGGACAGCAGGGCGCTGGCCATGGTCACGCCGGCGCTGGGGCCGTCCTTGGGCGTGGCGCCTTCCGGCACGTGCACGTGGACGAAGGCCTGGTCGAAGAAGTTCGACTCGCCGCCGTACTTCTTCAGGTTCGAGCTGATGTAGCTGTAGGCGATCTCCGCCGACTCCTTCATCACGTCGCCCAGTTGCCCGGTGAGCTTGAAGCCACGGTTGAGCGTATGGATGCGCGTCGCCTCGATGGGGAGCGTCGCGCCGCCCATGCTGGTCCAGGCAAGGCCGGTGATCACGCCGACGCCGGAAAGCACCTGCTCGGTGCGGAACACCGGCGTGCCGAGGTATTCCTCCAGGTCCTTGGCGCCGATCTTCACCACCGAATCCGGGTCTTCCAGCAGCTTCATCACCGACTTGCGCACCAGCTTGCCGAGCACTTTTTCCAGCTGGCGCACGCCGGCCTCGCGGGCGTAACCCTCGATCACTGCGCGCAGGGCGGCATCGTTGATCGACAGGCGATTCTTCGGCACGCCGGCCTTTTCCAGCTGCTTGGGCCACAGGTGACGCTTGGCGATGGCCAGCTTCTCTTCGGCGATGTAGCCGGACAGGCGAATGACTTCCATGCGGTCCAGCAGCGGGCCGGGGATGGAGTCCAGGGTGTTGGCGGTGCAGACGAACAGCACCTTGGACAGATCCAGGCGCAGGTCCAGATAGTGGTCGAGGAACTCCACGTTCTGCTCCGGATCGAGCGTCTCCAGCAGCGCCGAGGCGGGGTCGCCCTGGTAGCTGCTGCCGAGCTTGTCGATCTCGTCGAGCATGATCACCGGGTTCATAACCTCGACGTCCTTCAGCGCCTGCACCAGCTTGCCGGGCAGGGCGCCAATGTAGGTGCGGCGATGGCCCTTGATCTCCGCCTCGTCACGCATGCCGCCGACGCTGAAGCGGTAGAACGGCCGCCCCAGGCTCTCGGCGATGGACTTGCCGATGCTGGTCTTGCCCACGCCGGGCGGGCCCACCAGCAGCACGATGGAGCCGGCGATCTCGCCCTTGAAGGTGCCGACCGCGAGGAACTCGAGGATGCGGTCCTTCACGTCTTCCAGGCCGGAATGGTGCCGGTCGAGGACCTTGCGCGCGTGCTTGAGGTCGAGCTTGTCGACGCCCATCAAGCCCCACGGCACCGAGGTCGCCCAGTCGAGGTAATTGCGCGTGACGGCGTACTCCGGCGAGCCGGTCTCCAGGATCGACAGCTTGTTCAGCTCTTCGTCGATGCGTTTCTTCGCCTGGTCGGGCAGGGTCATGCCTTCCAGGCGTGCGCGGAATTCGTCGGAGTCGGCGCTCTTGTCGTCCTTGGTGATGCCCAGTTCCTGCTGGATGATCTTCAGCTGTTCCTGCAGGAAGAACTCGCGCTGGCGCTCGCCGATCTTGCGATTGACCTCGGCGGACAGCTCCTTCTGCAGGCGCGCGACTTCCACTTCCTTGCGCAGTAGTGGCAGCACTTTCTCCATGCGCTTGAGCATCGGCACGGTGTCCAGCACGCCCTGCAGCTCGGAGCCGGGCGCAGTGGTCAGCGCGGCGGCGAAATCGGTCAGCGGCGACGGGTCGTTGGGGTTGAAGCGATTGAGGTAGTTCTTCAGCTCTTCGCTGTACAGCGGGTTGAGCGGCAGCAGTTCCTTGATCGCGTTGATCAGGGCCATGCCGTAGGCCTTCACCTCGTCGCTCGGGTCGCTGGGCGTGTGCGGATATTCCACTTCCACCAGGAAGGGCGGGCGATGGCGCTTGAGCCAGCCGCGGATGCGCACGCGCGACAGGCCCTGGGCGACGAACTGCAGCTTGCCGCCCTCGCGGCTGGCGTGGTGCACGCGCACCAGCGTGCCGTGCTCGGGCAGGCTGTCCGGGTCGAAGTGGCGGGGATCTTCCGGCGGGTTCTCCATGAAGAACAGCGCCAGGCTGTGGTGCTCGGTCTTGGCGACCAGTTCGAGCGTCTCCGCCCACGGCTCCTCGTTGACGATCACCGGCAGCACCTGCGCCGGGAAGAACGGGCGGTTGTGGATCGGGATGACATAGACCGTGGTCGGCAGGTTCTGCCCCGGCAATACCAGCCCGGTATTGCTGACCTCTTCGGCGCTGTGGATATCGTGAATCTCGTCGTGGTCGCTCATGAGGCACCTGACTGATTGAACATGACAGTCTAGATGGGGAAACCGGAGCAGGGTTTCAATCCCATCGTTTCAGCGGATGTGTCCGAGGATGTTGCGGCCGATTGTTTACGATCGGAGCTTACGAGGGGATTAGCGGCGCGGGCGCAGGAAATCGCTGGGCGGCCGGCCGAACTGGCGGCTGAACATGGCGCTGAAGGCGCTGGGCGTGCTGTAGCCCACTTCCAGTGCCACGCTCAGCACGCTCTCGCCCAGGGCCAGGCGTTCCAGCGCGGCCAGCAGGCGTGCCTGTTGGCGCCATTGGCCGAAGGTCAGCCCGGTTTCGGTGCAGAACCAGCGTTGCACCGTCTTGCTGTCGACATTCAGCCGCGCCGCCCAGTCGGCAAGGCCGGCACTGTCGCCGGGTTGCGCCTGGATGGCCTGGCACAGTGCGCGCAGGCGCGGATGGGCGGGCAGCGGCAGGTGCAGCGGCAGCATGGGGTCTTCGCGCAGTTCATCGAGCATCAGGCCAAGGACGCGGCCGTCGCGGGAATCCGGGGTGACCTCGCCACTGATCGACAGCGCCGCCAGGATCAGTTCCCGCAGCAGTGGCGAGACCGCCAGCACGCAGCAGTCCGGCGGCAGATGCGGGGCGCTGCCCGGTTCGACATAAAGGGTGCGCACCTGAACGTCGCCGACCATGCGCGTCCAGTGTTCCACGCCGCCGGGTATCCACAGCCCCCGGTTGTCCGGCACCACCCACTGGCCGCTGGCGCTGCCGACCACCAGCACGCCGCGCACGGCGTAGAGCAGTTGCGCGCGATGATGGCTGTGCGCTGGCACCTGATGGCCATCGGGGAAGTCCAGAGCGATGGCTGCTACCGGGCTGGCGGCCCGTTCATTGCCATGGTTTTCCAGCGGCTGGGTCGGAATGTCCTTTTTGCGCATCTGGATGCCTGTTTGTCGTTAGACGACCACTTTCCTCCATCGTTAGGCTGCTGAACAGTCCCCATCTGCTTCGATGATCCCGCCATGACCGAGCTTT
Source organism: Pseudomonas sp. NY15435 (assembly GCF_048068295.1). NCBI lineage: Bacteria > Pseudomonadati > Pseudomonadota > Gammaproteobacteria > Pseudomonadales > Pseudomonadaceae > Pseudomonas > Pseudomonas sp. NY15435. The sequence goes on from NZ_JBLUQA010000006.1 coordinate 115,850, forward strand.
CCATAAACGCACTGGCCTCCATCACCGAGCAACTGGCGCGTATCGCCCGGTTGCTCGAAGAATCCCTGCCGACCCGCGCCGAGCTGGCGCTGGAAGACAGCGCCATCGCCCACCTCTGGGAGTACCGCCAGGGCCAGCCGCGCCTGACACCGGTGGTCGAACCGGCACTGATTGCCTTCGATGACCTGCGCAATGTCGACCGGCAGAAGGCGCTGATCGAGCAGAACACCCGCCAGTTCGTGTCCGGCCGACCGGCCAACAACGTGCTGCTGACCGGCGCCCGTGGCACCGGCAAGAGTTCGTTGGTGAAGGCCTGCCTGCACGCTTTCCACGCTGAGGGGCTGCGCCTGATCGAGGTGGACAAGGAGCACCTGGCCGATCTGCCGCAAATCATCGACTTGCTGCGCCATCGCCCGGAGCGCTTCGTGCTGTTCTGCGACGACCTGTCCTTCGAGGATGGCGAGACCGCTTACAAGGGTCTGAAGACCGTGCTTGATGGCTCGGTCGCCGGCCAGTCGGGCAACGTGCTGATCTACGCCACGTCCAATCGCCGCCACCTGCTGGCCGAGCGCGCCGAGGACAACCTGTCCTTCCAGCGCAGCGAGAGCGGCGAGCTGCACCCGGGCGAAGCGGTGGAGGAGAAGATCTCGCTTTCCGAGCGCTTCGGCCTGTGGATATCTTTCTATGCCTTCAGCCAGGAGCAGTACCTGGAGGCGGTTGCGCGCTGGCTGGAATACCACGGCCTGGGCGGCGGAGCGCAGGAGGAGTGGGAGCAGGCGGCGATCCGCTGGGCGACCCATCGCGGGTCGCGGTCCGGGCGGATCGCCGCGCAGTTCGCCCGGGATTTCGCCGGGCGTCGGCCGTAGCCTTTAGAACGCCACTTTTACCCCCGCCTGGATGCCACGCCCGCCAGCCGGCACGCTGTCGCGCAGGATCGAGCTGGCGTAGCGCACGGTCTGGTCGGTCAGGTTCTCGCCCTTGACGAAGGCCAACCAGCGGCTGTCGCCCAGGTCGAAGCGGTAGCCGAAGCTGGCGCCGAGGGTGGTATAGCCGTCGGTGCGCAGTTCGTTCTCCGGCACGCGGTTCTGGTCGGCGGCGTACTCCACGTCGACCCGCGCCTGCCACTGCTGCAGTTCCCACAGCAGCGCGCTGTTCAGGCGCAGCGGGGCGATGCGCGGTAGCGCTTCGCCGGTGTCCTTGTTCTTGGCGCGGGTGTAGTCGCCGGACAGTTCCAGGTCGAAGCGGCCGTAGGGGCTGTCCAGCAGGTGGATGCGGTCCTGTGCCTCGACGCCGTAGAAGTCCGCTTTCACACCGCTGTAGAGGTACTCGGGCAGGGCCTCGTCGTCTCCGGCTGCCACCACCTCGCCTTCCTCGTCGCGATAGCGCCCGCTGGCCAGCAGGCCGATGTAGTTGGAGAAGCGGCTGTAGAACACGCCGACGCTGCCTTTGTGGCGGCCGCTGTCGAAGCGCAGGGCGAGGTCGGTGGAGACGGCTTTTTCCTTGCTTGCGTCGGCATCGCCCACTTCATAGGTGCCGGTAGCGGCGTGGGCGCCGTTGGCATACAGCTCGTAGAAGGTCGGTGCCCGCTCGGTGTAGGCCAGAGTGCCCGCCAGCGACCAGATCGGCGTCAGCTTGTACACCGCGCCCGTGGAGAGGCTGCCTGCAGTGAAGCTGCGCGAACCGTCATTCTCGGCGAAGCGCTCATTGTCCTTGGCGTTCGGGTCGATGCGTGTGTGCTCGGCGCGGCCGCCCAGGTTCAGCGCCAGGCGTTCGGTGGCCTGCCAGTTCTCCAGGAAGAACAGTGCCGCGCTGTCAGTCTCAGTGTGCGGCACGAAGGCTTCTTCGCCCAGCGCGGAGAAGCGGCTGTTGGCGATCTGCGCGCCGACCACGCCGTCCAGCGGGCCGATGGGTTTATGCCGCGCTTCGATGCGCGCCTCGTAGCCGTCGTTCTTGAAGGTGGTGCCGGTCTCGCCGTCCTCGATTTCCTTGTGCTGGTATTCGGTGTAGGCGGCGTCCAGCTTCACTGAGCTGAAGGGGCCTTCGAGGTCGCGGATTTCCGAGGCGAAGGCGTAGCGGTCCTGCTGCATCTTCAGCCGCACGTCGTCTTCGGCAGGCGAGCCGTAGTTGCTGTCGTAGCCGCTATAGGACAGGCCGGCATAGCCGTGGTCCCAGTGGTAGCTGCCGCCGATGGCGCCGCTGTCCTGGCGGCCGTCACTGTTGTTCACACGGTGCTTGGAGTCGTCGCCATCGGTCTGACGCTGGCGTGCCGAGTGGGCGTAGCCGGGGATGCGCAGGTCGTTGAACTCGCGGGAGCCGGCGTCCAGATGCAGGGCGAAGGCGCCGTCACCGGCTTCCAGCGCGCCAGCGGCGCTGCGGGTGGTGTCCGAGCCGCCGTAGCGCAGCTCGCCCTGGCCGTGGATGCCATCCACCGGTTCGCTGGGGATGCGGTTGTCGAAGCTGTTGACCACGCCGCCGATGGCGTTGCCGCCATAGAGCAGGGCGGCCGGGCCACGAACCACTTCGATGCGCTCGACCACATTGGGGTCTTCCGGCACGGCGTGGTCGTAGGACAGCGAGGAGGCGTCCAGCGCGCCCACGCCATTGCGCAGGATTCGAATGCGGTCGCCGTCCATGCCGCGGATCACCGGGCGGCTGGCGCCGGGGCCGAACCAGGTGGAGGACACGCCTGGCGTCCCGTTGAGGGTTTCACCCAGGCTGCCTTTCTGCCGCAGGGTCAGCTCGTCGCCCGACAACACGCTGCTGGGCGCGGCAGGGGATGCGTCGCCCAGCGGGTTGGCGGTAATTACCTGGGGCTCCAGTTCGGTGGGGGCGGCATCGGCCAGCGAGGGCGCACCCGCGCAGAGGGCGAGGCCCAGCGGTGCGAAACGCCAACGCGGGCGGGGAAGGGATGGGGGCATGACGAACTCCTGGTTTTTCTTCTGGCAAAGCGAGCCCCTCCCAGGTGGTCAGGGATATGCCAGGCGGCGGGAAGGGGGAATTGGAATGTGTTATTTGTTATAACATAACATATCCATCGGTTAGCAATATTTTCTGGCTTAGATGCTTTGGTGCTTTCACGTCGCTGGAGTTGCGCCTGGTTGCACCTGTGCGCTGGGCAGGTTGGGCCGAATCCCGTACCATGCTCAAAATTTGATCACCCAGTGCCATGTTCGATACCCGCCTCGCCACACTGTCCGACCAGACCGATCAGCACGCCCACGATCATCACCAGTTGGTGATGTCCCTCAGTGGCCGCGCGGAATTCGAGATTGGCGGCGCGGGCGGCGAGGTCTGCCGCATGCGCGCGTGCCTGGTGCCGGGGGATGTCGGGCACGAGTTCGCCGGGTTGGGCGACAACCGCATGCTGATCGTCGATCTCGACGAGGCCGGCACTGGCGAGCAGGACCGCGAACTGCTGGCGCGGCTGTTCGAGGCGCCGCGCTACCCGACCCTGGATGCGGACTTCCAGAACCTGCTCAGCTACGCCGGCGCCGAGATCGCCCGCTACGGCGATGACCCGCTGCTGGCCCGCGCCCTGGGCGGCGTGCTGCTGCGGGCGCTGCACCTGCGGCTGTTCGGTGAGGATCGCGCGCCGCGCAACGGGCCGCTGGATCTGGAGCGGCTGGATGGCTATATCGCCGCTCATCTGTCCCGGCGCATTACCGTGGCCGAGCTGGCGCAGGTGTCGTGCCTGAGCCCCAGTCACTTCCATGCGCAGTTCAAGGATCGCGTCGGCCTGACCCCGCACCAGTATTTGCTGCGTCAGCGCCTCGATTGCGCCACGCGTCTGCTGCGCGAAACCGACCTGCCGTTGGTCGGCGTCGCCGGGGAATGCGGTTTCTCCAGCCAGAGCGCGTTGACCACGGCCATGCGCCGCTACCTGGGATTGACCCCGGGCAGCCTGCGCCGCTCTTGAATCCGCTAGCCTGCGCCACTCCTGATTGCTGATCGTACGGTCAATTTTCGACCTGCAGGTGCCGGAGTCTTTTGCAAGAACTCCAGAGCTTTCAGCAAGAAATTCGCAGGGTGCAACCCATAGAGTCCGCCCACCGCGTTGCTGGTGTTCCAAGGTGCAACCCGGTCAGACCAAGAACAACAGCCAGCTCGATACGCGGGAGGGGCAGCATGCCCATCACCGGTTTTGTCTTTGCCTGTAGCGCGCCCGCACCTGGCCGCATACACCTCTCCACGGCCCGGCCTGCAGCGCCCGCCCGTGGCCTTGCGCCGTCACCGGTCGGGCCGGTGCAACCGCATCGCCCACTTTCTGTACAATCCGCGCCCTCGCGCGCCGGCCACCCCCTGCCGCATCTCCATGCGCGCCTGAACACAGTTTCGAATCGCTTCGGCCAGCAGTGCTGCCCGTCCATGGGACGGCGCGTCACGCATTGCCGGGGTGTTGGCGCCGATCTCGGCGCTTGAAGGATCACCGGGCCCAGCCCGGGAAACGGCCCGCACTTCGCTTACCGGTGAAGGCGGGACGGAGGTCGCCGTGGTGAGACGGTGGCTGCAGGAAGACGCCAGCAAGGACGAGGGTGTGCCTGCGTCGGGATGCGTAGCGGTTCGGTGCCTGTTTGGTATCACGCGCAACCCGGTTTGCCTGTGAGCAAGCGCTAACCGGTCGGCGTCAACCACGCCGGCTGCCAGTCAAGGGTCCGCGATACCCCGCGAACCTGGATAAAAACAAGCTGTAGGGGAGTCCCCATGAGCGTCAACACGCCAACACTGATCACCTTCGTGATCTACATCGCGGCCATGGTTCTGATCGGCTTGGCCGCCTATCGTTCGACCAACAACTTCTCCGACTACATCCTCGGTGGCCGCAGCCTCGGCAGCTTCGTCACCGCACTGTCGGCCGGCGCCTCGGACATGAGCGGCTGGCTGCTCATGGGCCTGCCGGGCGCCATCTACCTGTCGGGCATCTCGGAAAGCTGGATCGCCATCGGCCTGATCTGCGGCGCCTACCTGAACTGGCTGTTCGTCGCCGGCCGCCTGCGTGTGCACACCGAGCACAATGGCAACGCGCTGACCCTGCCGGACTACTTCAGCACCCGCTTCGAGGACAACAGCCGCATCCTGCGCGTCATCTCCGCGCTGGTGATCCTGGTGTTCTTCACCATCTACTGCGCCTCCGGCATCGTTGCCGGCGCCCGTTTGTTCGAAAGCACCTTCGGCATGTCCTACGAGACTGCGCTGTGGGCCGGTGCTGCCGCGACCATCGCCTACACCTTCGTCGGTGGTTTCCTGGCGGTGAGCTGGACTGACACCGTGCAAGCGTCGCTGATGATCTTCGCGCTGATCCTTACCCCGATCTTCGTGCTGCTCGCCACTGGCGGTATCGATCCGGCCTTTGCCGCGATCGAATTGAAGGATGCGGCCAACTTCGACATGTTCAAGGGCGCTTCCTTTGTCGGCGTGCTGTCGCTGATGGCCTGGGGCCTGGGCTACTTCGGTCAGCCGCACATCCTGGCGCGCTTCATGGCCGCCGATTCGGTGAAGTCGATCCCGGCTGCCCGCCGCATCTCCATGGCGTGGATGATTCTCTGCCTGGGCGGCGCCGTCGCCGTGGGCTTCTTCGGCATCGCCTACTTCCAGGCGCATCCGGAGCAGGCCGGTGCCGTGGGCGAGAACCACGAGCGCATCTTCATCGAACTGGCGAAGATCCTGTTCAACCCGTGGATCGCCGGCGTGCTGCTGTCCGCCATCCTCGCCGCGGTAATGAGCACCCTGAGCTGCCAGCTGCTGGTGTGCTCCTCGGCGCTCACCGAAGACTTCTACAAGGCCTTTCTGCGCAAGAACGCCAGCCAGCTCGAGCTGGTGTGGGTCGGTCGCGCAATGGTGCTGCTGGTGGCGCTGGTGTCCATCGCCCTGGCCGCCAACCCGGAAAACCGCGTACTGGGCCTGGTCTCCTACGCCTGGGCCGGCTTCGGCGCCGCCTTCGGTCCGCTGGTGCTGTTCTCCGTACTGTGGAAAGGCATGACCCGCAATGGCGCGCTGGCCGGCATCATCGTCGGTGCGGTCACCGTGATCGTGTGGAAGCAGTTCGGCTGGCTCGGCCTGTACGAGATCATCCCGGGCTTCATCCTCTCCAGCGTTTCCATCGTGGTGTTCAGCCTGATCGGCTCGGCACCGTCGAAGGCCATGATCCAGCGCTTCGAGGAAGCCGAGGCGGAATACGCCGAGGCTACTCAGCCGGCAGGCACTCCCGTGACCAGCTGCTGATCCTCAGCTGAACGAAAAGGCCGCGCTCCCGGAAGGGGGCGCGGCCTTTTTGTGACGCAGGAATTGGCTTTTTGTAGGAGCGAGCTTGCTCGCGAACCCTTTGATGCTTGTGGGTATCGGGCGGGTTCGCGAGCAAGCTCGCTCCTACAGATCATGGCTCCGTGCTGACCTGTCCGCGATGCCCTCCGGCGCGATACGAACCTATCGCGGACAAAGTCCGCTCCTACGCTGGTTGGCGAATCCGGCGTTGGGCGATCAACGCGAGGTGTGGCCGCTCAGCGTCGCCGCATAGCGCCAGCAGGCAAACAGGCACAGCAGCAGGCCGACCACGGCGAGCGCACCGCCGACATAGCCGATCCACTCCAGCCCCATGCCCACCGCCACGCGACTGCCCAGCAGCGCGCCGCCGCCGATGCCGACGTTGTACAGGCCGGAGAACATCGCCATGGCCACATCGGTGGCGTCATGGGCCAGTTGCAGTACCTTGGCCTGCAGCGCCAGGCCGAAGCAGAGGATCGCCGCGCCCCAGAACAGGCTCAGGCCCAGCAGCGCCGTCGGCGAGTGGGCCAGTGGCATCAGCAGCAGGAGCGAGCCCCCCAGCACGGCAATCGCGATGCATGGGAAAGCGCGTGGGAAGCGCTCGCTGTAGCGGCTGAAGAGGATCGAGCCGAACATCCCGGCGCCGCCGAACAGCAGCAGGAGCAGCGTGGTCTTGTGGCTGTCCAGCGCGGCGATCTCCCGCGCGAAGGGTTCGATGTAGCTATAGGCAGTGAATTGCGCGGTGATCACCAGCACGGTGAGTACGTACATCGACACCAGCGCCGGGCGCCGCAACAGCAGCGGCAGGCTGCGCAGCGAGCCGGAATTCTGGCTCGGCAGCAGCGGCAGGGCACGGGCCAGCCAGAGCACCACGACCACCGAAACGCCGGCGATGGTGAGGAAGGTCGTGCGCCAGCCCAGCGCCTCGCCGAGCATGCGCCCGAGCGGAATGCCCAGCACCATCGCCAGGATGGTCCCGGTGGCCAGCAGGCCGAGCGCCTTCGCCTGCTGGCCCGGTGGTGCTACCCGCACGGCCAGCGATGCGGTGATCGACCAGAACACGGCGTGGGCGAAGGCGATGCCGAAGCGGCTGATCATCAGCACCGTGAAGTTCCAGGCGAAGCCCGAGAGCACATGGCTGACGATGAACAGGCAGAAGATCACCACCAGCAGGCGGCGGCGCTCCATGTTGCGGGTCAGTTGCATCAGCGGCAGCGAGGCCAGCGACACGACCCAGGCGTAGAGCGTGAGCATCAGCCCGGTCTGTTCCGGACGCATGTCGAAGCTCGCGCCGATGTCGCTGAGCAGGCCCACCGGGACGAACTCGGTGGTGTTGAAGATGAAAGCGGCGATGGCCAGGGCGATGACGTTCAGCCAACTGCCGGAGCGGGTTTCTTGCGCGGTAGTCATGGGAATCCTGAGGTGAAGTGGGGCTCAGGCCGTGCCCAGGGATCACGTGCTGCGTGTCCGGGCAAAGAAGAATTGTTGTTGCGGCGGTGGCTGATTCTACTCACGCATCCCTGCTCGCGCACGGCAAAGGAGCGCGTGCGCGGGTGCAGCGACAGGCTCAGGCGGCGCTGTCGATCAGTGGGTCCGCCGCTTGCGCTGCTTCCTCGGCCAGCCAGTCGAGGAACGCGCGCACCGGCGGATGGCGCTCGCGACCCGGTACGCAGAGCGCGGTGTAGCTCGCGCCGGGGACGTTGATCTCCGGCCGGTAGGGCGCCAACAGGCCTTTCTCCACGCTCTCGGAGACCAGCAGCGAGCTGGCCAGTACGAGTCCTTGCCCGGCGATGGCCGCCTGCAGGGCGTAGAACTCCTCGTCGTACTCGCGCTGTATCGCCTGGGTCAGCAGGCATTCCTCGCCGGCCACCCGGCACCACGCCTTCCAGCCACGCTCATAGAGCTCGGAGTTGTGCCAGCGCACGCTGATCATCTCCGGCACCTCTACGTCGGCAGTGGCCACCAGCGCCGGTGCGCCATAGACGGCGAAGCGTTCCGCCAGCAGGAACTGGCTGTGCATGCGCGGGTAGTCGCCGAAGCCGTAACGGATGGCGAGGTCTACGCTGGCGTCCTGCTGCAGGTCGAGCAGCTCGCACTGGCTGTCCAGGCGCAGGCGGATGTGCGGGTGGCGCGCGTAGAAACGACCCAGGCGCGGCACCAGCCACAGCGCGGCGAAGGCCGGCGTGGTGGAAATCGTCAGGCTGCTGGCGCTGCGTTGCGGGCGCAGGCTGTCCACCGATTGCGACACCTCCAGCAGCGCACCGTGCAGGCTGCGGAACAGGCGCTCGCCAGCTTCTGTCAGGCGCACCTGGCGCGGCAGGCGCTCGAACAGCGGCAGGCCCAGCCAGTCCTCCAGCGCGCGCACCTGGTGCGAGACCGCGGTGGGCGTCACGGCCAGTTCCTGGGCGGCAGCCTTGAAGCTCAGCTGGCGCGCGGCGGATTCGAAGGTGCGCAGAGCGGGAAGCGGCAGGTTGGCGAACATGTAGTGCTCCATGGATGAGTTGTACTCATCCGGAAGTAAAACCCCTCAGTTGTCCGGTTGGCAGGCTGGAAATAGCTTAGGCGGCAACTGGAGGCCATTCATGACCTCCGCAGTGTACACCTTAAGCAAGGAAAGACAGATGAACAGGATTCTCGCCATTCACGCCAGCCCCCGGGCCGATCGCTCTCACTCCCGCCGCCTGGCCGAGGGCTTCCTCGCTGCACTGCCGAAGTCGGAGATCACCCGCCGCGAGGTAGGTCGCGCCGACCTGCCGCATGTCAGCGAAGGTTTCATTGCCGCCGCCTTCCACCCGCAGCGTGAGCATCGCCCGGCCGAGTTGCAGGCCGAGTTGGCGCTGAGCGAAACGCTGGTGGATGAGTTGCTCGCCCACGACCTGCTGGTGATCTCCACCCCCATGTACAACTTCAGCGTGCCCAGCGGCCTGAAGGCCTGGGTCGATCAGATCGTCCGTATCGGCCGCACCTTCGACCTGCACCTCAAGGACGGCGAGGCGGAGTACGAGCCGTTGCTCAAGGGCCGCAAGGCGCTGATCATCACCAGCCGCGGTGGCGCCGGAATGGGGCCGGGCGGTGAGCTGGAGTGGATGAACCATGCCGACGCCTGGCTGCGCGTGGCGCTGGGTTTCCTCGGCATCGAGGACGTCCAGGTGATCGCCGCCGAGGGCGAGGAGGGCAATCCCGAAGCCTTCCGCGTGTCTTATCAACAGGCTGAAAAAGCCCTGGCCGATCTCGCCGAGAGCGAGTGGGCGCGTGCGTGATGGCCTGGGCAATGCTGATGGTGGCGGCGGTGTTCGAGGTGATGTTCGCGGTGTCGATGAAGTACGCCGAGGGTTTTACCCGGCCGCTGCCGACCGTGGTGACGGTGCTCGCTGTCATCGGCGGGATCTTCTTCCTGACCCTGTCGATGCGCCAGTTGCCGGTGAGCATCGCCTACCCGATCTGGACCGCTATCGGCACCCTGGGCACGGTGTTTTTCGGATTCCTGCTGCTGGGCGAGGCGCTGACCTTGACCAAGCTGGCGTCGGTCGCCCTGATCATCGCCGGCGTGGCCGGGCTGCGGGCCTGATGCTAAGGTGCCGCGCATTCTCCGCACGACGACACCGACATGAACGACAAACCGAAGAACCCGCTGCACGGCGTGACCCTGGAAGCCATCCTCACCCAGCTGGTGGCGCAGTACGGCTGGGACGGGTTGGCCAAGCGCATCGACGTACGCTGCTTCAAGAACGACCCGAGCATCAAGTCCAGCCTGACCTTTCTGCGCCGTACGCCCTGGGCGCGGGAGCAGGTCGAGGCGTTGTACGTGAAGAGCGTGCAGGGCAAATAGCGGGACTGTTCTGCTCTTCGTAGGAGCGAGCTTGCTCGCGAACCGCCTGATGCCATTGGTGCCCGGCGAGGTTCGCGAGCAAGCTCGCTCCTACAGGTTCAGCTTTTCAGCGCCAACTTACTCGCAGATTATCCAGCCGTTCCTGGCACCCGGTGCTGATCCCCGGCTCCAGGTAGCTGGTCAACAGCGGCGCCATGCCCTTGAGTACCTGCACCGGCAACGCCGAGGTGAACTTGAAGCCATCCGACTCGCTGCCGGCCACATAGGCGGTGAGCGTGCCGAAGTGGCGCGGGCCGATGTAGAAGACGAAGGTCGCCGTGCGGTTCATCGCCTTCGAACTCTTCACCCAGCCGCTGCGGGTGACGCTCTCGATCCGGTTGTCGCCGGTGCCGGTCTTGCCGCCCATCACCAGCGCGTTGCCGTCGGCCAGCTTGAAGGTGCCGGACAAACGCCGCGCGGTGCCCGCGTCCACCACCTGCGATAGCGCGGTGCGCAACGCCTGGGCAACTTCCGAACGCATCACCTGGCGGCCATTGCCCGATTCCGGGCCAAGGCTGACTTCATACGGCGTGGCAGCAGCGAAGTGCAGGCTGTCGATGCGCAGGGTCGGCATGCGTACGCCGTCGTTGAGGATGATGCCCATCAGTTCCGCCAGGGCGGCCGGGCGGTCGCCGGAACTGCCCAGCGCGGTGGCCAGCGACGGCACCAGGTGGTCGAACGGGTAGCCCAGGCGCTTCCACTGCTCATGCAGGTCTAGGAAGGCTTCTACCTCCAGCATGATGCGAATGCGCTTGTCGCGGGCGTACTTGTGCCGCGACTTGAACAACCAGCCATAGACTTCCTTGCGCTCGGCGCTGCTGGCAGCGACGGCGTCGGCGAATGTGGCTGCCGGTTGCCGTTGCAGGTAGCCCAGCAGCCACAGTTCCAGCGGGTGCACGCGGGCGACGTAACCCTGGTCATTGAGGTTGAAGGCGCCCGGCCCGTAGCGGGTGTAGAGGTCCTCGATGCGCTTGTCGGTGAGCTTGTCGCCGGCGTAGTGGCCTTGTTTCAGGCGGTCCTGCAGGAAGGCGGCGAAGGTCGGGACATCAGCCTGCGGTTGCAGGTAGCGGTGGATCGCCGCCAGGCGCACCGGCCAGGCGCGCAGGCCGTCGAGGAAGGTGGTCAGGCGTTCGTCGTTGTCCTTGCCCTTGTACTTCTGCCAGAAGCGCAGCAGGTAGACCTGGCTTTCCTTGTCGACGAAGCGGTCGAGATAGTCCTGCCGGCGCGGGTCCTTGTCGTCGGCCAGCACGGCGACCTTGCTGCCCTCGTTGGCGTAGATGTCATGACGCACCAGGTCGCGCAGCAGCCGCACGAAGGGCAGGTTGATCGACTCACGCAGGGCGTCCTGCAGGGTCGGGATGCGGCCGTTGTCTTCCTTGCGGAAGTTGCTGAAGGTGTGGATGCCGCCGCCGGTGAAGAAGCTTTCGTAGGGGCTGGCGGAATACTTGCGCTGCAGGGCGGCAGCGAGCATGTCCGGCAGGTTGCGATCCTTGGCGGTGATCAGGTAGTCGATGGACCAGCGGCTGAGGAAGTCCAGCGGCTCCACCGGCACCTTCTTCAGTTCGGCGACGGACAGCGGCGCGTACTGCTGGTGCAGGTCGGCGATGGTTTCCAGGTAGGTGGAGAGCACGCGCAGCTTGGCGGTGGAACCCAGCTCCAGCTTGCTGCCCTCGTTGATGTCGAAGGGCTGCTCGGTGCTGTCGGTCTGCACGCGCACGCGGTTGCCGCTGGGGGTGCGCTCGAACAGGGTGAAGCTGTAGCGCACGTCCCTGGTCTTGTCCTTGGACAACAGGTGCTCGCCGAACAGCCCGATCTGCTCGGCGAATGCGGGGTCGGACAACTGCCGCAGGTAACCGGTGACCTGCTCCTGCAACTCATGCTGAAGGGTGGTGGTGAAGCTCATGTCGAAGCGGTCGAGGTCGTACAGCGGCACGTCGAGCATACCGGCCAGGCGCGTGCGCGCCAGGCCGATGCCTTTGTTGTTCTCCAGCGGAGTGAAGCTGGGTTCGCTGCGCGGGTCGCGGAATACCAGTTTCTGCTTGAGCGCGGCGTCGCGCAGTTCGGGGGCGACCACATTGTTCTGCGCCAGCAGGCGCAGGTAGCTGTCGGTCAGTACCGCCAGTTGGTCACGGCCACGCGCCAGGTACCAGGACGGCCGGCGGTGGGCGATCATCAGCGAGACCACCTGGCGCAGCGCCTTGCCTTGGGCGGCCAGTTCTGCACCGGAACCGGGCGGGGTATTGAGCAGTTTGTTGACCTGCTGGTAGTCGGCGCCGTACCAGATCCACAGGCCGTCCGGCAGGCCGCTGACCTCGCCGTAGCCCGGCTGCGCCGAGAGCGGCACCGAGTTGAGGTAGGTGAGGGCGACGTTGCGCCGCGCAGCCATGTTCTGCGCGCCGTTCTGGTAGGTACGTACGCTGGCCGACGCCATCTGCCGCAGCTTATCGGTGATGGAGTTGGTGCGGCCATCTTCGGAATGGCGGTACTTCTCGATCTGCGTGGCGAGGGTGCTGCCGCCGGGCGCGTGGTTGCCCAGGCCGACCAGCTTGCCCACCTGCGCCACCGAGGCCTGGGTGAAGCGGCTCCAGTCGATGGCCGGGTTCAGGTAGGGGCGGTTGGGGTCGAGCAGGTCGCGGTTCTCTATGAACAGCAGGCTGTTGACGATGGCCGGCGAGATGCTTTCGAAGTTGGCGTAGAGCCGCTGCGGGTAGCGGAAGTTGTAGATCGGCAGGCCGCGGCAGTCGGCGATGTCGACGCCGGCCTGGGCCTTCTCCGGGTAGGGCGGAAACATGCCATGGCTGGTGTACTGCATCAGCGGATCGGAGAAGCGCGCCTGACTCAGGGTGACGAAGTTGCGTTCGTGCAGGCGTCCCAGGAAGCTTGGCAATTGCTGGTAGCCCAGGCGTCGATCGAAGGGGCCGCCCTGGGGGTACACCACATTGCCGGTGCCGCCCTGTTCCAGGCTCCAGGTCAGCCCGGTGGCATAGCGTGCCAATTCACGCGCCTGCAGCTTGGAGGTGCGCGCTTCATAGAGCAGCGCCGCGCCCATGGCGGCCAGCAATGGCAGGAGAAAAAGGAAGAGGATGAGGAAGCGGTGGTGATGCACTTTCTGTGGGGAAAGGCCGGGCCCCAGACTTCCCGGTTGAGCTGTCACTTGCGTACCGGAATGCTTCGAGTTGCCCATCTTCACGCCCCGCCCATGCTTGTACGACAGCCCAGGTAGCGGACTCCGCCCACGTGATGGCCGGCGCCTTCCTGGCGCCGCGAAAGCCGCTGTCCCCCGCGGCTTTCCTAACTTCCAGCGTAGTCGGCGGCGAAAAAACTGCGCGCCGCCCGGCACCGTTGATGACCGTGCGGATTGATTTGCCGACGGCCAGCAGGTGCAATGTACTGACTTCGACAGGAACCCTTGCTCATGCGTTCGCCTTTTCTACCTTGTAGCCTGCCACTCGCCCTGCCGCTGTCCGCCCTGTTACTGGCGTCCTTGAGCGCCCAGGCGGCGCCGATGCCGTTCTACCGCTGGCAGAGCACGCTCGATGGCGCCTATACCTGCCAGCAGACTTCACCGGGCAGTGGCTGGCAGAAGATCGGCGGGCCGTTCCGCGATGCCGGCTGCCGCGAAGCGTTGCCGCAGACGCCGCCGCCCAAGGGATTGGCGGTGCCCAAGGTATTGAAGGGGCAGTGATCTGGAATCGGGTGGCAATTCCTTGTAATGGGATGGTGTGTGCCACCGCTTCCCCCTCACCCCAGCCCTCTCCCAGGGTTAGGGTGAGAGGCTCTTGAGCTTTCAGGAGCGGATTCATCCGCGAGCTCTTCACCTCACGCACGGAGCCCAGCATGACCGACCACGACGCCCGAATTCGCCACAGCTGGCAGGCCAACGCCGATGCCTGGACCCGCGCCGTGCGCGAGCAGCGTATCGAGAGCCGGCGGCTGGTCACGGACGCGGCAATCCTCAGCGCCATCGCCGATGGCCCGGCGCGGCGGGTGCTCGATATCGGCTGCGGCGAAGGCTGGTTGTGTCGCGCGTTGGCGGAACGGGGCAGCGAGTGCGTCGGTGTGGACGCCTCTTCACCCTTGATCGACTCGGCGAAAGCCTTGGGTGGCGGGCGCTTCGAGGTCATGGATTACGCCGCGCTGATCGAGTCGGGAAACCGCCTTGGCCAGTTCGACGTTCTGGTCTGCAACTTCGCCCTGCTCGACGACTACATCGCGCCCTTGCTCGGCGCGCTACGTGATCGGCTCGATCCCGGCGGACGGCTGCTGATCCAGACCGTGCACCCCTGGAGCGCCTGCGGCGACGAGCCCTATACGGACGGCTGGCGCCTGGAAACCTTTGCCGGTTTTGGTGGGGAGTTCAGCTCGCCGATGCCCTGGTTCTTCCGCACCCTGGAGTCCTGGCTGGCGCTGCTGGCTGCCAGCGGCTGGCGTCTTCGGCAGCTGCGCGAACCGCGCCATCCGGACACCGGCCAGCCCTGCTCGCTGTTGCTGGAGCTGCACCCGGTGGCGGGCTGAGGCGCTCTACACCGGGCTTGTGCAGGTGCGCGGATGTGGCGATACGCCGCTATTCCTTTGGTCACATTGCACCTTGGTGGTGCAGACGTTTCCCACACACTTGTGTAACACTCGCCCGCGACCTCAGCCGTGGTCCTCCCGCAATGCCCACGTCCGCTTCACAAGAGTGGACAGCCTCTTCCGGTGTGCCGTCCTGGAACTGCCAGACACTTCTCCCTCCGTGCCGATCGGCGCGGTGGCGAAGCTTTTCCGGTGGTCCTGCATCCCGACCGCACTCAGAGTCCACAGCTGATTACTCCCAAGAACAAAATGAGGTTGCATCACCATGTCGTCCCACGATCTCCAAAGGGATCTCAACGAGCGGCACATCCGTCTCATGGCCCTGGGCGCCTGCATCGGCGTCGGTCTGTTCCTCGGCTCCGCCAAGGCCATCCAGATGGCCGGCCCGGCCATCATGCTGTCCTACATCATCGGCGGTCTCGCCATCCTCGTGATCATGCGCGCCCTCGGCGAGATGGCCGTGCACAATCCCGTGGCCGGCTCCTTCGCCCGCTACGCGCAGGACTACCTCGGCCCGCTGGCCGGCTACCTGACCGGCTGGAACTACTGGTTCCTCTGGCTGGTGACCTGCGTCGCGGAAATCACCGCGGTGGCCATCTACATGGGCATCTGGTTCCCCGATGTACCGCGCTGGATCTGGGCGCTGGCCGCACTGGCGAGCATGGGCACCATCAACCTCATCGCCGTGCGAGCCTTCGGCGAGTTCGAGTTCTGGTTTGCCCTGATCAAGATCGTCACCATCGTCGCCATGATCCTGGTCGGCGCCGGCATGATCTTCTTCGGATTCGGCAACGGCGGCATCGCCACCGGTATCTCCAATCTCTGGAGCAACGGCGGCTTCATGCCCCACGGCATCACCGGCGTGCTGATGTCGCTGCAGATGGTGATGTTCGCCTACCTGGGCGTGGAGATGATCGGCCTCACCGCCGGTGAAGCGAAGAACCCGCAGAAGACCATCCCCGGCGCGATCAACTCGGTGTTCTGGCGCATCCTGCTGTTCTACGTGGGCGCGCTGTTCGTGATCATGTCGATCTACCCGTGGAGCGAGATCGGCACCCAGGGCAGCCCCTTCGTCATGACGTTCGAGCGCATGGGCATCAAGACCGCCGCCGGCATCATCAACTTCGTGGTGATCACCGCCGCGCTGTCGTCCTGCAACGGCGGTATCTTCAGCACCGGCCGCATGCTTTACAGCCTCGCCCAGCACGGCCAGGCTCCGGCGGTGTTCGCCAAGACCTCCAGGGGCGGCGTGCCGCGCAATGCGCTGCTGCTGTCGATCTTCGCGCTGCTGCTGGGCGTTCTGCTGAACTATCTCGTGCCCGAGAAGGTGTTCACCTGGGTAACCTCCATCGCCACCTTCGGAGCGATCTGGACCTGGGCGATGATCCTGCTGGCTCAGCTGAAATTCCGCCGCGGCCTCTCTGCCGCCGAAGCCGGAAAGCTGCAGTTCAAGATGTGGCTGTACCCGCTCAGCTCCTACCTCGCCATGGCCTTCCTGGTGCTGGTGGTGGTGCTGATGGCCTTCTTCGAGGACACCCGCATCGCGCTGTACATCGGCCCGGCCTTCCTGGTGCTGCTGACGGTGCTGTACTACGCGCTGAACCTTGCCCCCAAGAATCTGGCTCCCAAAGAGCAGGGCAGCGTTGCCAGCCGTGCCTGATGGGCGGTTGAGCGAATGAATAAAGGGCCTCTTCGGAGGCCCTTTTTCTTTCCTGTGCCGGTTCAGGCGGTGGGCAGGCTGCCGGCCATACGCGTCAGGCTGCGGTCGAGCTCGGTGATTTCCAGCTGCAAGCCCACCGGGCGTTTTTCGATGAGGGCAGCCAGGGTCTGTTCGGCGGTGGCGAACAAGGTGTCGACGATGCGCTGGCGCAGCTCCTCCGGGCGCCCGGGGGCGATGCGGATATGGATGTTGATGAAGGCTTCATTCGCCGTGTTGGCACCCACCTGGTATTCCTCGATGGCGCGGGCGAAGGTGCGCAGGCCGTTCAGAGGAAATACTCTCAGGCCTTGTGCCGCCTCGTGCACCTTGCGCGGTAGTTCCAGTGGCAGCAGGTCGTCGGTGAGATTGGCGGTGTAGTCGATGGCGATGTGGGGCATGTCGGCGTCCTGTTTCGGGAAGCCGCCATCCTAGGCGGATGGGGGCGCGAGGGACATGCGAGTGACTACGTATTCGAGCCATCGCGGACGGGGTCCGCTCCTGTGTGGAAGATCAGCGTTCGGGTCGGCCCTCACCGCAGCCCTCTCCCACAGGGAGATGGGGCCGTTCGGTGCAGGAGCGAGCTTGCTCGCGAATGACTGCTCGGGAGTAGGGCTGTTCGCGAGCAAGCTCGCTCCTACACGTACGGTGGCGAATAAAAAACCGGCCACATGGGCCGGTTCTTTATTGCCTGCGGATAATCCTCACTGCTGAGGAATCATCCCCTCGATGCGCTTGGCGAAGGCGTTCGCCAGCGGGCCATCGGCGAGCAGCAGCAGGTAGTCATGTTCGGACTTGGCTGCCGGGGCGATCTGGTACTTCAGGGTGCCCGAGGCGACCTGGCCGACCACCGGCACCGACAGGGTGCCGACGCACTCGAGCACGCCGCTGTCCGGGTCCTTGTCGATGATCGCCACGTCTTTCAGTTCGGCTTTGCTCAACGCGTCGGACTGGGCGGAAAGCGCGCCGGACAGGAAGACCTTCACCAACTGGTTCTTCACATCGTCCGAACCGCAGACCTTGGCCTCGTTGCCCCCGCAGGCGCTGAGCAACGCGGCGGCGGCCAGCACGGCCGACAATTTCAACAGTTTCATCTATCCACCCTGTGGCGTTCCATGATGGCCATTGGATAGGAAAATGCCGGAAAAATTCCCTAACTCAACGTCCCGTTTCGCTACTCAGTTGGCGAAACGGGAGTAGGAATACCGGCCATCAGACCACGAAGCGCGCCACCATGCCGTTCAGGCCCACGGCCAGGCGTGCCAGCTCCTGGCTCGCTGCGTTGGTCTGGGCGGCGCCCGCCGAGGTCTGGTTGGCCAGGTCGCGAATGGTCAGCAGGTTGCGGTCCACCTCGCGGGCGACCTGGGCCTGTTCCTCCGTGGCGCTGGCGATCACCAGGTTGCGCTCGTTGATCAATGACATGCGCTCCAGGATCACCTGCAGCGAAGCGCCGGCCTCGCCGGTGCGGCTGACGGTGCGCTCGGCGTGGGCGGTGCTGCTGAGCAGGGCGGTGACGGTGCGGTCGCTGCCGTTCTGGATGGCCGAGACCAATTCCTCGATCTCGCGGGTGGAGCTCTGGGTGCGCTGGGCCAGCGAACGCACCTCGTCGGCGACCACCGCGAAGCCGCGCCCGGCCTCGCCGGCGCGGGCGGCTTCGATGGCAGCGTTGAGCGCCAGCAGGTTGGTCTGCTCGGCGACGCTGCGGATCACCTCCAGCACCTTGCCGATGTCCTGTGCCTGGTTGGCCAGGGCTTCGGCCTGCTGCGAGGCCTGGCCCACTTCGCCGGCCAGGGTACCGATGGCGTTGGAGGTTTCGTCCACCTGCTCGCTGCCGTTGCGCGCGGCGTCGATGGCCTCGCGGGAGGCGGCGGAAGTGGAGGCGGCGTTGCTGGCCACTTCTTCCACGGCGCTGGTCATCTGGTTGACGGCCGTTGCGGCCATTTCGATCTGGTCGCTCTGTTGCTGCAGTGCGCGGCTGCTGTCTTCCATGACGCTGTGCATTTCCTCGGCGGCCGAGGCGAGTTGGCTGGCCGAATTGCCGATGCCGCGAATGGTCTCGCGCAGGCTGTTCTGCATGTCCGCCAGAGCGTTGAGCAGTTGCGCCGGCTCGTCGCGGCCTTCAACGGTGAAGCGCTGGCTGAGGTCGCCGCTGGCGATGATCTGCGCCACGCGCACCGCCTGGTTGAGCGGCACGACGATGCTGCGGGTGAGCTGCCAGGCCAGCAGCAGGGTCAGGCCTACGCTCAGCAACAGGACTGCGCTGACCACCAGTCGACCGCTCTGGTACTGCTCCACGGCGCGGTTGGCTGCGGCGGAAGCGCCATTGCGGTTGAGGTCGATCAGCGCGGTGAGGCGCTTGTTCAGCTCCACACCCTGCTGGGCGATGCTGCCGTTGAGGATGTGCAGCGCACCTTCGTAGTCGTTCTGCCGGACCTTTTCCACCAGTTGGTCGACGAAGCCGAGGTAGCCGTCCAGCGCCTGACGCAGTTCGTCAGTGCGTTGCTGTTCCTCGGCGCTGAGGATCAACCGGCGGTAGTCGGCCAGCACCTTGTCCTTGTCCTGCCGCGCTTCGGCGATGAGACCCAGGCTGCGTTGCTGCGCAGCGCCGTCGTGGTTGACCAGCAGGCGCATCGATTCCAGGCGGATGCGGGCAATGTCGCCTGACAGCTGGTTCATGTAGTTGATGCTCAGCAGCCAGTTGCTGTCGATTTCTTCGGACGCGGTGCGCAGGGTCGACAGCTTGTACAGCGAGAACAGCCCGAGAAACACCAGGAGCAGGCCCATGGCTGCAAAACCCAGGGACGCGCGGCGGCCAATACTCATGCTTCTGAACATCGTGAATTTCCCTTTTCTTCATCCATTGTATGGGGCCCGGAAGCCCTGCCATGTGCGGTGATGGCGCAGTGATATTACTGGGCGCCATTTTTTCGCAGCAGTGGCAAAACAGGACTAGCAGACGAAAAACCTGTCCGCTTTGGAGAGGGGATCATTCAGACGAGCGTGAGCCAGGCCAGCACCGCGTAGCGCCCGACCTTGGCCAGCGTGACCAGCAGCAGGAACCGCCACAGCGGCTCGCGCATGACGCCGGCGATCAGCGTCAACGGGTCGCCGATCACGGGCGCCCAGCTCAGCAGCAGCGACCAACTGCCGAAGCGCCGGTACTGGCGCTGGGCCTTTTCCAGGGCAGTGTCGCTCACCGGAAACCAGCGGCGGCCGTGCCAGCGCTCCAGCCCGCGCCCCAGCAGCCAGTTCCCCAGTGAGCCGAGCACGTTGCCCAGGCTGGCGGCCAGCAGCAGCGACCACACCGGGTATTGCCCGCCCAGCAGCAGGCCGACCAGCACGGCTTCCGATTGCAGCGGCAGCAGGGTGGCGGCGCCAAAGGCGGAGAGGAAAAGGCCAAGGTGAGCGGCCAGGGCAAGGCTGAGCATTAGTCTTGAATTGGCCGAGGAAAATGAAGCGTCAGAGTGACAGAACCGGCGTACTAAAAATTCGGAATAAAGAGATAAGGTTCCAGCGTCTCCGGATACTATATGTCCTATCTTGCTGAGGATTTAGTAGGAATTTACATTCGCGCGTTTACTTGCCCGAATGCATCATCCGTCGGCACGCCACACATCTTCTGGGGAACGCTGTGAAGAACTGGACTCTACGCCAACGCATCCTGGCCAGCTTTGCCGTCGTCATCGCGATCATGCTGCTGATGGTGGTGATTTCCTATACCCGCCTGCTACGCGTCGAGGCCAGTACCAAACGGGTCAGCGAAGACGCTATGCCCGGTACTTACGCCCTGACCACTGTGCGCTCGGCGTGGACCGACAGTATCCTCCTGACCCAGGTGCTGGTCGGCCTGAGCGACGGCAAGGCGCTGGACGATGCGCGCCGCCAGGAGTTCCGCGCCAACCACGACACGCTGGTGGAACGCATCACCCTGTATGAACGCACCGTCAACGACCCGCGTGACAAGGAGATGCTCGCCCACTTCAAGCAGCAGGTGTCCGAGTACGACAACCTCCTGGCCCAGGTGCTGCAGCTGTACAGCACCGACCGCGAGGCGGCGCGCAAGCTGCTGCTGGAGCGCCTGGAACCGATGTGGGAAGACGGCCGCAAGACGCTCAACCAGCTGATCTCGCTGAACAAGGAGATCGCCGATGCCGCCGCGGACAACATCGTCTCCGAGGTTTCCACCGCCAAGGCGATCATGCTGCTCTCGCTACTGCTGGCTATCGTTGCTGCGGCGGTGTGCGGACTGCTGCTGATGCGCGCCATCACCGAGCCGGTGCGCCAGGTGGTGAAAGGCTTGCAGGTCATGGGTAGCGGCGACTTCACCACGCGCCTGGCGATGGAGCGCAACGATGAGTTCGCGGTGATCGAAACCGGCTTCAACGGCATGGCCGAGGAGCTCAAGAGCCTGGTGTCGCAGGCACAACGCTCGGCCATCCAGGTGACCACCTCGGTGACCGAGATTGCCGCCACCTCCAAGCAGCAACAGGCCACCGCCACCGAAACCGCCGCCACCACCACCGAGATTGGCGCCACCTCGCGGGAAATCGCCGCCACCTCCCGCGACCTGGTGCGCACCATGACCGAGGTGTCCTCGGCCGCCGAACAGACTTCCACTCTGGCCGGCTCCGGCCAGTTGGGCCTGGCGCGCATGGAAGAGACCATGCACCACGTGATGGGCGCCGCCGAACTGGTCAACGCCAAGCTGGCGATCCTCAACGAGCGCGCCGGCAACATCAACCAGGTGGTCACCACCATCGTGAAAGTGGCCGACCAGACCAACCTGCTCTCGCTCAACGCCGCCATCGAGGCAGAGAAGGCTGGCGAGTACGGCCGTGGCTTCGCCGTGGTCGCCACCGAAGTACGCCGCCTGGCCGACCAGACCGCTGTAGCCACCTACGATATCGAGCAGATGGTGCGCGAGATCCAGTCCGCCGTGTCCGCCGGCGTGATGGGCATGGACAAGTTCTCCGAGGAGGTGCGTCGCGGCATTTCCGAAGTCGGCCAGGTCGGCGAGCAGCTTTCGCAGATCATCCAGCAGGTGCAGGCCCTGGCGCCGCGCGTGCAGATGGTCAACGAAGGCATGCAGGCACAGGCCACCGGCGCCGAGCAGATCAACCAGGCGCTGGTGCAGCTCGGCGAGGCCACCGGGCAGACCGTGGAATCCCTGCGCCAGGCCAGCTTCGCCATCGACGAGCTGAACCTTGTGGCCAACGGACTGCGCAATGGCGTCTCCCGCTTCAAGGTCTGACGCCGCCGCGGCGGGCAGGCTTTACCTGCAGTTCCGCCTGGGCGCGGACCGCTATGCGCTGGACGTCCACGACGTCATCGAAGTGCTGCCGGTGCCGGCGCTCAAGCAGATGCCGGAGGCGCCGGGCTGGGTCGCCGGGTTGTTTCCGCATCGCGGCGAACTGCTGCCGGTACTGGACCTGAACCAGCTCGCCTTCGGCCACAGCGCACCGCGTCGCACCAGCACGCGCCTGGTGCTGGTGCGTTACCGCGCCGAAGGCGAAGGCCCGGAGCAGCGCCTCGGTCTGATTCTCGAGCAGGCCACCCATACCTTGCGCCGTGATCCGGCGGCCTTCCGTGACTACGAACTGGACAACGGCAGCGCCCGCTACCTCGGCCCCGTGCTGGAGGACGAGCAGGGCCTGTTGCAGCGCGTGAGCGTCGACCAGCTGCTCAGCGACGAAGCCCGCGCGCGCCTTCTGCGTGACTCAGGGGGAGCGCCGGCATGACCGACCCGCGCTTCGCCCAACTGCTCAAGGAACGCATCGGCCTGGACGCCGAGTCAGTCGGCGACGCCGTGATCGAGCGCGCTGTGCGCCAGCGCATCAACAAGGTCAGCGGTGGCAATACCGAGCATTACTGGATGCAACTGCAAGGCTCCGCCGAGGAAGTGCAGGCGCTGATCGAAGCGGTGATTGTCCCGGAGACCTGGTTCTTCCGTTACCCCGAATCCTTCGGCGCGCTGGCGGACCTCGCCTCCCGGCGCGTGCTGGAACTGGGAGGCACCCGGCCGCTGCGCGTGCTCAGCCTGCCGTGCTCCACGGGCGAGGAGCCGTACTCCATCGTCATGGCGCTGCTGGATGCGGGCCTCGCGCCGTCCGCCTTCCAGGTCGATGCGCTGGACGTCAGCCGCGCAGTGCTGGAGCGGGCGGAAGAGGGGCGCTACGGGCGCAATTCTTTCCGGGGTTCCAGCCTCGAATTCCGCGACCGCCATTTCACTGTCGATGGCAACGATTACCAGCTTGCCGAAGCGGTGCGTCGCAAGGTCCGCTTCCGCGTCGGCAACCTGCTGGCGCCGGGACTGCTGGCCGGCGAAGCGCCTTATGACTACGTGTTCTGCCGCAACCTGCTGATCTATTTCGATCGCCCGACCCAGGAGCAGGTGGTAGACGTGCTTTGCCGCTTGGCACGGCCGGACGGCGTGCTGTTCATCGGCCCGGCCGAAGCCAGTCTGATGTCGCGCGTCGGTCTGCGCCCGCTGGGTGTGCCGCAGTCCTTTGCCTTCCCGTTGCAAGGGGCTGAGCCGGCTCCTCGCGCGGCACCGTTGAACTGGACCGCGCCAGCGCCGATACCCCGTGCGGCTCCTGCCAAGCCGGCGCCGGTCCGCCCGCGCCAGGTGAGCAAGCCCGCATTGCCGGTGGCTGTCCCTGCCGAAGATGCGCTGGCGGAAATCGCTCGGCTGGCCAACTCCGGACAGGCTGCCGAAGCGCGCCGGCGCTGCGAGGCGCTGCTGGCCGAGAAAGGCCCGGACGCCGAAGCCTTCTACTGGCTCGGCCTGCTGGCCGATGCCCAGGGCCAGGGCAGCGAGGCCCAGGCGTTCTACCGCAAGGCCCTGTATCTGCAACCCGACCACCAGGAAAGCCTGCAGCACCTGGCCGCGCTGCTCGCGGCTCAGGGCGATGCAACTGGCGCCCGTCGTTTGCAAGAGCGCGCGGCGCGAGGAGTGAAGCGCAATGGTTGAACGCAGCTATGGCTCCCTGGACGGTGATTTGCCGACGGTGGATGACTGCTGGAATCGCATCGGCGTACGCGGCGACCGCAGTTGCCCGAAGCTGGCCGAGCACATCCATTGCCGCAATTGCCCAGTGCATGCCGCTGCCGCCATCAGCCTGCTGGACCGCTATGCGCTGGGCAGTGAAGGCTCGGCGCTGGCGCCTGTCGAAGCCGCCGAGGCGACTATCGAAGAAGGCCGCCCGCACCTGATCTTCCGTCTCGGCGAGGAGTGGCTGGGCTTGCCTACCCGCGCCCTGGCCGAAGTGGCGCCTTCCTGCCAGGTGCATTCGCTGCCGCACCAGCGCTCGCCAGCGCTGCTGGGCGTTGCCAACGTGCGCGGCACCCTGGTGGCGTGCATTTCCCTGGGCGAACTGCTCGGCCTCGACAGCCGCGCGGCCGCCCGCGACGACGCCCGTATCGTGCCGCGCATGCTGATCCTGGCGGCAGTGGGAGGGCCGATCATCTCGCCGGTGGACGAGGTGGAGGGCATCCATGAATTGAACGAGCACGCCATCGTCGAAGCCTCGTCGCAGAGCCACGCCGTCAACGACCGCTTCACCCGCGGCGTGATGCAGTGGCGCAATCGCAGCATCCGCCTGCTCGACCAGGAAGCCCTGCTCGACGCCGCCACCCGGAGCCTTGCATGACCCCGGATCAGATGAAGGACGCGTCGATGCTGGAGCTGTTCCGCCTGGAGGCGGAGGCTCAGACCCAGGTATTGGTGCAGGGCCTGATGGCGCTGGAGCGCAACCCGACCCAGGCGGACCACCTCGAAGCCTGCATGCGCGCGGCTCACTCGCTCAAGGGCGCGGCGCGGATCGTCGGGCTGGATGCCGGCGTGCAGGTCGCTCATGTCATGGAGGATTGCCTGGTCGGCGCCCAGGAGGGGCGTCTGCTGTTGAGCTCCGGGCATATCGACGCGCTGCTGGCCGGCACCGATATCCTCCTGCACATCGCCGACGCCCAGCCCGAGCGCGCCGAACAGGCACAGCAGGGCGTGCCGGCCATGGTCGAACGCCTGCAGGCGCTGGTTTCCGGAAAGGCTCCGGCGCCGCCTGCCGCCCCCGTGTCGGCGCCCGTTCCAGAACCTGTCGAGCACCCTGCGCCGGTTGTCGAACCACCCGCGCCCACGCCCGCTCCAGCCGCCACCGCCGAGCGCGCACCGCGTCGTCGCTCCAGCGACAGCGATGAAGTCGGCGAGCGCGTGCTGCGGGTCACTGCCGAGCGCCTGAACCAGCTGCTCGACTACTCCAGCAAGTCGCTGGTGGAGTCCCAACGGCTGAAGCCGCTGCTCGACTCGCTACAGCGCCTCAAGCGCGTCCAGGCCAGCGCCAGCCGGGTGCTGGATGGCGCCCGCGACGCCGCCAGCACGGCCAACCTCGACGCCGAGGCGCAGGCCTATCTGGCCGACGCCCGCCGTCTGGTCGGCGAGTGCCAGCAACTGCTCAGCGAGCAGATCGCCGAGCTGGATGACTTCAGCTTCAAGGCTGGCCAGCGCGCCCAGTCGCTCTACGACACCGCGCTGTCCTGCCGTATGCGGCCCTTCTCCGATGTGCTGTCCGGACAGGCGCGGATGGTCCGTGACCTTGGCCGGTCGCTGGGCAAGACCGTGCGCCTGGACGTACAGGGCGCGACCACCCAGGTCGATCGCGACGTGCTGGAGAAGCTCGAAGCGCCGCTCACTCACTTGCTGCGCAACGCCGTCGACCACGGTATCGAATCCGCCGACGTGCGCGCGCGCAACGGCAAGCCGGAGGAGGGGACTATCCAACTGCTGGCCCGCCACCATGCCGGCATGCTGGTGCTGGAGCTGCAGGATGACGGCGGCGGCGTCGATCTCGACCGTCTGCGCACGGCCATCGTCCGCCGCCAGCTGTCCACCGAGGAAACCGTGGCGCGCCTCACCGAGGAAGAGCTGCTGAGCTTCCTGTTCCTGCCCGGCTTCAGCATGCGCGAGCAGGTCACCGAAGTGTCCGGTCGCGGCGTCGGCCTGGATGCCGTGCAGCACATGGTGCGCCAGCTGCGCGGCGGCATCCGCATGGAGCAGGTGCGCGGGCAGGGCGCGCGCTTCCATCTGGAAGTGCCACTGACGCTGTCCGTCGTGCGCAGCCTGGTCGTCACCATCGGCGGCGAGGCGTACGCCTTCCCGCTGGCACATATCGAACGCATGCGCCGCCTGGCACCGGACGAGATCGTCCAGCTCGAAGGTCGCCAGCAGTTCTGGCACGAGGGCCGCCACGTCGGCCTGGTATCCGCCAGCCAGTTGTTGCAGCGCCCCGACGGCGAAGCCACGGCAGACGAAATCCCGGTGGTGGTGATTCGCGACCGTGAAAGCGCCTACGGCGTGGCCGTGGAGAAATTCATCGGCGAGCGAACCTTGGTGGTGGTGCCGCTGGATGCCCGGCTGGGCAAGATGCAGGACGTCTCCGCCGGCGCGCTGCTGGATGACGGTACGCCAGTGCTGATCCTCGACGTCGAGGACATGCTGCGCTCGGTGGAGAAACTCCTCGCTACCGGCCGGCTGGAACGCATCGACCCCACCGGCCGCCTCACCGGCCCGGCGCGCAAGCGCGTACTGGTGGTGGACGACTCGCTCACCGTGCGTGAGCTGGAGCGCAAGCTGCTGCTGGGGCGTGGCTATGACGTCGCTGTGGCGGTGGATGGCATGGACGGCTGGAACGCGCTGCGATCTGAACATTTCGACCTGGTCATCACCGATATCGACATGCCGCGCATGGACGGTATCGAGCTGGTGACCCTGATCCGCCGCGACACCCGCCTGCAATCGCTGCCGGTAATGGTGGTGTCCTACAAAGATCGCGAAGAAGACCGTCGGCGCGGCCTGGATGCTGGCGCCGACTATTATCTGGCCAAGGCCAGCTTCCACGACGAGGCCCTGCTGGATGCGGTGGTCGACCTGATCGGGAGTGCGCAGGGATGAAGATAGGGATAGTCAACGACATGCCCCTGGCGGTGGAGGCGATGCGCCGCGCGCTCGCGTTCGAGCCGGCGCACCGCGTCGTCTGGGTCGCCGCCAATGGCGCCGAAGCGCTGGAGATGTGCGTCGCGCACAAGCCCGATGTGATCCTCATGGACCTGCTGATGCCGGTGATGGATGGCGTCGAGGCCACCCGCCGGATCATGGCCCAGAGCCCCTGCGCGATCATCGTCGTCACTGTCGACCTGGAACAGAACATGAGCCGTGTGTTCGACGCCATGGGCAACGGTGCGGTGGACGCGGTGAATACCCCGACCATGGGCGTTGGCGACCCCGCCGAGGCCGCACGCCCGCTGCTGCGCAAGTTGCAGAACCTGGCCTGGCTGACCGCGCCGCGCGACAGCCGCCCGGCGGGTGGCGTGGTGCCCACGCGCAAGGGCAGTGGCGTGCGCAAACTGGTCGCCATCGGCTCCTCGGCTGGCGGCCCGGCCGCACTGGCGGACCTGTTCGCGCGGCTGCCGGCGGATTTCCCGGCAGCCATCGTGGTGGTCCAGCATGTCGACGAGGTGTTCGCCGCCGGCATGGCCGAGTGGCTTTCCACCCAGTCCAGGATTCCTGTGCGCCTGGCGCGCAACGGCGAGCCCCCGCAGCCCGGCTGCGTGCTGCTGGCCGGCACCAACCACCATATCCGCCTGGTCAAGGGCGGTGAGCTGGCTTACACCGCCGAGCCCAGCGGCCACATCTATCGGCCATCGATCGATGTGTTTTTCGACAGCGTGGTGGAGAACTGGTCTGGCGATGCCGTCGGCGTGCTGCTTACCGGCATGGGCCGGGACGGCGCCGAGGGATTGAAACGCATGCGCGAACGCGGCTTTTTGACGCTGGCCCAGGATCAGGCCAGCAGCGCCGTGTACGGTATGCCCAAGGCTGCGGCGGCGATCGGCGCCGCGGTGGAAATTCGCGCGCTGGGCGACATTGCCCGAAGACTCGCTGAAGTCTGCGCCTGAGTGCAGGCTACGGAGCCCCATCAGATGAACCCTTTGACGAGTGACTACCCCGTGAACACCCCAGGCGATTCCGCTGTGATGGTGCTGCTGGTCGACGACCAGCCGATGATCGGCGAGGCCGTGCGCCGAGCGCTGGCGGACGACCCCAGCATAGACTTTCACTTCTGCTCCGATCCGCACCAGGCCATCGCCCTGGCGATCCAGATCAAGCCCACGGTGATCCTCCAGGACCTGGTGATGCCCGGCGCCGACGGCCTCACGCTGGTGCGCGAGTACCGCGCCAACCCGGCCACCCGCGATCTGCCGATCATCGTCCTGTCGACCAAGGAAGACCCGGCGGTGAAAAGTGCGGCCTTCGGCGCCGGCGCCAACGACTACCTGGTCAAGCTGCCCGACGCCATCGAGTTGATCGCCCGGGTGCGCTACCACTCGCGCTCCTACCTCGCCCTGCAGCAGCGCGACGAGGCCTACCGCGCCCTGCGCGAGAGCCAGCAGCAGCTGCTGGAAACCAACCTGGTGCTGCAGCGGCTGATGAACTCCGACGGTCTCACCGGGCTGTCCAACCGCCGGCACTTCGACGAATACCTGGAAATGGAGTGGCGCCGCGGCCTGCGTGAGCAGACCCAGCTGTCGATCCTGTTGATCGACGTGGACCACTTCAAGGCCTACAACGACACCTTCGGCCACGTACAGGGCGACGAGGCGCTGCGCCAGGTGGCCGGCGCGATCCGCGCCAGCGCCAGCCGCCCCTCGGACCTGCCGGCGCGCTACGGCGGCGAGGAGTTCGTCATGGTCCTGCCCAACACCTCGCCCGGCGGCGCACGCCTGCTGGCGGAGAAGCTGCGGCGCCTGGTGCAGGACCTGAACATCCGCCACGAACTGCCGACTCCGGGGTCGTCGCTGACCATCAGTATCGGCGTGGCAACCCTGATCCCCCAGGCCGGGCAGGCCTGCCGCCAGCTCATCGAACTGGCCGACCAGGCGCTCTACAACGCCAAGCACGGCGGGCGCAACCAGGTGGCCATCGCCGGCTGAACGGGCGGGGAGGGCGCGGAAACGGTGGGCGTGCTTTGTCGTAAAGCCTGAAAAGGCGACGAAAATTCACGTATACTTGCCGGCTTTTCTACGCCCTTACCCGTGAGAGATGCCCGCCATGGAAATCCAACCGATCCTCAACAGCATCAAGGACCTCTCCGACCGTACCCATTCGATTCGGGGGTATCTTTGACTACGATCTGAAACATGATCGTCTGATCGAAGTAAACCGCGAACTGGAAGACCCGGCGGTCTGGAACAAGCCCGAATACGCCCAGAACCTGGGCCGCGAGCGCGCCATGCTGGCGCAGATCGTCGAGACCCTCGACGAGCTCACCGGCGGTCTGGCCGACTCCCGCGACCTGCTCGACATGGCGGTCGAGGAGAATGACGAGGGCGCCGTCGGCGACGTCGAAGCCGAAGTCCAGCGCCTGCGCGAAATTCTCGAGAAGCTCGAGTTCCGCCGCATGTTCAGCGGCGAGATGGACCCCAACAACGCCTACCTGGATATCCAGGCCGGCTCCGGCGGCACCGAAGCCCAGGACTGGGCGAACATGCTGCTGCGCATGTACCTGCGCTGGGCGGACAAGAACGGCTTCGATGCCGAGATCGTCGAGCTGTCCGAGGGCGAAGTCGCCGGCATCAAGGGCGCTACCGTGCACATCAAGGGCGAATATGCCTTCGGCTGGCTGCGCACCGAGATCGGCGTGCACCGCCTGGTGCGCAAGAGCCCGTTCGACTCCGGCAACCGTCGCCACACCTCGTTCACCGCGGTGTTCGTCTCGCCGGAAATCGATGACAACATCGAGATCGAGATCAACCCGGCCGACCTGCGCATCGACACCTACCGCTCCTCCGGCGCGGGCGGTCAGCACGTGAACACCACCGACTCCGCGGTGCGTATCACCCACGTGCCGACCAACACCGTGGTGGCGTGCCAGAACGAACGCTCCCAGCACGCCAACAAGGACACCGCCATGAAGATGCTGCGGGCCCGGTTGTACGAGCAGGAGATGCAGAAACGCACCGCCGCCTCGCAGGCGCTGGAAGACACCAAGTCCGATATCGGCTGGGGCCACCAGATCCGTTCCTACGTGCTCGACCAGTCGCGCATCAAGGACCTGCGTACCGGCGTGGAACGCAGCGATTGCGACAAGGTGCTCGACGGCGACCTGAACGAGTACCTCGAGGCCAGCCTCAAGCAAGGGCTCTGACGCAGAGCCCCATTGTAGGAGCGAGCTTGCTCGCGAACCCGTCCACGAGCTTCGCGAGCAAGCTCGCTCCTATACGTATCCCCCAATTTGATTTAGACGCCAGGCAGATAGACGACCATGAGCGACCAACAACTCGACCAGACCGAACTGCAACAGGAAGAAAACAAGCTGATCGCCCAGCGCAAGGAAAAGCTTGCCGCCGTGCGTGAAGCCAAGGCCATTGCCTTCCCCAATGACTTCCGCCGCGAGAACTACTTCGCTGACCTGCAGAAACAGTACGAGACCGCGACCAAGGAAGAGCTGGAAGCAGCCGCCATCCCGGTCAAGGTCGCTGGTCGCATCATGCTCAACCGCGGCTCGTTCATCGTCCTGCAGGACAGCAGCGGCCGCCTGCAGGTCTACGTGAACCGCAAGACCCTGCCGGAAGAAACCCTGGCCGAGATCAAGACCTGGGACCTGGGCGACATCATCGGCGCCGAAGGCACCCTGGCTCGTTCCGGCAAAGGCGACCTGTACGTCGAAATGACCAACGTGCGCCTGCTGACCAAGTCGCTGCGCCCGCTGCCGGACAAGCACCACGGCCTGACCGACACCGAGCAGCGCTATCGCCAGCGCTACGTCGACCTGATCGTCAACGAGGAAACCCGCCACACCTTCCGCGTGCGTTCCCAGGTTATCGCCCACATCCGTCGTTTCCTGTCCGATCGCGGCTTCCTCGAAGTGGAAACCCCGATGCTGCAGACCATCCCCGGCGGCGCGGCGGCCAAGCCTTTCGAAACCCACCACAACGCACTGGACATGGCCATGTTCCTGCGTATCGCTCCGGAGCTGTACCTCAAGCGCCTGGTGGTCGGTGGCTTCGAGAAGGTCTTCGAGATCAACCGCAACTTCCGTAACGAAGGCGTTTCGACCCGGCACAACCCCGAGTTCACCATGCTCGAGTTCTACCAGGCCTACGCCGACTACGAAGACAACATGGACCTGACCGAGGAGCTGTTCCGCGAGCTGGCCCAGGCCGTGCTCGGCAGCACCGACGTGCCCTACGGTGACAAGGTCTTCCACTTCGGCGAGCCGTTTGCCCGTCTGTCCGTGTTCGACGCCATCCTGAAATACAACCCGGAACTCACCGCGGCTGACCTGACCGACATCGAGAAGGCCCGCGCCATCGCCAAGAAAGCCGGCGCCAAGGTCCTCGGCCACGAAGGGCTGGGCAAGCTGCAGGTGATGATTTTCGAAGAGCTGGTCGAGCACAAGCTGGAGCAGCCGCACTTCATCACCCAGTACCCGTTCGAAGTGTCCCCGCTGGCCCGCCGCAACGACAACGACCCGAGCGTCACCGACCGCTTCGAGCTGTTCATCGGTGGCCGCGAGATCGCCAACGCCTACTCCGAGCTGAACGACGCCGAAGACCAGGCCGAGCGCTTCATGCTGCAGGTGAAGGAGAAGGACGCCGGCGACGACGAGGCGATGCACTTCGACGCCGACTTCGTCAACGCGCTGGAGTACGGCATGCCGCCCACCGCCGGTGAAGGCATCGGTATCGACCGCCTGGTGATGCTGCTGACCAACTCGCCGTCGATCCGCGACGTCATCCTGTTCCCGCACATGCGCCCGCAGGCGTAAGCGTCGGAACTGGGAAAAAGGCCGCCTTCGGGCGGCCTTTCTCGTTTGGGCCGCGGACAGCTTTTGTAGGAGCGAGCTTGCTCGCGAACTGATCCACTCAGGTGCTTCCGGTGAGCCCGTTCGCGAGCAAGCTCGCTCCTACAGGGACGTGGGATTTGGGCGGTATACCATCCGACGAAGTGCACCCGCGCACCGTGGCTCGGCGTGCCTGTGGCACGTCTCACTCCCAGGCCTGATTCCCAGCCGCCTGCTCTGCCTCGCGGTTCGTTTCATGCGCCGGTGTCGCAGCAGCACGGCGGCAATTGTTTTCCCACCGAAAAGCTCGAACAATGCGCCATCAGGCCGCGCCGCCGGAGGTAATGCCAGTGACCCAAGTGTCCCCGCGAGACAGCGCAGCGCAAGTCGCCAGCGCCATCGCAGAAAGTGTCAAATACCAGGGCCGCAAGGCCAGCCGCCAGGGCAGCGAGCAGCGTCGCCAGGCGATCCTCGACGCCGCCCTGCGGATCATCGTGCGCGATGGCGTCCGCGCCGTGCGCCACCGTGCCGTGGCCGCCGAGGCTGGTGTGCCGTTGTCGGCCACCACCTATTACTTCAAGGACATCCAGGACCTCATCACCGACACCTTTGCGCTCTTCGTCGAACGCAGCGCCGAAGCCCTGTCGACCTTCTGGAGCAGCGTCGAGGGCGATCTCCAGGCCATGGCCGCCGGCCTCGCCCAGGACGACCCGCAGGCGCGCCGCGAGCTGACGGCGAATATCGTCGAGCTGGCAATCAAGTACGTGCAGGTCCAGCTCACCGAGCGCCGCGAGCACCTGCTGGCCGAACAGGCCTTCCGCCAGGAAGCGCTGCTCAACCCCAGCCTCAGCGAATTGGCGCAGCGCCACCGGCGCATTCTCTCCCTGGGCGTGGTGCATTTCTTCGAAGTGCTCGGCTCCAGACAGCCCGAGCAGGATGCCCGGGTGTTGACGGCCATCATCCTGCAGATGGAGTATCAGGGCCTGCTGGACGGCGCCGACCACCTGCAGATCGAGGAAATGCGTGCCATCCTTAGCCGCTATCTCGACCTGGTGATGGGCCTGTAGCTCCAGCTGCTGCATTCCAACCCCGCCATCCGGCGGGGTTTTCGTGTCGGAACTGCGGACGCCTGTGCGCATCACATGCAAAGGCATCCGGACCTAAGGAGGGCGTGATGAAAGTCTGGCGTGCACTGCTGCTGTTGAGCATCTGCCTGCTCAGTGGCTGTCTGGTGACGTTCAAGGACCCGATTCCGGCCAATGAGCCCGCGCCGGCTCACCTGCTGGGCCAGTGGTCGCGTGTGGACGAGTACGGTGAAGAGCAGTTCCTCGAAGTCACCCGCTCCGGCTCCAATCTTTACCGCGCCCTCAGCTATGTCGACAGCAAGGACAACACCGACAGCGTCGAGGACTTCGGCTTCACCGTCGCTCACCACGGCAAGCGCTGGTACCTCTCCGCCGGGCTGCCGAAAAGCATGGGCGGCAACTTCGCCCTGGCCGGCTTCGAGATCACCGACAAGGACGAACTGGTGATCTATAACCTGGATGTCGAGCACATCCTGCAGGACATGAAGGAAGGCGCGCTCAAGGGCGAGAAGGTCGACACCGAACAAGGCGCCGGCGCCCTGGTGACGAGCCCGCTGGCTGATGTGATCAAGTACCTGAACGATCCTGCCAATTCCGATGTGTTCGTCGAAGCGCTGCGCTTTTCGCGCGTGACTCCGGGAGAAAAGCCATGACCCCACGGCGCAAGAAGTCTACGCCCAGCGAATACCAGCAGATCATCCGCGGCCTGTCCGACCGCATCGTCGAGGCGCAGACGCCGATCCGCGTGCTCGACGCCATCAAATGGGACGACGGCATCCGCGACGATTTCCTCAAGGGCCGCGGCAAGCACGCGCCCAAGGTCGACCGCGCCTACTACGACGGCCGACCGCTGTCCTTCGACAGCAGCGCGAAGAAGCAGGAATTCCAGAACATCGAGCGCGACATCACCCGTCATCTTGGGCAGTTCAACCCGGTGGGGCAGATCATGCGGCGCATGTGCAAGGAGTACCGCATGGTCATCCGCATGCTCGAAGCGCGTGGTACCCAGGACTTCGGGCTGATTTCCCAGGAACTCTATGGCTCGGCCTCCGACGCCTTCCACGCCGGCGACCCGACCCTGGCCGACCTGGGCCTGATGCTTTCGGACTACCTGAACAACATCGCCGACCGTGGCGACCTCAAGGACGAACCCAAGACGCTCACCGCCAGTGACGCGGTGAAGATGCTGCAGGAGCGCCTGAACAAGGTATTCGACGGCAAGGAAGACACCATCCGCGTCTTCGAGTCCGACGGCATCGTCGCCGACGCCGCGGCCGGCGCCGACTACATCAAGGTGCGCGCGGACGCGATGTTCAACGAGCGCGACGTGCGCGCGCTGGAGGTCCATGAGGGCCTGGTGCACGTCGGCACCACGCTCAACGGCCTCAACCAGCCGATCTGCACCTTCCTCGCCAAGGGGCCGCCGTCCTCCACGGTGACCCAGGAAGGCTTGGCGATCCTGATGGAAGTGATTGCCTTTGCCTCCTACCCGACGCGCCTGCGCAAGCTGACCAACCGCACCCGCGCCATCCACATGGCGGAAGAGGGCGCGGATTTCCTCGAGGTGTTCCACTTCTACCGCGAGCAGAACTACAGCGTGGAGAGCAGCTACCAGAACGCCAGCCGGGTGTTCCGTGGCTCGACGCCCAATGGTTTGCCCTTCACCAAGGACCTCTCGTACCTCAAGGGTTTCATCCTGATCTACAACTACATCCAGCTCGCGGTGCGCAAGGGCAAGCTGGAGCAGATTCCGCTGCTGTTCTGCGGCAAGGCCACCCTGGAAGACATGCGTACCCTGCGCCAATTGGTGGACGAGGGCCTGGTGGTGCCGCCCAAGTACCTGCCACCGCAATTCCGTGACCTCAATGCGCTGTCGGCGTGGATGTGCTTCTCCAACTTCCTCAATCATCTCAGCCTCGACCGCATCGAGGCGGATTACGCCAATATCCTCTGACTGCCGGCCCGGTTTTTTGTAGGAGCGAGCTTGCTCGCGAACATCTCGCCAAAGACTCCGTCGCTGGGCAGGCTCGCGAGCAAGCTCGCTCCTACCGGGTGGTTACCTGCAAGGACGACCTCATGCTGAATCGCTGTATCAAGGCCGCCGCCTTCACGCTGCTTTTCACACTCGGCGGCTGCAGCTCCCTGCTGTTCTACCCCAGCGACGACGTCGCCATCACGCCCGCGCGGGCCAAGCTCGACTACCGCGACGTCACCCTGACCACCGCCGACGGCGTGAAGCTCGCCGGTTGGTGGCTGCCGGCAAAAGCGGGCGTGCCGGTGAAGGGCACCGTGCTGCACCTGCATGGCAACGGCGGCAACATGGCCTGGCACCTGGGCGGGGCGTACTGGCTGCCGGAGCAGGGCTATCAGGTGCTGATGGTGGATTACCGTGGCTACGGCAAGTCCGAGGGTGAACCGAGCCTGCCCGCCATCTACCAGGACATCGATGCTGCTTTCGCCTGGCTGGACAAGGCACCGGAAGCGCAAGGCAAACCGGTGATCCTGCTCGGGCAAAGCCTGGGCGGTGCCATGGCCGTGCACTACTTGGGCCTGCATCCGGAGCGGCAGAAAATGTTGCATGCGGTGGTGCTCGACGGCGTTCCAGCCAGCTACCGCGACGTGGCGCAATACACCCTTTCCACCAGTTGGCTGACCTGGCCGTTGCAGGTGCCGCTGTCCTGGCTGGTGCCCGACGGCGACAGCGCCATCCGTTCCATGCCGCGACTTTCTGGCGCACCCGTGCTGCTCTTCCACAGCATCGACGATACCATTGTGCCCCTGGACAACGGCCTGAGCCTCTACAAGGCCAAGCAGCCGCCGAAAGTCTTCCAGCTGACGCGCGGCAACCACGTGGAAACCTTCGGCGAACCCGTGTGGCGCGAAGTGATGCTGCGTTTCCTTGACGATCCGCAGCACTTCACCGGTTTGCGTCGCCTGGCTGAAGTCCCGAACTATCCCTCTCCGGCGAAGCCACAGGAATCGCAGGCGGACCCGAAACAACAAGGCACCCCATGAACGACCGCAACCCGATCTCCTATATCCTCACCGTCATTGCCACCATCTTTGTCTCGGTCGGTACGCTCTGGTACTACGGCTACCTGCACTTCGCCAAGCCCGAGGACGCGCTGGAACTGAGCCAGTTCACCATGCTGAAAAGCATCCCCGGCCAGGACACCAAGCTGTCCCTGGACCCGGCCGACCAGCAGGCGCAGTGCATCGATGGCGTGCTGGTGATGTTCGACATGAGCCAGAAGGGCCTGACCGGCGTGCTGGTCGACGGCCGCAAGCGCGCCGTGCGCTGCATGGGTGAGCAGACCCCGCAAGAGGTCAAGTGACGGCGAGCCCGTCGTCGCAGGCCAAGGGAGCAAGCAACATGAGCCATCCCGAGATCCGCGTCTGGCAGGGCGATATCACCCGTCTCGACGTCGATGCCATCGTCAACGCCGCCAACAGTTCACTGTTGGGCGGTGGTGGCGTGGACGGCGCCATCCACCGTGCCGCCGGCCCGGACCTGGTCCACGCCTGCCGCCCGCTGGGTGGCTGCAAGACCGGCCAGGCGAAGATCACCCCCGGCTTCCGCCTGCCGGCGCGCTTTGTCATCCACACCGTCGGGCCGGTCTGGCGCGGCGGTGAGCACGGCGAGCCTGAGCTGCTCGCCCAGTGCTACCGCAACAGCCTGCAACTGGCCGAGGACAGGGGCCTCGCCAGCGTCGCCTTTCCCGCCATCAGCACCGGCATCTACGGCTATCCCGCCGAAGCGGCAGCGCAGGTTGCCGTGGACGAACTGCGTCGTCCGCGTCGCGAGGGAAGTTCACTGCGGGAGTTGGTGCTGGTGCCTTTCTCGGCGGAGATGGCCGAGCTCTATCGACGCCTGCTGGGCTGAGCGGTCCCACGGCTCCTTGTAGGAGCGAGCTTGCTCGCGAACCCGCGCCGCCTCCTAGTCGTGTCATCCCCTCGCCCCAGCCCTGTCCCTTCAGGGCAGGGTGAGGGAGGTTTGTTCGTACCATGTTCGCGAGCAAGCTCGCTCCTACGAAAATCAGCCCCGCAGGAGCGAGCTGTCACAGGCCGGTCAGTAAGTCGAGCTCACCGACGAGCGGGGCTGCACCGGGTTGGCGTCATTGGAAATGGTGACCTCGACGCGGCGGTTCATCGCGCGCCCGGCGGCGGTGGTATTGCTCGACACCGGGTACTCCTTGCCGTAGCCACGAGCGACGACGCGGTCCGGGGTCACGCCCTGGCTCAGCAGCGCCAGGCGGATGGCGTCGGCGCGACGCTCGGACAGCCCCTGGTTGTAGGAGGAGGAGCCGCTGCTGTCGGTGTAGCCCTCGACGATGACCTTGCGTTCCGGATTCTGCTGCAGGTAGCCAGCGAGATTCTGCACATTGCTCATGGCGCCGGGCTTCAGCTCGGCGCGGTCGAGATCGAACAGCACGTCACCGAACGACACCATGGTCCCGCGCGAGGTCTGTTTGGCGTTCAGCTCGCCCTTGAGCTTGTTGAGCTGCGCGGTGCGAGCATCCAGCCGGGCCTGGGCGCGCTGGGCCGAGGTGTTCTTCATCTGGTCCTCAGCGTTGCGCAGGGCCACCGTCTGGTTGGCCAGCTCGATGCGTTGCTGGGTCAGGTAGGCCAGTTGGTCGACCTCCTTCTGGTCGGCGCCGTCGCGGTAGGCCTTGTCGGTCTTGGCCAGCCAGTCGCCGGCATCCTTGGTTTCCAGCGCGGCCTGCTGGGTGGCCTGCGGTTCGGCCTGCAGGGCCTGGAAGTCGCCACGGGCCTTCTCCAGGTTGGCGTTGGGCGGGGTGGAACATGCGGCCAGGGCCAGCGCAAGGGTGGAGATGGCGGGCAGTACGATGAGCTTGTTCATGTCGAAATTCCTTATATGACCGGACGTAGGGGCGGGATCACTGGGCCTGCTGCAGGCCTTCCTGACGCAACTCCATCACGCCCTGCTGGGCGTCCTTGACGTTGTTCTGCGCCTTCACGGCCTGCGACTTGCGTTCGGCCACGCGGGCGTCCCATTCGGCCTGCTGGGCCAGGCGCTTGGCCTGGTCGTATTCCTTGTCGTTCAGGGCGATGCGCGCCTGAGCGAGTTTGTCCTGGGCGTTCTTGGTCTCCACCGGGGCGTATTCCGGGCCGCCGGAGCTCACGGCGGCGTTCACCGCCGATTCGGTGACGGCCATCTGTTCGCTGGGCGGGTTGCCAGCGCAGCCAGCCAGCAGCACGGCGCTGCCAAGGGCGAGCAGACCGAGGCGCAGCGATGCGCGGGTGGAGACGGTCGGGACGGTTCGAGCGCTCTGAGATTTCAGTTCCATTGGGTGAATCCTCTGACGTTTGGTAAGGGGTTCCCTCGGCGTTTCGAGTGCCGGCAGATGCCTG
This sequence comes from Pseudomonas sp. NY15435, assembly GCF_048068295.1. NCBI lineage: Bacteria > Pseudomonadati > Pseudomonadota > Gammaproteobacteria > Pseudomonadales > Pseudomonadaceae > Pseudomonas > Pseudomonas sp. NY15435. The sequence continues at coordinate 153,539 of NZ_JBLUQA010000006.1, forward strand.
TCGTGCGCATTGGCGCTTTCCTGGGCATCTGATTAGGGGACTAAGGGTTTCGTCAGGGGGTTCAAAAAAAATGCCCGCCGTATTGGCGGGCATTGGCGACGATCAGCGGGAATCAGCCGCGATGACGCAGCAACCGCAGGCCGTTGAACACCACCAGCAGGCTGGCGCCCATGTCGGCGAAGACCGCCATCCACAGGGTGCCTTCGCCGGCCAAAGTGAGAGCCAGGAACACCGCCTTGATGCCCAGCGCCAGGGTGATGTTCTGGATCAACACGCGGTGGGTCTGGCGCGAGAGTCGAATGAACGACGGCAGCTTGCGCAGGTCGTCATCCATCAGCGCGACGCCGGCGGTTTCGATGGCCGTGTCGGTACCCGCCGCGCCCATGGCGAAGCCGATATCGGCCCGGGCCAGGGCCGGGGCATCGTTGATGCCGTCGCCGACCATGCCGACGCGCTTGCCGCCTTCCTGGCGCTGCTTCACTTCGCGCAGCTTGTCTTCGGGCAGCAGGTTGCCCAACGCCTCGTCGATGCCCACCTGGGCGCCTATGGCGTTGGCGGTGTGCGGGTTGTCGCCGGTCAGCATCAGCGTCTTCACGCCCAGTTCATGGAGTTGGGCGACGGCTTCGCGGCTGGTCTGCTTGACCCCGTCGGCCACCGCGAACAGCGCCAGCGGGCCCTCGACATCGAGCAGCACGATGACTGTCTTGCCCTGTTGCTCGAGGGCGTCGAGACGGGCCTCCAGCTCCTTCGAGCACAGTTCCAACTCCTCCACCAGGCGATGGTTGCCCAGGTGGTAGACGCGGCCGTTGATCTCGCCTTTCACGCCGCGGCCGGGCAGGGCGGTCAGCTCACCGACGCTGTAGAGCGCGATGTTGTCCGCCTCGGCGGCCTGGGCCACGGCCTGGGATACCGGGTGATCCGAGCGCGCGGCGAGGCTGGCAGCCAGGGCGCGCACATCGCCGGCGGCGGTTTCCCGCAGGGCGGTGAAATCGGTCTGGCGGGGGCGGCCTTCGGTGAGGGTGCCGGTCTTGTCCAGGGCGATCCATTCCAGCGCGCGGCCCATTTCCAGGAACACGCCGCCCTTTATCAGGATGCCCATTCGCGCCGCTGCCGAGAGGCCGCTGACGATGGTCACCGGAGTGGAAATCACCAGCGCACACGGGCAGGCGATCACCAGCAGCACCAAGGCGCGGTAGACCCAGTCCAGCCAGGCGCCACCGAAGAACAGCGGCGGCAGCAGTGCAGTGGCGATGGCGATGAGGAACACCGCCGGTGTGTAGATGCGCGAGAACTGGTCGACGAAGCGCTGGGTCGGTGCGCGCGAGCCCTGGGCCTCTTCCACGGCGTGGATGATGCGCGCCAGGGTGCTGTCGTCGGCCACACGGGTGACGCGGTATTCCAGCGCGCTTTCGCCGTTGATGGTGCCGGCGAACAGGGTATCGCCGGCCTGCTTCTCTACCGGCAGGCTCTCGCCAGTAATGGGCGCCTGGTTGACGCTGGAGCGACCATCGAGCACCTCGCCGTCCAGCGCAATGCGCTCGCCGGGACGTACCCGCACCCGTGCGCCGAGGGCGACGGACTTGGCGGAGACTTCCTGCCACTGTCCGTCGACCTGCACCGTGGCCTGTTCCGGGGCCAGTTGCAGCAGGCCGCGAATGGCGTTGCGTGCTCGGTCCAGCGACTTGGCCTCGATCAGTTCGGCGATGGCGAACAGCACTGCCACCATCGCTGCTTCCGGCCACTGGCCGATCAGCATGGCGCCGGTGACGGCGATGCTCATCAGAGCGTTGATGTTGAGGTTGCGGTTCTTCAGGGCGATCCAGCCCTTGCGGTAGGTCGGCGGGCCGGCGCCAAGGATCGCGGCGATGGCCAGCGCCGCCACCAGCCAATGCGGGCCGATGGCGAACCATTCGAAGAACTCCGCGCCTGCTGCGGCGACACCGGCCAGCGCCAGCGGCCACCAAGGCTTCTGCTGGGCGGGCTGTGTGGAAGCGGGGGCGTTTTCGTCCAGCGGCTCGGCCTGCATGCCAAGGGAGGCGACCAGCTTCTGCAGCGGCTCGATGCTGTCGAAACGATGTTGTACGCGCAGCAGGCGCTGCATCAGGTTGAAGTCCAGGTCTTCCACGGCGGACACGCGGCCCAGCGCATCGCGCAGCAGGCGTTCCTCGGTGGGGCAGTCCATGGCTTCGATGCGCAGGCTGGTCCAGCGCAGTTCGCCGCTGGCCGATCCGGCTGCAGCAGTGGCAGCGTTTTCGGCTCGCGCGCCGTGATCCTCGCCGTGATCGTGATCGTGATCGTGATCGTGATCGTGGGCATGGCCATGGTCGTGCGAGTGCGGTGCAGGTTCGGCAGCCGGGGCGCGCAACAGCGTGCCTTTGTCGCAGCCGCAGCAGCCGGCGGCTTCGTGTTCGCGGTGCTGCTCCTGAATTGGGGCGGGGCCGTGGATGATCGGGCCCTGGCGATTGGCAGTCATGTCGTCCGTTCCTGTTTGACGAGTTGCTGCTGATTGCACACCCTGTAGCAACTACAGAGTCAAGCGTCTGTTGGCGAGGAGTCGCACATGAAGATCGGTGAACTGGCGAAACTGACCGGCTGTCCGGTGGAAACCATCCGCTACTACGAGCGCGAAGGCCTGCTGCCGGCGCCATCGCGCAGCGAGGGCAACTACCGGCAGTACGACGCCAGCCATGTCGAGCAGCTGTCCTTCATTCGCCATTGCCGTTCGCTGGACATGACCCAGGAAGAAATCCGCATCCTCCTCGGCCTGCGCGACCGCCCCGAATCCGACTGCGGCACCGCCAACCGGTTGATCGACGAGCACCTGCACCATGTCGAGGTACGCATCGCCGAGCTGCAATCCCTCAGCCAGCAACTGCGCGACCTGCGTGCGCAGTGCCAGGGGGAGGGCAGCAGCGAGGATTGCGGCATCCTGCGCGAGCTGGAGCAGCCGGCGGAGCCTTCGGTGATTCCGGAGGCCTGCGCCGAGGCGGGGCACCTGCACGTTCCCGGTGTCCATGGGCGGCATTGAAGATCGAGTTCCGCGACGTCTGCTCTTCGTAGGAGCGAGCTTGCTCGCGAACCCGCCTAACGCTGGAGCGGCTGGTGAGTCTGTTCGCGAGCAAGCTCGCTCCTACAGGCAATGAAAACGCCCCGGCTGAGCCGGGGCGTTTTCATTCAGGAATGCTCGGCCTCCGTCAGCTCGTGCAGGTACTTGCGCGACAGCGCCAGGAAGCGCGGCGTCGGGCCGGTGTCCTCGTAGATCGGGTCACCCTGTTCATCATGGGCGACCACCTTGTTCCCCTGCACATAGGGGAAGCTCGCCTCCAGCTCCTCCAGGGCCGCACTGACCAGCTCCCCCAGCAGATCCTCGGCGCTGCGCTTGGGGTACATGTCATGCAGGGCCGCCAGACGCGCGGCGGTCTCGACGTCCAGCGGAATGCTGTACTGGTGGTTGGTCATGCGCCCCCTGGCGTTCTTTTCCCAATGGCGTACCAGCTCGCGGATTTTCATGTTCACCTCTAGGGTCGTTACGTGGCGGTCGACCCTCGTGAGGTCGCCGCAGGTTTTCCCGTCGATGGGGATAACTTTCAGCCTAGACGTTGTCCGAGCAGGATTGCGGGCGTTCGTCGAGCGCTTGCCTGCCGGCCCGGCCGGCGGCACTGTGAAGCCAAGCGACGCCTTTTCAATGAGGGACTCTCAGACTAGGGCTCTCTATCCAGGAGACTGTGATGCCGGATATCGACGCGCGCCTGCGCGAGGACGTTCACCTGCTCGGCGAGCTGCTCGGGCAGACCATCCGCGCCCAGTATGGGCAGGGCTTCCTCGACAAGATCGAGCTGATCCGAACTGGCGCCAAGGCTGCCCGGCGCGGCTCCGCCGAGGGCGCCAAGCAGCTCACCGCGACCCTCGACGGCCTGGGCGAGGACGAACTGCTGCCGGTGGCGCGCGCCTTCAACCAGTTTCTCAATCTGGCCAATATCGCCGAGCAGTACCACCGCATCCGCCGCCGTACGCCCAAGGAGCCGGAACCCTTCGAGAATCGCGTGCTGGCCGAGCTGCTGGGCCGTCTGCGCAAGTCCGGCCTGAGCGCCGAGGGCCTGGCGCGGCAGGTGGCAGAGCTGGAGATCGAGCTGGTGCTTACCGCTCACCCGACGGAAGTGGCGCGCCGCACGCTGATCCAGAAATACGACGCCATCGCTGCTCAACTGGCCGCTGGAGACCACTCCGACCTGTTGCCCGAGGAGCGCCAGGCGGTGCAGGAAAAACTCCAGCGCCTGATCGCCGAGGCCTGGCACACCGACGAGATCCGCCGCACCCGGCCGACCCCGGTGGACGAGGCGAAATGGGGCTTCGCGGTGATCGAGCATTCCCTCTGGCACGCGCTGCCGGACTTCCTCCGCCACGTCGACCGCACCTTGCAGGAAACCCTCGGCGAGCGCCTGCCGCTGGAGGCGGCGCCGATCCGCTTCGCCTCCTGGATGGGCGGCGACCGTGACGGCAACCCCAATGTCACCGCCGCCATCACCCGCGAAGTCCTGCTGCTGGCGCGCTGGATGGCGGCAGATCTCTACCTGCGCGATGTCGACAGCCTGGCCGCCGAGCTCTCCATGCAACAGGCCAGTGATGAGCTGCGCGCCGAAGTGGGCGACCATGCGGAGCCCTATCGCGCGCTGCTCAAGCAATTGCGCGAGCGCCTGCGCGCCACCCGCGCCTGGGCCGAGCGCGCCATCCATACCGGCGAAGAGCCGGGTGCGGACGTGCTGCAGGACAACCGCGAGCTGCTCGAACCCCTGCAACTCTGCTTCCGCTCGCTGCAGGAGTGCGGCATGGGCGTGATCGCCGATGGCGACCTGCTCGATACCCTGCGTCGCGCTGCCACATTCGGGCTGTTCCTGGCGCGGCTGGACGTGCGCCAGGACTCCACGCGCCATGCCAAGGCGATGAGCGAGATCACCGAGTACCTGGGCCTGGGCAACTACGCCGACTGGGATGAAAGCGTGCGCCAGGAGTTCCTCCTGGAAGAGCTGGCCAGCCGCCGCCCGCTGCTGCCGGCAAACTACCAGGCCTCGCCCGAGACCGCCGAAGTCCTTGCCACCTGTCGCGTGGTGGCGCAGGCACCTGCGGCATCGCTGGGTTCCTATGTCATCTCCATGGCCGGGCACCCGTCCGATGTGCTCGCCGTGCAATTGCTGCTCAAGGAGTGCGGGCTGGAGCGGCCGATGCGCGTCGTCCCGCTGTTCGAGACGCTGGACGACCTGGACAACGCCGGCCCGTGCATCGACCGACTGCTCAGCCTGGACAGCTACCGCACCCGCCTGGCCGGGCCGCAGGAAGTGATGATCGGCTACTCCGACTCGGCCAAGGATGCCGGCACCCTGGCCGCCGCCTGGGCGCAGTACCGAGCCCAAGAGCAGCTGGTGGACATCTGCCGCAATCGTGGCGTCGAGCTGCTGCTGTTCCATGGTCGTGGCGGCACCGTCGGCCGTGGTGGCGGCCCGGCCCATGCGGCGATCCTCTCGCAGCCGCCGGGCTCGGTGGCCGGGCGTTTCCGCACCACCGAGCAGGGCGAGATGATCCGCTTCAAGTTCGGCCTGCCGGACATCGCCGAGCAGAATCTCAACCTTTACCTGGCCGCCGTGCTGGAGGCGACCCTGCAGCCACCGCCGGTGCCCGAGCCGGCCTGGCGCGAGGAGATGGACCGCCTGGCCGCCGACGGTGTGCTCGCCTATCGCGCGGTGGTGCGGGAGAACCCGCAGTTCGTCGACTATTTCCGCGAGGCCACGCCCGAGCAGGAGCTGGGCCGCCTGCCACTGGGCAGTCGCCCGGCCAAACGCCGAGAGGGAGGGGTGGAAAGCCTGCGGGCGATCCCCTGGATCTTCGCCTGGACCCAGACGCGGCTGATGCTGCCGGCCTGGCTGGGCTGGGAGGACGCCCTGTTCAAGGCCATCGAACGCGGCGAAGGCTCGCTGCTGTCACGCATGCGCAAGGATTGGCCGTTCTTCACCACGCGCATCGACATGCTGGAGATGGTGCTGGCCAAGGCCGACCGGGAAATCGCCCAACTCTACGACGAGCGACTGGTGCAATCGGAACTGCGACCATTAGGTGCGCATTTACGCGACCTATTGTCGCAGTCGGTGCGCGTAGTGCTGGGTCTGACCGGCCAGTCCCAACTGCTCGCTCACGCGGCCGAGACCCGCGAATCCATCGGCGTACGCAATACCTACCTTGATCCGCTGCATCTGCTTCAGGCCGAGCTCCTGGCGCGCTCGCGGCGCTGCACGGGCGATGCCTGCGGCGGTCTGGAGCAGGCGATGCTGGTGACGGTGGCGGGAATCGCGGCGGGGCTGCGCAATACCGGTTGAGGGCCCATCACCCCCCCACCAAAGGTGAATTGCCGAGCCGGCAAATGAGATTAATTTGGTGGCTGTTCCGGGCACCATGAAACGCCCGGGATCGGCGTGCGCAGTCCCCATGGCCGGCTTGTCTGGCAGGGGACCGCTGTGTATCGTGAGCAACCTTTCGGCGCATGTCTGCGCCATTCCAGCACGATGAGATTGGCCCCACGAGGCGGATCCGTGATTTCGCTTAACAAGTATTAAGGAGCATATCGATGCGTGTGATTCTGCTCGGGGCGCCCGGTGCCGGCAAAGGTACCCAGGCTCGCTTCATCACTGAGAAGTTTGGCATTCCGCAGATTTCCACCGGCGACATGCTGCGTGCAGCGGTCAAGGCTGGCACCGAACTCGGCCTGCAGGCCAAGAGCGTGATGGACGCCGGCGGCCTGGTCTCCGATGACCTGATCATCAACCTGGTGAAAGAGCGTATCGCTCAGCCCGACTGCGCCAAGGGCTTCCTGTTCGACGGCTTCCCGCGCACCATTCCCCAGGCCGAGGCCATGAAGGAAGCGGGCGTTTCCATCGACCACGTGGTCGAGATCGCCGTGGACGACGAGGAAATCGTCGGCCGCATCGCCGGTCGCCGCGTTCACGCCGCCTCGGGCCGCGTCTACCACATCGAGCACAATCCGCCGAAGGTGGAAGGCAAGGACGACGAGACCGGCGAAGACCTGATCCAGCGCGAAGACGACAAGGAAGCCACCGTGCGTCACCGCCTGTCGGTCTACCACTCGCAGACCAAGCCGCTGGTCGACTTCTACCAGAAGCTGGCCGCTGCCGAAGGCACGCCGAAGTACACCCGCGTCGAGGGTGTCGGTTCGGTCGAGCAGATCACCTCCAAGGTGCTCGGCGCTCTGAGCTGATCCATCGCCGCAACAGCCAAAGGCCCGCACACGCGGGCCTTTGGCGTTTATAATGCCCGCCCGTTTTTTGTCCTGTCCTTAACGTCCTATGGAAAACACCATGCCCACGCTGCTGGCCCTGGATACCTCGACCGAAGCCTGTTCCGTCGCCCTGCTGCATGACGGCCGTCGGTTCGTACGCCACGAGGTGATCCCGCGCCTGCACGCCCAGCGCCTGCTGCCCATGGTGCAGGACATCCTCGGCGAGGCCGGCATCGCGCTATCCGCCATCGACGCCATCGCCTTCGGTCGCGGCCCCGGCGCCTTCACCGGTGTGCGTATCGCCATCGGCGTGGTGCAGGGCCTGGCCTTTGCGCTGCAGAAGCCGGTGCTGCCGATCTCCGATCTGGCGGTGCTGGCCCAGCGTGCTTATCGCGAGCACGGCGCGAGCCAGGTGGCCGCGGCCATCGACGCGCGCATGGATGAGGTGTACTGGGGTTGCTACCGCCTGGATCAGGGCGAGATGCGCCTGGCTGGCGCTGAAGCAGTGTTGCCGCCCGAGCGTGTCGAGCTGCCGCGTGATGCTCAGGGCGATTGGTTCGGCTCCGGCACCGGCTGGGGGTTCGAGGAGCGCCTGGCGGTGAAAGTCGCCGCCCATGACGCCAGCCTGCTGCCGCACGCCGAAGACCTGCTGACCCTGGCCGAATTCGCCTGGGCCCGCGGTGAATCGGTTGACGCAGAACGTGCCCAGCCGGTCTACCTGCGCGACAACGTGGCGACGCCGAAGAAAGCCTGACCTGTGCCAATTGACCGCAGTCGCGCCCGCTCGCTAGAGTGAGTGCATTCCCCACGAGCTTTCTTCATGCGTATCGACGGCTTCACTTCCATTTCCCAGACACCGGAGCGCGGTTCCCAAACGGGCACTGCGGTCACTCCGTATCGGGAAGTGCAGCGTGACGTCGAGACCCGCCGCGAGCAGCCCGCACCGACCTCGGCCAGCCAGGGGTTCGACTCCCAGGCCAGCACCCGCCGTGTGGAGTCCTCCAGCGCCAGCAGCTACAACGTGCCGGCGACACTGCGCGACAACCTCGACTACCAGCGCCCGCTGACCTCCCGCGCGGCCCAGGCGCTCGCCAGTTACACCAGCACCGCCAGCATGGCCGGCCAGTACGAAGGCCAGGAAGTCCTCGGTCTCGACCTCTACGCCTGATGCAGTTGCCGTATTTCCTCGGCTGCCCTTCGTGGAACGAGCCGGCCTGGCGCGGCACTTTCTATCCTGCTGACCTGCGCCCCGCCGATACCCTGGGTTTCTACTCCCAGGTGTTCAACGCAGTGGAAGGCAATACGACCTTCTATGCCCGTCCCAGTGCCGACACCGTCGCGCGTTGGGCGAAGACCATGCCGGAGACATTCCGCTTCTGCGCCAAGCTGCCCCGCGACATCAGTCATGAAGGCGACCTGCGCGGCCAGTTGGAGAACACCCGGGACTTCCTCGACCTGCTGGCGCCGCTTGGTGCGCGCGTTGCGCCGCTGTGGTTGCAAGTGTCCGCCAGCTTCGGCCCCGATCGCCTGGACGAGCTGGCTGCCTGGCTGGACGCATTTGCCGAGCGACGTATTGCGGTGGAAGTTCGCCACCCGGCCTTCTTCGCCAAGGGCGAGGAGGAGCGGGCATTGAACCGCCTGCTGCTGGAGCGCGGCGTCGAGCGCATCTGCCTGGATTCGCGAGCGCTGTTCGCCGTGCAGTCCGACGATCCGGCGGTGCTGCATGCCCAGTCGAAGAAACCCAAGGTGCCGGTTCGTCCGGCGGCCTTCAGCACCAGCCCGCAGGTACGCTTCATCGGCGGGCCGGATCTGGACGCCAATCTCGTGCACCTCACGCCCTGGATCGGCAAGGTCGCGGAATGGATCGAGCAGGGCCTGACGCCCTATGTCTTTCTCCACACCCCGGACAACCACCGCGCCGCCGAACAGGCGCAGCGCTTCCACGCCCTGTTGCGCGAACGCCTGCCGGGGCTGCCGCCGCTGTTCGAGCATAAGCCCGAGGTGGAGCAGCTAGGCCTGCTCTGAGCTCGCAACTGTGCATGGCGCCCGGCGGGTGACGGGGCTAACCTGCTCCTTCCCCGCTCGGCAAGGAGATAGCCATGTCTTCCCAGCACAAAAGCACTCAACAGCAACGCGGCGAAGCCTTCCGCGCGCTGCACCAGCGCGACGGCGTGTTCGTCCTGCCCAACCCCTGGGATGCCGGCTCGGCGAAGATGCTTGCCCACCTGGGCTTCGAAGCGCTGGCCACCACCAGCGCCGGACTGGCCTTTGCCCTCGGCCGACGTGACGCCGAAGGCGCGGTAAGCCGCGACGAGGCCTTGGCTAATGCGCGCGAGATAGTTGAAGCCACGCCGCTGCCGGTCGCCGCCGATCTGGAGAACGGCTACGGCGATACTCCAGAAGACTGCGTCGAGACTATTCGCCTGGCCGCCGCCTGCGGCTTGGTCGGCGGCTCCATCGAAGACGCCACCGGTCGCCCGGATACGCCGATCTACCCGCTGGAGCTGGCGGTCGAGCGCGTTGCTGCCGCGGTGCAGGCCGCCCGTGCGCTGCCGTTCACTTTCACCCTGGCGGCGCGGGCGGAGAACTTCCTGCACGGTCGCGTCGACCTGGACGACACCATCCGCCGCCTGGTGGCCTTCGCCGAAGCTGGCGCCGATGTGCTCTATGCGCCGGGCCTGAAGACCCGCGAGGAAATTGCCGCGGTGGTCAGCGCCGTGGCGCCGCGACCGGTCAATGTGCTGGTGGGTTCACCCGCCGTGCAATTGAGCCTGGGAGAACTGGCGGAGCTGGGCGTGAAACGCGTCAGTGTCGGCTCGACGTTGGCGCGGGCGGCGTACGGGGCGTTCTTCAGCGCTTCCGAGGCATTGGCCAAGGGCGACCTGACCCCCATGCATGGTGCCATGCCGTTCGATCGTATCAACGGGTTGTTCCGAGGCTGACGCTTGCGCTGGTGGCTGCTCGGGTCGGTCCTCGCGTGCGCCGGCTTCGTGCTGGCGGTTCAGCAGCAATGGGTGACCCTGCCCGGTCGCTGGAACCCCTGGGCACCGCTGGACGTGCGCGATGAGCCGAACCTGCTGACTCGCTACAAGCTCTGGCGCCTGCGTGACGATGTGCAGCTTTGCCGGCTGGCGCTGCAAACCTCCGGGCTCAAGGCGCAGCCCATGGCGGACAGCGAACCGGTGGCCGGCTGTCCGCTGCAGCACGTATGGCAGGTGCAGGCCGCCGAGGTGAAGCTGAGCAGCAGTTTCCTCGCCAGTTGCCCGTTGGCGGTGAGTTTTGCGCTGTTCGAGCGCCATTCCCTGCAACCCGCCGCGCGGGAAATCTACGGCCACCCGGTGACAGGCGTGGAGCACCTGGGCAGCTTCGCCTGCCGCAATATCTATGGGCGCGCCGATGCCCGGCGCAGCCAGCACGCTACCGCCAATGCGCTGGACATCGCGGCCTTCCGCCTCGCTGACGGCCGGCGCATCGTGGTGGCGAAGGACTGGAGCGGGGAGGGCGATGCGGCGCGCTTCCTGCGTGCGGTGCGCGACGGCGCCTGCCACAACTTCGACGGCGTGCTCGGGCCGGACTATAACCGCGCGCATCGCGACCATTTCCACCTCGACCTGGGCGGTTGGCAGGTCTGCCGTTGAGCCCGCCGAGGGCGTGCTGCGGTAGAATCGCGGTTTTTTCCAGGATCGCCCCACCATGACTGAAGTCCTCACCCCGCCGCGCATCGTCGTCCAGGCACTGGCTCCTGCCTGGCAGGCTGCTGCCGAGCAGTGGGCGCAGCGGCTCGGTCTGCCGCTGGGCGAGGGCGATGCGGACTTTTCCCTGCAACTGGGCGATGAAGGTCTGCAACTGTTGCAACTGGGCCCCGACTCTCCCGGTCCGGTTCGCGTGGACTTCCTCGAGGGTGCCACCGCACATCGCCGCCAGTTCGGCGGCGGCACCGGGCAGATGATCGCCAAGGCTGTGGGCGTCCAGCAGGGCGTACGCCCGCATGTGCTGGACGCCACTGCCGGCCTGGGCAAGGACGCCTTCGTGCTGGCGACCCTGGGCTGCCAGATGGATCTGACCGAGCGCCAGCCGATCATCGCCGCGCTGCTGGAGGACGGCCTGGCCCGTGCGGCGGGGGATTTCGAGGTGGGCGCCATTGTTGCGCGCATGCGCCTGCTGCAGGGCAATGCCATCGAGCGCATGGCCGCCTGGGAGGGGGAAGCGCCGCAGGTTATCTACCTCGACCCGATGTTCCCGCACCGCGACAAGAGCGCATTGGTGAAGAAGGAAATGCGCTTGTTCCGTCCGCTGGTGGGCGACGACCTGGACGCCCCGGCGCTGCTAGAGGCCGCACTGAAGCTGGCCAGCCACCGCGTGGTGGTCAAGCGCCCGCGCAAGGCGCCGATCATCGAGGGCACAAAGCCCAGATACAGCCTGGAAGGCAAGTCCAGCCGGTATGACATTTATCCGCTCAAGAGCCTGAAGGGCTGACGGCCTGCTCGAGGTTCCGAGGATTGGCGTAGGAGCGGACTTCGTCCGCGATGACTTCCAGCGTGATTCGAACCCATCGCGGACAGAGTCCGCTCCTACAGAACATGTCGCCGCAGCTTTGCTCTTGTAGGAGCGAGCTTGCTCGCGAACCCGCCCAGCGCTGGAGTGGCCAGGAAGTCCTGTTCGCGAGCAAGCTCGCTCCTACTGCTTCCCTAGGCACTCCGGCGTGAGTCAGGGCCTGAAAGCCTTGAGGAACAGCGCCACGACTTCCTGAGCGTGCGCTTCGGTTTCCGCTTCGGTCGGCGGCTCCACGCAACCGATCATCAAGCGGAAGTGCACGCAACCCTGCACCAGCATCAGGAAATGCTCGGCAGCCCGGCGTGGGCTGTCCATCGCCAGCTTGCCCTGCTGGCGCGCCTGTTCCAGCAGGCGCTCCATCTGATCCAGCACCCGCTGCGGGCCGGCATCGAAGAACAGCTGGGACAAGTGAGGGTTCTGCCCGCCCTGGGCAATCATCAGCCGGCTTAGGGCGATGGCCTCCGGGCTGTTGATCAGTTGGTTGAAGCCACGCGCCAGGGTCAGCAGCAGGCTTTCCAGCGGCGCATCGGCCGGCGGCTCGGCGAACAGCTCGGGCAGGTTTTCCGCGCACTTGGCCTGCACCGCCTCGACGAACAGCGTCTCCTTGTCCGTGAAGTGGCTGTACACCGTGAGCTTGGACACCCCGGCCTCGGCGGCGATGGCCTCCATGCTGCTGCCGTCGTAGCCGTAGCGGACGAACAGCTCCTTGGCGGCCTCAAGAATGGCCTTGCGCTTGGCCGGGTCCTTGGGGCGACCCGGTCCGTTCGATGAGTTCGATGGTGACATGTCTTTACATTTCTAATACTGGACTGATGGGTTCTGTATTTTTACTATACCGGGGAGTATAAGAATTCCAACCGCGTTTTGCGAAAGGTCACACATCATGTTCCGCCATGCTCTGTCTGTCGCGCTGCCTGCTGCCTTCATCCTTTCCCTTTCTGCTTGCGGTAACGGCGAGCCACCCAAGCCCGCTGTGCGCCCGGCCATCGTGGTGCAGCCGCTTCCGGCGCGGGACATCACCGAGGCTTATCCCGGTGAAGTGCACGCCCGACATGAGCCAGAACTGGCCTTCCGCATCGGCGGAAAAGTCAGCAAGCGTCTGGTGGAAACCGGCGAACGGGTGAAGAAGGACCAGCCGCTCGCGGAGCTCGATCCTGAGGACGTGCGCCTGCAACTCGAAGCCACGCGCGCCCAGGTGGCTGCTGCCGAAGCCAACCTGCAGACGGTGCGCTCCGAATACACTCGCTACAAGACCTTGCTGGAGCGACAGCTGGTCAGCCAGTCGCAGTTCGACAACATCGAGAACACCTACCGTGCCGGCGAGGCGCGGGTGAAACAGATTCGCGCCGAATACGACGTGGCCAGCAACCAGGCTGGCTACGCGGTGCTGCGCTCGCCGCAGGATGGCGTGATCGCCACCCGCCGAGTGGAAGTCGGACAGGTGGTTGCTGCCGGGCAGACCGTCTTCACCCTGGCCGCCGACGGCGACCGCGAAGTGCTGATCAGCTTCCCCGAGCACGCCTTCGAGCGCTTCCGCGTCGGCGAGGCGGTGAGCGTCGAACTCTGGTCGCAGCGTGACAAACGCTTCAGCGGCAAGATTCGCGAACTGTCGCCGGCGGCCGATCCGCAGTCGCGCACCTTTGCCGCGCGCGTCGCCTTCGACGACGCCAAGGTGCCGGCGGAGCTGGGCCAGAGCGCCCGCGTCTATATCCATGCCGAAGGTGCCGTGCCGCTGGCGGTACCGCTCGCCGCACTGACCTCGGAAGCCGGCCAGCCATTTGTCTGGGTGGTCGATCCGAAGACGTCCACCCTGCACCGTCGTCTGGTGCGCGTTGGCCCCTATGCTGAAGACCGCGTGCCGGTGCTTGAAGGTCTGAAGGATGGTGACTGGGTGGTGGCGGCCGGTGTGCAGGTGCTGCGTGAAGGGCAGGAGGTACGGCCTGTCGACCGGGAGAACCGGTCGGTCAAGCTGGTGGCGAAGGAGTAACGCCCGATGCAATTCAACCTTTCCGCCTGGGCGCTGCAGAACCGCTCCATCGTCCTGTACCTCATGCTCCTGCTGGGCATCGTCGGTACGCTGTCCTACACGAAGCTGGGGCAGAGCGAGGACCCGCCGTTCACCTTCAAGGCCATGGTGGTGAAGACCAATTGGCCGGGCGCGACCGCCGAGGAAGTCTCGCGCCAGGTCACCGAGCGCATCGAGAAGAAGCTGATGGAGACCGGTGATTTCGACCGCATCGTTTCCTTCTCCCGCCCCGGTGAATCCCAGGTGACCTTCGTCGCCCGCGAGGACTTCCATTCCCGCGATATTCCCGAGCTCTGGTACCAGATCCGCAAGAAGGTCAACGACATCCGCTACACCTTGCCGCAGGGCATCCAGGGGCCGTTCTTCAACGACGAGTTCGGCACCACCTTCGGCAACATCTACGCGTTGTCGGGCAAGGGCTTCGACTACGCGGTGCTCAAGGACTACGCCGACCGCCTGCAGCTGCAACTGCAGCGGATCAAGGACGTGGGCAAGGTCGAACTGGTCGGCCTGCAGGACGAGAAGATCTGGATTGATCTGTCCAACACCAAGCTCGCCACCCTCGGCCTGCCGTTGGCGGCGGTACAGAAGGCGCTGGAAGAGCAGAACGCGGTGACCGCCACCGGCTTCTTCGAGACCGCGACAGACCGCGTGCAACTGCGCGTGTCCGGGCGCTTCGATTCGGTGGAGGACATCCGCTCCTTCCCGATCCGCGTCGGCGACCGCACCTTCCGCATCGGCGATGTAGCCGACGTGCACCGTGGCTTCAACGATCCGCCCGCGCCGCGTATGCGCTTCATGGGCGAGGACGCCATCGGCATCGCCGTGGCCATGAAGGACGGCGGCGACATCCTCGTGCTGGGCAAGAAGCTCGACGCCGAGTTCGAGCGCCTGCAGCAGACGCTGCCGGCGGGCATGGAGCTGCGCAAGGTGTCCGACCAGCCGGCGGCGGTGCGTGAGGGCGTTGGCGAGTTCGTCCGCGTGCTGGCCGAGGCGCTGATCATCGTACTGCTGGTGAGCTTCTTCTCTCTCGGCCTGCGCACCGGCCTGGTGGTAGCGCTGTCGATCCCGCTGGTGCTGGCGATGACCTTCGCCTGCATGTACTACTTCGGCATCGGCCTGCACAAGATTTCCCTCGGCGCACTGGTGCTGGCGCTGGGGCTGCTGGTGGACGACGCGATCATCGCCGTGGAAATGATGGCGGTGAAGATGGAGCAGGGCTACGACCGGCTCAAGGCAGCGAGTTACGCCTGGACCAGTACGGCCTTCCCGATGCTCACGGGCACGTTGGTCACGGCCGCCGGCTTCCTGCCGATCGCCACCGCGCAGTCCGGCACCGGCGAATACACCCGCTCGCTGTTCCAGGTGGTGACCATCGCACTGCTGGTGTCGTGGATCGCCGCCGTGGTCTTCGTGCCCTACCTGGGTGAAAAGCTGCTGCCGGATCTCGCCAAGCGTCATGCGGAAAAGCACGGCGGCAGCGACAAAGGCCATGACCCATATTCCACCGCCTTCTACCAGCGCTTCCGGCGCGTGGTGGAGTGGTGCGTGCGTTACCGCAAGACGGTGATCCTGCTGACCGTAGCCGCCTTCATCGGCTCGATCATGCTGTTCCGCCTGGTGCCGCAGCAGTTCTTCCCGCCGTCGGCGCGCCTGGAATTGCTGGTGGACCTGAAGCTGGCTGAGGGCGACTCGCTCACCGCCACCACCGAGCAGGTCAATCGCCTGGAGAAAATGCTCGCCGAGCATCCGGGCATCGACAACTACGTGGCCTATGTCGGCACCGGATCGCCGCGCTTCTACCTGCCGCTGGACCAACAACTGCCCGCAGCGAGCTTCGCGCAATTCGTGGTGCTGGCGAAGAGTCTCGAATCGCGCGAGGAAATTCGTCAGTGGCTGATCAAGCACATGAACGAAGACTTCCCGACCCTGCGCACCCGTATCAGCCGCCTGGAGAACGGTCCGCCGGTGGGCTACCCGGTGCAGTTCCGCGTCTCTGGCGAGCACATCCCGGAGGTCCGCGAGCTGGCGCGCAAGGTCGCGGAAAAGATGCGCGAAAACCCCCACGTGGTGAACGTGCACCTGGACTGGGAGGAGCCGAGCAAGGCGATCTTCCTCGACATCGACCAGGAGCGCGCCCGTGCCCTGGGCGTGAGTACCTCGGACATCTCGCAGTTCCTGCAGAGCTCGCTGACCGGCTCCACCGTCAGCTACTACCGCGAGGACAACGAGCTGATCGAAATCCTCCTGCGCGGCGACGAGCGCGGCCGGCATGACTTGTCGCAGTTGCCCAGCCTGTCGATGCAGACCAGCAGCGGCCGCAGCGTGGCACTGTCGCAAGTGGCGACGCTGGAATACGGCTTCGAAGAAGGCATCATCTGGCGGCGCAACCGCCTGCCCACGGTGACCGTGCGTGCCGATATCTACGATGACTCGCTACCAGCGACCCTGGTGAAGCAGATTTCACCGACACTTGACCCGATTCGCGCCGAACTGCCCGACGGCTACCTGCTGGACGTCGGCGGCACCGTGGAGGATTCTGCCAAGGGCCAGAACTCGGTGAATGCTGGTGTGCCGCTGTTCATCGTGGTGGTGCTCAGCCTGCTGATGATCCAGCTGCGCAGCTTCTCGCGGATGATCATGGTGTTCCTCACCGCGCCGCTGGGGCTGATCGGCGTGACCCTGTTCCTGCTGGTGTTCCAGAAGCCGTTCGGCTTCGTCGCCATGCTCGGCACCATCGCGCTGGCGGGGATGATCATGCGTAACTCGGTGATCCTCGTGGACCAGATCGAACAGGACCGCGCCCAGGGCCTGGACACCTGGCACGCCATCATCGAGGCCACGGTGCGACGCTTCCGCCCCATCGTGCTCACCGCCCTGGCCGCCGTGCTGGCGATGATCCCGCTGTCGCGCAGCGTATTCTTCGGGCCGATGGCGGTGGCGATCATGGGCGGCCTGATCGTCGCCACCGCGCTGACCCTGCTGTTCCTGCCTGCGCTCTATGCAGCTTGGTTCAGGGTGAAGAAAGAGGCCTAGCTGCGGTGACGTGAGTCCATGAAAAAGCCCGGCATCTGCCGGGCTTTTTCTTTTACTGGTAGGAACGAGCTCGCGAACGCTACGCCGCTCTCGGCACATAGCCGATCAAAGCACTCCGAACACCTTCTTCGCCAGGCCAGTGGCCGCGGCAGTGGGGTTCCGGCGAATGGTCTTCTCCTGCTCGGCGATGAGCTTGAACAGGCCGTCCAGTGCTTCCTCGGTCACGTAGTTCTCGATGTTGGCATTCTTCGCATCGACCACGCCGAAGGCAGCGGCCTGGCTGGCGAAGGCGTTGTACTGCTTGGCTACGCCAACCTGGTCGGTGGCCTGCTTGATGATCGGCAGGAACTTGGCGCGCAGTTGCTCGCGACTGCTGCGGTTCAGGTAATCCGTGGCGGAGTGGTCGCCGCCCTGGAGGATGCCCTTGGCATCGGTCACGCTCATCTTTTTCACTGCATCCACCAGCAGTACCTGCGCTTGTGGCATGGCCGCCTCGGCCGCCTTGTTCATGCTCGCTTCGAGTTGGTCGACCTGGGCACCCATGCCGAACTGCTTCATGGTCTTGGCGGCCTTGCCCAGTTTGCCGGGCAGTTCGATGCGCACGGCCGGGTCATTGCTGAAACCGCCGGGCTGGCTGAGCTGTTTCACGGCCACTTGTGCACCCTGAGTCAGCGCATCCTTCAGGCCGCCGGTGGCGTCGCTCTGGCTGAGGTCGGAGAGGGACAGGGCGAAGGCATTGACGGACAGCAGGGCGCCGGCCAGCAGAACGGGGAATCGCAGCATCGATACTTCCTTGGGCGAAACCCAGCGGCCGGTCCGGCCACCGGGGTGGAGAATGGAGGAGGGAGATTAACGGAGGAAGGCCGCCAGGGAAAACCCGGCGGCGCGGTGAATCAGCGCACGGGGTCGACGCGCACTCGCAGCGGTTGCGGATCGCTGCCGTCGAGTTTGACGCTGTGACGCTCGGTGGTGATGAACAGCAGGCGACCGTTGTCTTCGATGCGCGCGCTGACCGCATAACTGTGCCCCGGTTTGACCTGGCTGCGGTCGTAGTCAAGGTGGAATGCGAGTGGGACCTGGCGTCCGGACTGTAACTGCTGTTGCGCCAGATCGACGGCCGGAGCGTCCGCCAGGGAAACGTCCTGCAGGCTGACGGTAACCTGCGCGCTCGGCGGCAGGGCGATGCGCTGCAGGTAAAAGACTTCGCCATCCAGCGACGCCTTGTCGCCGGAGGCAGTGGTGCCACAGGCGGCGAGCAGGCCGGTCATCAGCAGTAGGGGCAGGGCTTTCATGGTGAGACTCTCCTTTAACACGAAGGGCGTCTGACCATTGTGGATGACTTTGGTTTCCTCACCATGATTCACGCAATGTTTGGCGTCGCTTCGTGCTACTCGACAATGCGCCCGAAGAAGTTCTGGAACATCACCGGATCGCGAGTATCGGTGAGGTCATAGAGCGAGTAGTCATGGTTGAGTCGCGCGCCGCCATCACGGGTCAGCGGGTCCCAGGAAAGGTTGGCGCGGCGCATGGTGGAGCTGCTCATCAATTCATCGAAGGGTATGGAGACGTAGATGCCCTTGTCGAAGCTGCCTTCGCCGTAGGCTTCCTTGTTGGCGGTGGTGAGGGTTGCCCAGGCGCCGAAGCGCACGCCGTTGTGGAACTGGCGCGAGAGGTCGAGCGTGCCGCCCCAGTCGCGGGCGAGGTAGCGGCCTGCGCTGATCTGCGCGAGCACGCCTTCGAAGCCGGTCTGCCAGTAAAGCGTGACGAAGCCGGTTGCGGTCTGGTAGTCGCGTAGGCCGACATGCTGGTCGAAGTCGCGCTGGCGCACCAGGTCGAGGTTGGCGCCCAGTGCCCAGTCCTGGCCCATCGGCCGGTACAGCAATTCACCGCCCACGCCGGCGTACATGGTTTCCAGGTAGCCGCCATAGACCATCCCGTACAGGTCCTGATCCAGGCGTATGGTTTTGTTCAACTGGAAGGTCGGCAGCATGGCATTGGAAGTGGTCATGTACTGGCGGATGTCAGTGCGCACGCGTGGCAGGTTGCTGGGCGCGTCGTAGGTGAAGTTGTCGTAGTTGTTGAACAGGTTCACGCTGAGAAGGCCGTTCCACCAAAGGCTCGGGGTGAAGCGGTACTCGCTCTCCAGGTCGGCGGTGAACTGGTACAGCAGGAAGTTATCGGGCCCGCCAATGCTCTGGTTGTAGCCCAGGCCCAGGTTGTAGCTGAACGGGTTCGGTCGCTGCTGGTAAAGCAGTTCTTCGCGTTGCGGCAGCGGTTGATTCTGCTCGGTGCTCCTGCGCAGGTCGTCCAGCGGGCGCTCCTGGTTCGCCACGTCGCGAAATACCTGTCGCGGTACGCTGGTTTCGACCATGGGTTGGCCGTAGCGGGTATCGACCACGGTAAACCAGCGGATGTCTTCATCGGTACTGTTGTCGAGTATTCGCGCGGTGCGGCCTACACCTTCGGGCGGGTAGAGGAAACGTGTCTGCTCGCCATAGACCACGACTTCGCTGTCCTTGCGGGTGATGCGCTGCACTTTGTAGCCGGCGTTCTCCTCGATGCGATGGGAGACGTCGGCCCAGTCCACGGTGTCGAGCGGCTTTCCAGATGAGGTATCAGCCAGGGGCTCCGGTGCAGGATCACGAACCTTCGCCGGTGTTGTGCGGGTCACGAAGTTGGTGTGCAGCGTGATGCCGAACATGGCGGTGTTGCCACGCTCGAAGGCGGCGGTGAGGTCGACCCAGTCCGCGGCCTTGTAGACCAGGCCGATATTGAAGGGCGAGCTCTGTTTCTGGTTGTCGCTCAGCGGCTCGTGCTGGTAGTCGTTGCCGTCGTACTCGAGCTTGAGCGAGAGCGGTTCCCAGGGTGTCTGCCAGTTGATGCCACCGAACGGGGAGGGACGACCGCGGAAGTAGGAATTGGCGTCAACGGAGCCCGCATTGTTTACGTCGCTGGTGGGAACAGGACGACTATTGAACCGGTCATCGACCCATCCGAGCGGATTGTCCAGCTCACCGCGATTGCCGATGTAACCCCAGGCGAGCCCCAGGCTGAAATCAACGTCACCAACGCGCTTGTTACCCACGACGTATTCGCTGGAGAACAAGCCGGTGCCGCCGATATCCCGGCCGCCCAACGATACTTCCGGTATCCAGCGGCTTTCCTGGAGCAGGCGGAATTTGACGTCGAAGGCTTTGTCCTTGTAGCTCTGGTTGCCGCTGAAGTCCTCTGCGCCGTACTTGCGGTTGCTGATCGAGGTATAGCGGAAGGTGCCCTCCATCCAGTCGAAAGGCTGCAATGAAAAGCTGTAGCGCGAGTAGGGATCGGTGCGGTTCGCGTTGACGCTGATCTCGCCGGCCGGCGCCATGCGCGCAGTGGGAGTCTGCAGCAGGCCGGCGCCGCCGAAGTCGCTCTGGGTGACGCGTGGCTCTGCGCTGGCCAGGCTGGCGCCGGCCAGCAGCAGATAGAGGCCGTGACGGCGATTCATGGTGACTCCGACGACAAGGGTTGAGTCGCCAGGAACTCGGCCAACTCCTGGTTCAGGTTGGGGGCGCTGTCCTTGATCTGCGTGGCGTCAAGTGGCACCAGCAAGGTGGCGCCAGGTGCGGGCGGTGCCGCTTCTTCTCGATTCCACAAGGCAACGCCCAGACGGCTAACGCGCCCATCCGGCTGGATCAGGTAGAGGTAGTCCGGATCCGCGTCGACCAGCGCGGGGCACTGCTGCGCGTAGCGATACGCCTGTTGCAGCGCCACGAAGGGCAACTCGCAGCTGTCGCGTACGGCTCCTCTTACGACCACGGTGGTCGGGCGGTAAGGGAAGATCAGTCGGTCGCCGCCCTGTAGCCGGGGGGAGTGCGCTGTGTTCAGTTCCACGGCCAGCGGGTCGAGGTGATAGAACCGACGACCCGTCACCGGAAGTGCCGCGACTTGTTCCTCGAGATGTTGCGCGGCCGCGGCAAGCTCTGGCTTCTGTTGGAGGAGGGCAAGGCGCTGAACCTGGATCAGGTCGAATAGCACGCCGGCCTTCAGCCGCTTCTGTTCCTGCTTCAGGCTCTCGCGTAACCACGATGCACCCAACCAATAGCCGTCGGGGCTAATCTGTGCCTGTTGCAGCAGTTCTCCCAGGCGCAAGCCTGCGACGATTTCCTTTTCTCCTGGGGAAGGCAGGTCCCCTAGCAGCTCGATTCGGGTGTTTGCCAAGACTGCCGCGCTGGCAAAGAGGCCAATCAGCAATAGACCGACGCGGACAACCCTCATGGCTGCCCCCGGAACGGACGCAGCTGCGTGAGGGTAACGCTCAGGCTGGGAGTTACTTGTTGTCGGCTCTTCATCACGAAGCCGTCGCTGGGGTCGACCCAGTAGCTGTTGGTGGCGGACAGGTTCTTGAGTGGGGATTTCAGGTGTTCGTCAACGCGCAGCAAGGCGTAGTCCCGATGCAGGATTCGCACGGTTTCCACGCCAGCGCGGTGGAAGCTGCCGGTGAGCGGAAGGTCCAATTGATAGCCGGGGCCGAGGTCGACCCAGCGTTGGCTGGGCTGATCGTCAATGACGCGCTGCAGTCCATCATGGAAGGGCGCGTTCGTAGGGAAGCGGGTTCCCAGCAGCTCGTCTGGAAAGCCCAGAGTGCGCACCACCACGCCGTCCTGCAGCAACAGCAGCTGGCGTGAGGAGGCTTGCCAGTACTGCAGGTCGCCTCGCACCCGCACCAATGCCATGACCGCCGAACCATACTCGCTCGTCACTTCGATCTGGTAATAGGGCAGCGCATCGACTTGCGCACGAGTGAGCTCGAGCGCATCGGGACCGCTGAGGCTGCCGCCAAGAGTATTCAACGAGGCCTGCATCAAGGGATTACAGGCGCACAGAGAGCTGGCTAGCGCTGTCAGCGCGATCAGGCGAAGGGGGTTCATGACGCCGGATCAGTTGGTGTTGAGGTTGTGCTGAATGGAGGAGCCAGTCCCCAGAATGCCGGCAGAGGGCACCAACTGGCTGATCAGACGGTTCCAGCGCGTCACCCCGGCCGGGCCGACGTACACCACATCCTGCGGCTGCAGCTGGAATTGCTGGGCGAGGATGAAGGCCGTAGGAGAGTTAGCGTCGAGCTGGAATACCTTGGCGGGCTCCTGCTCGAGGTTCTCCACCCCACGGATCACGTACACCGCCTTGCCGTTGGCGGTGGTCTGGTTGAGACCGCCGACACTGCCCAGAGCATCGGCCAGGTTCATCTCGCGTGTCTTGAAGGTCAGCGCCCGCGGCGCATTGACCTCACCCATCAGGTAGACCTTCTTGCGATCGTTGTAGGGCAGGTAGAGCCGGTCGCCATCCTTGAGGTAAACGCTGTACAGGTCCGTATCCTGTGCGGTGTTCAGGGCATCCAGATTCAAGCTGAAGACCTTGCCATCGCGCTTGAGCGTGAGGCCGGAGAGGTCCGCATTAGTAGTGTCCAGCTCGGCGGTGCCGATGGCTTCCATCAGTGAGAGCGGAGTGGCAGTAATGGCCTGCGGGCCCGCCTTCAAGAAGGCGCCATTGAGCACGATGCGCTGGCTCCCGTAACGCATGACGGCGATATCCACCTGCGGTTGCTCGACATAGGCGGCCAGGGCGCTGGTGATGTTTCCGCGCACCTCTTCGATGGTTCGGCCGCCAACATGGATTTGGCCGATGTAGGGATAGAACAGCGTGCCGTCAGGACGCACCAGGCGGCCGTTGGCATCCAATTGCTGCTGTTGTCCGGCCGGGGAAGTCAGTTCCGGATGGTCCCACACGGTGATGTACAGCAGATCCCCCGCGCCGATTCGATAGCTCTCCGGTTGGTAGCCGAGCAGCTCCTGAGGAATCGAACGTTGCTGCTGCGTTGCAGCTTCCACGGTCAACAGCTTGGGGGTGATCTGCACCAGCTGGATGCGGTTCGATTCGGCAGAATCTGCCTGCACCAGCCTACCTGTCTCCAGGTTCTGGCCAGGGGAGAACATGCATCCCTGAAGCGCAAGGGCGGATACGATGGCAAGCGATAACGGACGGATCATGAGGGCTACACAACGGAAGGGATCGGAAGGCGCTAGGCGCCAGTTTCGATGGCAAAGGGAACGCGCCAGAAGGCAGCGCACGGTAGCAACTCGTGCCTGTTGGGGATGTAGGAAAAGGCGACTAGGTAAAAGCAGGAATTTCGCTAACAGAGGAGTGGTTCGATCAGTACGCGTTCTGGTGCACGAAGCCCTTGAACAAGGTCAGAAAGACGATTTTCAGGTCCCACCAGAGGGACCAGTTGTTGATATAGGCCAAGTCGAACTCGACGCGTTTTTGCATTTTTTCCAGCGTATCGGTTTCACCTCGCCAGCCGTTCACCTGGGCCCAGCCTGTGATCCCCGGCTTTACCTTGTGGCGCAGCATGTAGCTGCTGATCTGTCCGCGATATTCCTCGTTGTGTGCGATGGCATGGGGGCGGGGGCCGACGATGGACATATCACCCATGAACACGTTGATGAACTGCGGCAACTCATCCAGCGAAGTCCGGCGCAGGAATGCCCCTACCGGCGTGATACGGCTGTCGTTGCGGGTCGCCTGAGTCACCGTCACCCCGTTCTCCATTGCTCGCATGCTGCGGAATTTCCACACCTCGATAGAGCGACCGTCGATGCCGTAGCGTTTCTGGCGGAAGAGCACGGGGCCGGAAGACGTAAGCTTTATAGCTGCGGCGATGAACAGCATGGGGATAGCGATTAAGCAGAGGATCAACGAAGAAAGAACGAGGTCTTCTAGGCGCTTGACAAATGCGCTGGTGCCTACCATGGGGCTGTCGAAGATGCTGATGGTGGGAATGCCGCCGATATTTTGGGTGCGGGCGTGAAGTAGGTCGAAAACAAAGACATCGGGAACTATGCACACCGAGACGGTGGTGTCGCTCAATTGCTCGACCAGCCATTTGATACGTGCCTCGCTGCGCATTGGCAGGGCGACATAGATACGGTCCATTTTGCCGGCGCGCGCCTGTTCAATCAGATCGTTCAGACTCCCTGAAACGGGTAGCTTTACTTTCCCGCTGCCCATGCTGACGGAGCCACGGCGTGCGTCATCATAAAAGCCAGACAGCTCCAGTCCCATCCAGGGGGCACTCGCTATATTGTTGGCTAGACGTTGCCCCAGCGTTCCTGCACCTGCTATCGCTACCGATCGCGTATTGAACCCTCGACGCCGGAGCGCGTGCAATCCCGTACGCAGCAGGATGCGATAACCGCAAAGGCTTAGAAGTACGAGACAGAACCATTGGAGCTGGCCAGGACCATCGAGCAGGCTCATCTCTGGCGTGAGGTAGTCGGTAACTGCGACAGCTGAAAAACTGACCGCCCAGATGCCGGTGACCTTGCACAGTTCTTCGCTAATTCGTTCGCCTCGCCACGAGGTGTACAACTGCCCGAAGTCTCCAAGCAGATAGAAAATAACCAGAGCAAACAAGGTCGCGATGATGGCTGAGTAATCCCAGGGCGCCGTATTGGTGATTAGCACAGCGGCCATGCTGGTGCAGACTATGCAGAGATCAAGTAACTTCTGAAGCACAGATATCATGGCTTTATGTGGACGGAGGACTCCACGTTCCGTGCTATTCATTGCATATCCCTAAGTTCTGTTTTAGATAATAGATTTAAATGATCTGGCCGTAAAAAGTAATGCGTAGTTATCGGTAGTGCAGTTTGATTAGGATTATTCAATGTTGAATGGAGGGTGGCGCATTACCCTGTCGTACAGGAAATACATTAAGCCTATTGGGTATTGTATAAGATACCTCCTCCATAGACGGCGTGGTTCTTTGTATAGTCTATACAGCCATCTAATTTGAAGTTTGTTGACTAGGCAAGGGTAGTAACTTGATCCATTTTTCGATGCTAGTTGGTCAAAATAGCCGCCACAGGTAAATCCGACACCATTCCAGCCAGTATCTTTTAGTTTAAGTAGAAAAGTTTCCTGTAGTGGGGTTCCCATTGAGGTTATTACAACGTCGCATGACTTGAAATTTGAAAGTATGGTCGGCATGTCAGCGTTTGAATAGTAGCCGTCATTTATGCTGTTTATTTTTATGTTGTATTTTTTTTCTATAATATCCTTTACTGTGAGTATTGTTTTGGTTGATGATCCAATTATGCCTAGGCTTAGGTTGTCCTTTGATATTGTTTTGAATACTGTTGGCGCTAATGAGGTGTCATCAAAGCTTATTCGCTCAGAATCTTTTAGGCTGAATAGTTTGCTTATTATTGATAGTGATATTCCGTCGTAGTGAATCTTAAAATTGTCATATATCTCTGATGCCTTTGGTGAGTTTCGGATAATATAGTAAGAGAACGGGTTTATAAATGTAGTTAGCTTCTTTGGGCTGTCCGGTGTTTTAAGGGGGGTATTCATTTTAACTTTCATTTGGCGTTTGAGGGTAGGAAAAAGCTATTGCTAGTGCTAGAGATGTAAATACACTGTTAAATGCAGAGACGGAGAATGCGGAAATAAGGATTGTCAGAGAAATGCAAAGTCTTTTCTTTGGTGAGTAGTTCGATCTTTTTAATGCCTGTAGTACGAAGTGTAAGATAAATACAAGGCCGAGCGCGCCATGGTCGAAAATAACTCTAAGAATAAAAGAGTGAAGTATTACCGAATAGCAACTGTCATCTCCTGAGTAGCTGTATAGGGCGCTGTAAGCAGATAGCGCGGTGCATGAGTGATCGCTTAGTGGTGTTAGAGGCATGCTTCCTAGTGTGTATTTTAAAGCATCCCAATCTTTAGTTTCATCTAGGAATATTTGAAGGAAGTAGACTCTATCTATAGTTTCTATGCTTCCATCCATTCTGTTGATGAATATAAATGCGGCGCCAATGGTCAAGGCTAGAGTAACTGTTATTGCAATAACAGTCTTGGCGTTAGTGCTGCGAACGTGTATGAATAGAAAAGTTACTATCAACGCGGCTAGTGCGGATCTTGATCCGGAAAGAAATACTATTGCTATGACTGCTGCTGTGCTTAAAGCTCGTTCTAAATTCTTTAGGTTTTCTTCTGATATGTAGAATAGTATTATAATAAATATCAGTTCAAAGTTGTTTTCGACAAATATCCCGGGGCGCTCGCCCATGCGAGGAGTTAGGTTTAAGATTCGGGAGTATCCGTACTTTACCAAGAATATCGTTAATAAGATCCGCAGAAGATAGATGATCTCGCGTTTGTTGAATTTGCTCCTTCCAACATAAAACGAGAGAGGAACTATGTAGAAGAAAGCCTTGTAGGCTTGGGCGAAGTCGAGGATATTGGCTGGACGAAATATTTCCATCAAGCCAAAGCTGATGGTTATATATAGTGAAGCAGCCAGTGCGTATTTTATCTGTGATTTCTTTGGGGGCGAAAGCAATGATATGGTGGCGATTAAAAAAACTGCTTCAAATAAAATATCAGCAGGAAGTAAGTTGTAGCTTAGCGGGGAGATTAATCCAGTTAATGCTATGGCGGTGAATGGGAATAGGATTGCTCTAGATGTATATCGATGGCCCCAGGAGTTATTTGATGTCCGTGCATTCTGGGTTTTACCGTCAGTTTCTAATGATCTTTTCAATTTTCTTTATCGCGCGCTCAATAATGCTTTGATTCCAGCTTTTTCCCCAGTGATGGATGGCGTAAGTTTCTTCGGTTATATCTGAAAACATAAGTGTATTACATTTGCGATAAGTGTCATATGGGTTATATGGGTAGAAGTAATTTTCGTCATATATCGTTGTATGCTCATGGCTGGGTTGCGTGCTAAGTGCAAGAATCACGACTTCTGGCGCAATTAAGTAAGCTTTATTGTCCTTGTGACGTGTGTTTAGTATGTCCATGCACCTTTCAGGAAAACTATGTTTTGGAGTACATCCAATAACGCCACTGTTAGGGCGGTTTCTTGCCTCATACCCCATGAAACAGTCGTTGTTCAATAGCGGTGATATGTCCTTTATGATTTCCATGTCACAATCTAGATACACCCCGCCGTGATTGTATATGGCTCGCATTCTTATATAGTCTGAAATAAAAGCCCATTGTTTCTTTCTGACGCAGTCTCTCAAGAAAGGGGTGTCAAATAGAGTGTTAGACTCGTCCCATCGAATAATTTCAAAGTCGGAAAGATTTTTCTTCCAGCTATCAATGCATCGTTGATACATTGGAGGTAGTTCATTTCCACCAAACCAACAGTAGTGAATTAATTTTGGGATCATTGTTTTTTCCGATTGACTAGACGTTTCAAAAATACAAGAACGAATGGAAGTGGGATTGGTCCATATTGGGCTGTGATCACATATAACCACTCAGATAATTTTCTTTGCTTGCAACTGAATATGAAGCTCCAGCCGATTTCCTGTCTTATCACCCTCTTATAGTTACTTTGAATATTGAAGTACCTTCTGAAATTTCCGCTTTTTGTGGCAATTTCAGCTTCCTTCGGTAATAGATAGAAATATACTTCTCTGGCAATACTAGAGGCACTTAAGTGAGGTGTTTTGCAATTTGAAATTATGTGTCGCAAAGCTACAATGGCGTCTTTTGATCGATCCGCGGTAGTGTTTATGCTGGATCCAGATCTTACTGTATACTCGTATATTACCAAGGGCGATGTTCTGATGGTCGTTGCTAATGAAACCCAACAAGGAACAACTGCCATATCCTCATAAATTTGTCCTTCTAGGAAATTTAATTTCGATTCTTCTAATAAGCTTCTTTTAAATATCTTGTTCCAAGAGCTATGGCCTAGGTGGTATAACGTCTTAAGCTCTTGGGGGGGGATGGACTTGCTCTCTAAAAAAGGAAAGGGGAATATTCCAATATTTTCGCGGTGTTGAGAGTCTAATACCTTCTTGAATCCAAATATAAAGACGTCATCATTATATTTTTCAAGATGTTCTCTAATAGTTTTGGAGAAATTAGATGATAAGGTGTCATCTGCGTCGGCAAAGTAAACATACTCACCCACAGAAAGCTTGAATCCTAAGTTTCTAGCTTTGCCTTGCCCACAGTTGTCGATGCGGAGTATTTTTACATTTGACGACTGTTCTTTCAGTTCTAGAAGGTATGCAGGAGTACGGTCTGTCGAGCCATCGTCGATGAGAACTATTTCGAAGAAAGGGTTGTTACATACTTGGTCTAAGCTTGCGCAGAGTCTTTTGATATAGGACTCGCCATTCCATACTGCGATTATGATGGATAGCTTTGGTTTTCTCATGGTTAAGGGTGTTTTAGGGCGGAAGCTAGTGCTTGCAAGAGATGGAGTTTTCGAGAAACTCTGCTGACGCTTCTCTTAAGTGATTTATCTGAAGGTTCACAGAATTATAGTCTATTTCTTTTTTGATAATTTCTTCGATAGTTTGGTCGGACTTCTTTTCCAAAATTCTTCCTTGCAGATTCAGCAGCCTCAAAAGAGAATCGAATCTCGTGCGCCCTCGATCGTCATTTATTAGCACGATAAAATTCTTGTTGAAAATTATGGAGAAAACCATTCCGTGAAATGAATCTGTAACTACGAAATCAGCATTTTCAAACGCTTGCAGCCATTCCGGGACAGTTGCCGGACTATCCATCGTCAGATCTCGTCTGGGTATTTTTTTATCGAGTGCGAGATGAATGCTTTTCGTGGTTTCTTCTTTGAGTTGATTACTATCTAAAATGTATGAAAGTAGATAGTTGTCTATTGAGCTGCCTGAGTTTGTAGGGATAATGGATTTATAAAACTGACTGTCAATAAGAAGGGTAGGGTCCAAGGTTTGGATGCAGTCACTCCGGTTGAATGTGTTCTTGCAGATATTGACTCCCGTATCCTCCCGTACAGATATTGAGTTAAATTTAGATAGGTGTCTGCGCACGTTGGATATATCTTTGGGTGATTGCCAATGATCTTTTCCAAAAGACGCTGCGTAAGAGATTTTTCTAGTTTTCTGATTGTTCAGAAAGTCTAGGAAATATGTCGAATAATGTCCGTCGTCAATATAATCGAATCGCCAAACTTGGTCGCTTCCAACTATGACTGCGTCAAAATTTTCTTTTTCGCTTATCTTGGTTAGCTGAGAGTGACGATGTATTTTTTTTGTTTTTATTTTGATTTGCGAATTGATAAAAGGTTGATGCCTTCTTCGGTCTAAATAATTTCTTCTTATGTTCTTAATGTTTTGGCCTGGAATAGCTTCAAGAGCCAGAGTGGCTAGCCGCTTCCAAAGCGGCTTAAATGTCATTTTCTGAATAAGGGTGGGGTGAAATCCAATTGATTCTAAATGCTTGTAAAGTGCAACGGCCTGAAGTATGCCTCCATAATTCTTATGAAGAGGAAGGGTCAGAATTCCTACTTTATTTGTCATGGCTTTGATTTATAGATTTCTGAGTTTTGATGGAAAATCTAATTTGCGCCCGGTCGATGTTGTGTGCTGTTTATTTGTTTTGTTGATGGTTTTTAGAGAATACTATTTTTTTTACAGCGTAGGTAAATAAAACCAACAGTAATACCTCGGATGCTAAGGAGGTTATAGCTGCACCAAGTAATCCAAATTTAGGTATAAGTATGGTGTTAAATGTCAGGCTAAATACTGCTGTAACTAGCATTAGTTTGATTTTTTTCTTTATGCTTTGGCTGCTTGTCAACATTGCGCCAATACTGGTTGCCACAAACCGGATTGGAATTGCTAGAGCTAGTACTTTAAGAGGAAGGATGGCTGGCTGAAATGAATCCCCAAATATCAATGGTATGATGGATGAAGAGAGAGTTATTAATGCAGTTGCGGCGATTGTTCCCGTCGCCAGCATTAACAAGTTTCCTGTTTTGTACACTCTGTAAAGAAGTTCTGGTTGATGTGCAGACCATCGGTGGAGCTTGGGAAGAAGGAATTTCTGATATATTGTATTTGGTAGTATGTATATCGCGGATAGGATTAGGAAGGCGGAGTTATAGAGCCCGGCGGATTCGCTGCCAGCTATGTAATTTAGAATTATTATATTGCTTTGGAAGTAAATTATATGGAAATAAGTGGAGGCGCCAAATGGCCAGGATAATACGACCAGATCAAGAGGGCGAGGCTGTCTTTGATTTGAGCTTTGGTTAGGCTTTTTTCCATGCCCTTTTAGTTTTAAGTCTCCATTTGCCATTTTTATAAGAGAGAGCGCTCCATATGTTAGTATTGCTATGGATGATGCGGTATATATGTAAGCTGCTAGTTCTGGGGTTGATTCTTTTCCGAAGAGAAGAAATGTAATTAATATTAAAATTAGTCGGAGCAGTTGCGGGGCTACCTGCCATATAGCAATCGAAATATACCTTTCTTCTAGTTGGAGGCGCGTGCAGAATAGCTCAAGCATAGCTTGGCCGGCAAGGAAGCAGCATAATATAAAAAGTATGTTCTGTGTGGCTTTGTCATTTGGGCCGATGTATGCCCATGCCAATACAATAATCAGTGTTGCTGATGTAGTGCTGGTGATTAGAAGTATGGAGCTTTTCAGCCATCTTACTGCGCCCCATCCTTCTTTTCCAAATGCCTG
Organism: Pseudomonas sp. NY15435; assembly: GCF_048068295.1. NCBI lineage: Bacteria > Pseudomonadati > Pseudomonadota > Gammaproteobacteria > Pseudomonadales > Pseudomonadaceae > Pseudomonas > Pseudomonas sp. NY15435. Next base: position 183,955 of record NZ_JBLUQA010000006.1, read on the forward strand.
AAGCCAAAAGGATGAAACCCCAAAACCCGCTAGCGGTGTTGCAAGATTTATTATTCCTAGTGCTGCTGAAAACTTTCCGAAATTTGATACTCCAAGCTCTCTGGCTAGGACTGCTTGGGTCAGAAATGCAAACCCTGAACCGAGAATGGAACCCAACCATAGGTACGATATAATTTTAATAGAGGCCATTCGTTTCATTTTGATGACTTTCAGAAAGGTTGGGTTTGTGTTTTTAAGAGCTTAGTTCGTCTAGGGGCTATTGAAAGGACACGCTACCGCCCCAGGATTTTTCGTGTTTCTCCTGAGACGGTGAAAAACATTGGGTATTTCTCTGCAAGGTGTAGCTGGGTTGGAAAAGCAAGCGTAAATATGAGATGGATGAATTAGTAACTTTCTACTGTCAAGTGTTTAATTGAAGTGCTTACTTGAATCTCTCTCTGCAATAGCTTGAGCAGTAATAGCACTCTCTCGGCCCCATCTTTGGCGAGAAAAATGGCTTCGATGCTTTTGGTACCGAGCCAATCGATTATCACTTTGTCGCCTGGCTTCAACTCTTGTTCTATTGGACAAGGCATGGCTCGAATTCGATCAATAACGGAATTGGGGACCGATAGCGGGGTGGCTCCAAATCGGACAATCTGGCTGACACCACGTGTCGAGCGAATTGGCATCCAGTTGTCTTGTAGCGTGTCCAGTTCGATGAACAGGTAACCAGGAAAGAGTGCCTCTTCCATAAGTACCCATCGGCCGTTCCGCAGTCGTTCAATCTGATGCGTGGGAAGTAGGGTTTCGTAACCCTGACGTTGCAGGTGTTCGAGCGCACGGAAGTCCTGCTTGGGTTTGCACTGCACCAGGTACCAACGCTTTTCCGCTGTCGCTTGCATTTTTTCTCTCCCCTCACGGGGGGGGGCGCTCCCGGGCAGGTCAAGACTTGTCCGAGAGGTACTCGTATTGGTAATTGCTGTAGGCTCCGTTCCCGTAGTAATCCGCCGCACGACGCACGACACCATTGAGAATGGCGCCCTTGACCTGGATTCCGTTTTGCGCGAAACGGCGGATAGTCAACTCGATCTCGCGCGGGGCGTTCATGCCGAAGCGGGTAACGATCATGCTGGTGCCTGCCTGGTGGCCGACGATGGCTGCGTCGGTCACGGCCAGTAGGGGAGGAGTGTCCAGAATGACGAGGTCGAACGCGTTGCTCGCAGCTTCCAGCATCTGAGTGAAGTTCGGGTGCATCAGCAGTTCGGAGGGATTCGGGGGAATCTTGCCGCGGGAGATGACATGGAGATTTTCCACTCTGGTCTGTTGCACGGCCTGTTCGAAGCTGCAACGTCGGATGAGCAGGTCTGAGAGGCCATTTTTTTCGCTCACGCCAAGAGTTTTGTGCAGATAGCCCTTACGCATGTCCACATCGATCAACAGTACGCGCTGGCCGGTTTGGGCAATCACGGCAGCCAGGTTGGAGCTGACGAAGGATTTACCTACCTCAGGGCTCGGGCCGGAGATCATCAGCCGGTTGTCGCCTGACTCCAGCATGGCGAAGTGGAGGCTGGTGCGCAGGCTACGCAACGACTCGATGGCTAAGTCGGTCGGGTGGCTCATGGCGAGCAATGGGGCGACTACCTTCCCGTCTTTCTTGCTGATTTGGCGCTCGTTTTCGGCTGCTTTGTGAAGTGCGCTGAATGGCACGGAGGCATAGACCGGGAGGCCCAACTGTTCGATGGCATCTACTGTTTCGATGCCGCGGTGCAGAGCCTTGCGCAGCAACGCCAAGGCGACAGCCATGAACAAGCCCAGCAGCGCAGAGATAGCGATGATCAATGGTTTTTTCGGTTTAACCGGCAGAGTGATATCCACATCGGCGCTATCGATTACGCGCACGTTACCCACAGCGCTGGCACGCACCACATCGAGCTCTTGGCTCTTGTTGAGTAACTGCGTATAGATCGTAGTGCTGACTTCGACATCGCGAGTCAGGCGCAGAAGCTCCTGCTGGGTTTCCGGCAAGCCTTCGACGCGCTTGGACAGGCCGTTCTGCTTGGCAGTGAGTTCGCCTATCTGCCGGGCTAAGGCCTGGTAAGCGGGGTGTTGGCGGGTGAACTTGCGGTCCATTTCCGCTTGCTGCAATTTCAGCTCGGAGATGCTGGTGTCCAGGGCGACGCTTTGATCGAGAAGGGCTTTGGTTTCCAGGCTGATGTCGGCGGACTTGGCTTTGGTCTGGTAACTACTGAGTGCGTTCTCGGCGTTCTCCAGATCGTGGCGGACTTCGGGTAACTGGCCTCGGAGAAACTCGAGGCTGGAGGCTGCTTCCGCAGATGCGCGCTGAACGTTCTGACGGACGTATTGCTGGCTGATCTCATTCAATACGGCCTGTGCCCGCGAATAGTTGTCATCATCCAATGTCAGATCAAGAATCCCGGAATCCTTGCCCGTTTCCGAAACCTTCAGAGCATCTTGATAGTCCAGGATGGTACTCAGCCGTCGGTGCTTGATGACGCGGAAGTGTGTGCCGGGATTGGCGCGCAAGCTCTGGACCTGTAGCTTGATGCCTTGTTGGTCATAGGCTTGCCCGACCGCGCCATCCACGAGCAGGTTGTTATCGTCGTTAAGCAGGCGGAAGTGACCGTTCTCGCCAGCAATCAGCGTGAGCTTTTCCTCCAGAACGTCATCGGGGACTTCCAGTTGGAATATCTCCAGCGATTCACCACCCCAGGAAAAACGGCTCATTCCCAAGGGAGCGGATGCAATATCGTCTGGTCGCTCCGGTTTGTAGTGGCGCTTGATGAAGCCGCCTATCACTGGGAATAACGAGGGTTGGATATCGATATCCAGGTGCAGAGTATCCACGGCCTTGCCGATGACGGTGCGGGAGGTGAGTAACTGGATCTCAGTCACGGCCTGTGATTGTGTTCCACCCAACAGATCGCTCATTTCCGTCAGGCCCGGAATACCAGGTGTTTTTTGCTCTACCTGGATGGTGGCCGAGGCGCGGTAGATTGGTGTGGCCAGGACGGCATAGGCGGCGCCTGCCGCCAGGAAGCCAGCAGTGATACCCGCGATCATCCATTTGCGATCGATGAGAGCTCCGAACAGTTGGAGCAGGTCGATTTCGTCGTTATCGGCGGACGATTGAATGCCCGGAACTTGTAGTTGTTGCATGAAGGGTACTTCTCGGTGAGCGCTTATCGAATGGATCGGAGGTATCTCGACCATGTGGTGACTGCCTCATCGATCAGGGCATAGGCATGCTCGAAAGCCGCTGTGCCTTGCCGGTACGGGTCTGGGATCTCACGATCAAGCTGCCACTTGCCGAGCAGGAAGGTTTTGCCGCGCGATTCCGGGGATTGCTTATGAATATCGCGCAGGTGCTTGCGCTCCATTACGAGAACGAGTTCGGCGTCTTTCAGGAGTTTCGGAGTTAGCTGGCGTGCGCGATGGGAGACGGGTTGTTGGCCGTGCTGAACGAGCGTGGCCAGAGCGTTCGCCTCCAGCGGTTGGCCGACCAGAGCGGAAAGGCCGGCGGAACTGCATTGGATTTCGGTGCCTTGGGTGGCTTGACGCAGCAGGTGCTCAGCCGTGGGGCTGCGGCAGATATTGCCGATGCAGACGATGAGCACTTGATTGAACACGCTGAATTCCGCCGTTGTGAATGCTGTGACCAAGGGCAAGCGAAATTAAGCTGGGCTAGAAAGCGATTCAATGAGCTATCCGGCCGAATAGGATCTTTAGGAATATTCCGGTTCGGTGTGTGGCGGATGCTGGGAGGGTGGATCGATAAAGTCCGACAACTGAGTATCGTGGCAGATTGGCACTGTTTTCTTTGTACGCAGGAGGCTGCCCGACGCGTAAGTGTCAGTTTTGGAGTGATATTTTTTGAGCGGATTGCTTCTGGTTTCTCGGGAAATGGCTGACGTGTAATCGGTAGCTGTACTAGGAGCCGCTCATGACCAGCCGCTTACCGTCCAGACGCTGGTTGAATCGGGAGTAGAGGCTTTCCAAGGACGCCTGCAAGTACTCCCCACTGTGTAGGTTCTGGATGTTCTGGCTGTTCTGATTCAGTGCGTACCGAGTCTCTGGATCACCTTTGACGAACGCCGTTATCTGCCGGCAAGCGTTGTCCATGTCGTCGGCAGTTGTCAGGTTTTCGGCGATAAACGGACCGATTCGACGTAATGCGATGGGAAGGCCCAGTTTTGCAGCCTCTAACACTGAGATGGGAAATCCATCCCAGGCAGCACTATGGAAATACAGGTCAAGGCCCTTCATGTGGGCGACCACTTCGTTGCGCGGGCGCCAGCCTGTGACTTCTATGCCGGCTCGCTCCAATTCGGCCATGGCCTGGATGTCGCCACCACCGATCCATTTGAAATGCGCGACATTCCGGCAGGCGTCGGCCACGTTGCGGAAGTAGTCGTAGCCCTTTTGCCGGCTGATGCGGCCGACCATGCCGATTACTGGCTTGCTGGTGAGGCTTCTGATCGCCGGAACGTTGGGTAGCTCATCGCAGACGTTGACCAGCCCCAAGGTACTTCCCGGTTCGATCAGCTCCCCGGCGATGCGCTGCTCGTCCAGGCCGCAGCCTGCAATTACGGCGGTGCGTCGTGCCAGCAACGATTCGATGGTCCGATAGGCCTTGAGCATCATGGGATGGTCGCCACGAAGGAAAGCGAAACCATGGGGGGTGTAGACAATCTTCTGTGCGGGGATGAAGGGCAGGGCGCGGATTAGTGCACCGGCGTAGGTGCTGTGCAGATGAATGACATCGGGCTGCACGCGATCAATGTAAGGTTTCACCCGCACAAGGCTGGTGAGGCGTCGTGGCACCAGTTCCATGTGCTTGAACAGGCCGTTGCCTTCCTCTCCTGTGGTGTCGCCTTTGCGTACCGAGGCCAGCAGGTAGTGCTCATGCTGCTGGGAGTTGAGGATGTAGGAGTTGATGGCCGAGGTGACGCCGCCGCCGAAGGACTCGGTAATGTGCAGGATCTTCATAAAGCGATGTAGGCCCCTGGAAAATTACTTGTCGTAACTGGGAGACCAAACAGCTGAATATGGTCTTGCTGGGCTAGAGCGTAGCCTTTTTCATCAGGGCTTTGTAAGGATTTCTGACGCTCTTTTTCGGATAAGTAATTTTTCGTCAAATTACCGGCGAAATCGCAAGCGCTCGCCCCAGGGGGCGACGGCCGATTCGATCAGCGTATAGGCGCGTTCGAAGGCTTCCGGGCCTTGGCGGTAAGGGTCCGGGATCTCCTGGTCGGCCTGCCATTTGCCCAGCAGGAAGGTTTTGCCGCGAGCTTCGGGGGCGAGGCGGATCACGCTCTGGATCTGTGATTGCTCCATGACCAGGACCAGATTGGCTTCGTGGAGCAGTTCGGCGGTGAGCTGACGGGCGCGGTGAGGGTGGGGGGAGTGGCCGTGTTGGCGGAGGATGGCGAGGGCGGTGCTGTCGATGGGGTGGCCGACCAGCGCGCTGAGCCCGGCAGAGCCCACGGCGATGTCAGTGCCCTGCAGGAATTCGCGCAGCAGGTGTTCGGCGATGGGGCTGCGGCAGATGTTGCCGACGCAGACGATCAGAATCCTGTTGAACACGGGGAGCGTCCCTGACCGCGACCGATGGATCGTCAGAAATCTATCGGTCGCAGTGCAGAGGCGTCAAGCCGCCGGCAGGGGGGGCAGCTCAGCCCTGATTGGCAGGAGGCTGCTCGGCGACGGCGCTTTCTTCCTGGGGCGGGCGCTCCAGGGCGACCTGGCGGATGGACAGGCGAATCTCCGCAGGCAGCACGCGTTTGGCCGCGCCTTCAGCCAGTTCGCCCAGCAGCTCGTGGTAGCTCAGCTTGCCGTTCTCGTCCTTGCGCAGCACGCCTTCGTCCAGGAGGGTCTGGATGAAGTGGCGGAACAGGCTCTTGTCAAAGAACTCCGGCGCGTTGAGGCCGTGGAGGACCGACAGGCGCTGGGCCATCACGGTGCAGAGGTTTTCCAGTTCTTCGGCGGTGAGCTGCTTCTGCCCTGCGTTGAGCACCAGGGAGATGGACATGTAGAAGCGCTGAAGGGTCTGGGTGATGGCTCGGGCCAGCAGGGTCAGCAGTACGTACTGGCGAGAGCTGGGCGCCGGGCGGATGAAGGTGTCGTTTTCCTGTTTGAGCAATTCGCTGGCGACCATGGCCTGCAGCCATTGATCGACCACCGCATCCAGTTCGTCGAGGCTCCAGCGGATAAACAACTCGGCCTGCAGGTACGGGTACAGCGCGCGGGTGTAGCGCAGGAGTTGCTCGCGGCTGATCCGTCCGCTGTTCTGGAAGAAGCTGGCGATCAGCGCCGGCAGGGCGAAGATGTGCAGCACGTTGTTGCGGTAGTAGGTCATCAGCACCGCGTTCTGCTCATCGAGGTAGCAGATACGGCCGAGCGCGTCCTTCTGCTCGCTGAGCAGGTTCATGCTCTTCACGTACTCGATCAGTTGCTGGCCGTCGCCCTCGGGCAGCGTGGCGCTGGGCGAGTACGGGACCTTGCGCAGCAGGTCGAGATAAAGGTCGATGACCCGTGCCAGGGCGGTTTCGTCCAGGGCCAGGCGGGTGGTGGACAGCAGTGCCAGGGCCACCAGGTTCACCGGGTTGATCGCGGCGGCGTCGTTGAGGTGGCGGGCGACGTCGCGAGCCAGGTGGTTGGTCGTTTCCGAGAGCCAGGCCGGGCGGTACTCCGGGCCCAGGTCCTGCTCACGCCAGTCCGGTTGTTGCTGGTCGAGGAAGTCGTCGAGGTGAATCGGCTCGCCGAAATTCACCCAGACCTGGCCGAAGCGCTGTTTCAGTGCGCCGACGACCTTGAAGATGTCGAAGATCGATTCTTTCTTCTTCGCCGCGCCGCGCAGTTCGCCCAGGTAGGTACGGCCTTCGAGCACGCGCTCGTAGCCGATGTACACGGGGACGAAGACGATGGGCCGGCGCGAGTCGCGCAGGAAGCTGCGCAGGGTGATCGCCAGCATCCCGGTGCGGGGGTGCAGCATGCGCCCGGTGCGGGAGCGGCCGCCCTCCACGAAGTATTCGGTGGAGAACCCACGGCTGAACAGGGTGTGCAGATACTCGTTGAATACCGCGGTGTACAGCTGGTTACCCTTGAAGCTGCGGCGCATGAAGAAGGCACCGCCACGGCGCAGGATCGAGCCCACCACCGGCATGTTGAGGTTGATCCCGGCGGCGATGTGCGGCGGGGTCAGGCCATTGCGGAACAGCAGGTAGGACAGCAGCAGGTAGTCGATGTGGCTGCGGTGGCAGGGCACGTAGACGATCTCATGGCCCTGGGCGACTTCCTGCACACGCTCGATGTGGTTGACCTTCACGCCCTCGTAGAGCTTGTTCCAGAACCAGGTCAGGGTGACTTCGAGGAAACGGATCACCGGGTAGGAAACGTCGGCGGCGATCTCGTTGGCGTAGCGCAGGGCGGCGGCCTCAGCCTTGTCCTGGGAGATCTTCTGGGTCTCGCATTCTTCCTGGATCGCCTGGCGCACCAGTGGCGCGCGCAGCAGACCCTTGACCAGGGTGCGCCGATGGGAGAGATCCGGGCCGATCACCGCGGTCTTCTGGTTGCGGAAGTGCACGCGCAGGATGCGCTGGACCATGCGCAATGTGCGTTCGTGGCCTTTGTTCTGTTCCACCAGCTCGCGCAGGTGGATAGGCGCGGAGAACTGCACGCGGGTCTTGCGGCCAAGGATGAGGATGCGCGCGAGCTTGCGCAGGCGGCCGGTGACGGCCCAGTTGTCGGCGAACAGCAGCTTCCAGGCGCTCTTTTCGCTGTCCGGGGATTGGCCCCAGAACACGCTGACGGGGATGATCTGCGCGTCATCGATGCCGTTCTGGCCGATGGCACCGAGCATGCGTACCAGCGCCGGCGGCGCGCCGCGCTTGTCCTGGCGGCCGAGCCAGTCGGGCTCCGGCGTCAGGTAGAAGAAGGCCGCAGGCTCGATGGATTCACCTACTGCCACCGGCATCACCGGGCGCGGCAGACCAGCCTTGCGGCACTCGGTATCGACCACCGCGAGATCGCTCACCGAGGGCTGCTGCAGGACGTAGAGGACCGGTTTGCTGCGGTCGATCTTCAGGCTGAAGGCCGACTGGTTGATGGTTTCCGAGCGCACCCAGAGGTACAGCAGGCGGCGCAGGGCACCAAAACCGAAGCGGCGGAACGGGTAACGAGGCATACAGGCCCTATGGCTGGCGTAGGTAAAACGAGCGATTGCTCAGGCCGGCTAGTTTGCCGGATTAGGCCCCGCCAGCAAAGCCACCAACGCTTGGTCGGAGCACGCGGACAGCCCATGGACTGCGGCTATCCTGCCATTTAGGGGATGACATTCTGTGGAGGTTCCGCGATGCGTACATTCACTTGGGGATGCCTGCTCGCCTTGTCGGTTGTGCTGCCCGCCGAGGCTCAGACCGTCGTCCCGCTCAAGGGCCAGAGCAGCCAGCAGATGCAGCAGGACATGAGCGAGTGCAATAGCGTTGCTGCCAATGCGGCGAGCAGCGCCACCACCAGCTCCGACCCGAATGTCGGTGGCCGGGTTCGCGGAGCGGCCAGGGGCGCGGCAGCGGGTGCTGTGGCGGCCGAGGTGCGTGGGCAGCGGCATGACGAGATCTATGACCGCGCCAGTGACGATGCCAAGCAGCAGTACCGGCAGAATCGCGCCGGCGATGCCGCCGCTGCCGGGGCCGTGGTGGGTGCTTCGCGGCAGCGGCAGGATCGTCGGCAGGATCGCCGCACGCAGAATGAAGCCCAAAGCTCGGCCAGTGCCAGCGCTTACAGCGGTTGCCTGCAGGGACGCGGTTATCAGGTCAGCCCCTGATCGACGGTGGTCCTTTGATGGTGCACGACTGGCGCGCCCAGGTGCACTCAGGAGGGGAAGCTGTGGCGGTTATCCATCGAGCTGAATGGATTGGCGGATTGCGAATTCATCAGATAGATGATTGGGCATATTGCCGCAGCTTGAACTGCAGGGCGCGTTCTCGCAGCGTTTGAAAGACATATCCGCACAGCGCCAAAAGCGGATGAACGGGAACGAAACTACCCGCCGTAAATGCGCAAAAGTGCGAAAGGGTCCACGTTCGAAACACTTTCGTTACGCTGGGTAACGAGCACCAAAATGGCTCTGCAGGCCCCGAAAAATGGCACTTTGGCCTGTTTGGTCATAGGGGCGCGGCGTTGATGAAAAAGTGCTTTTCAGCTGTAACTTTTGATTTATATACTCGGGAGCGCTGTCGTCCTTGGGCGTTATTCGAATTACCTTCTACGTGCCATTCGGCGCGGGTTGGATGATAAGGAAAGCGTTCACCTGGCGACTGCCGAAGTCCTCATTCCCGGGGGCCATCCAAAAATAATAGGCAAGTTGGAGAGTGTGGTAATGGCTGATCGTGAGGTCGGAACCGTCAAGTGGTTCAATGACGCCAAAGGTTATGGATTCATTCAACGCGATAGCGGTCCGGACGTTTTCGTTCACTACCGTGCCATTCGTGGCGATGGTCACCGCTCCCTGGTCGAAGGCCAGAAAGTGGAGTTCTCGGTGATCCAGGGTCAGAAAGGCCTCCAGGCGGAAGACGTCGCCAAGGTCTGAGCCCCCGAAACAGCAAAGGCCCGTCCATTGGACGGGCCTTTGTTTTTCAAGCCTTGCGCAAGTCGGTTTCAGCCCGTGCGCCAAGTGATCTCTTCGATGCCTGCCGCGGTCACTTTCAGCCAGCGGTCCGCGTCTTCCTCGCCCTGATCCTCGCTCCAGCTCCCCGGTGCGCAGCGCACCTCGACTTCCAGCGCAGCGCAGGCGTCGCGGGCGCAGGCGACATCGTCGTCCCATGGGGTCTTGTCGCTGTCCAGGAACAGGCTGTTCCACTTACCCACGGCCTTGGGCAGCCAGGTGGCGGGAATGCTGCCGGCGGTGCACTTCAGGGTTTCGCCCTGGGCGCGCCATTCGCTGCACGGGCCAAGTGCCTTTTCCAGCCAGGCGCTGACGGCGGCCTGGTCGGCATCCTTGATGTAGATCTCGATATCCGGTTGGCGCATGGCGTCCTCGTCAGGGTTCTTGGCGTTGCAGCCAATCGTAGCGTACCGCGACCGTCACCTCGAAGGGTTCGGCGAGGATGCGCTCGCGCCGTTCGGGATTGACGCGCCAGCCGTGGGGCGTCATCGCCAGCAGGTGCTCGCGGGCTTCGCGGGTTTCCAGCGCAAGCGTGAAGCTCAGTTGCTCGGTGTGCGCCAGTTCCAGCTCTTCGGGCAGGTCGGCGAGGTGCTTGTCCTCGACGTACTCGCGCACTTCGTCGTACAGGCGCTGGCGCAGTTCGAGCAGGTGATCGCGAGCCGGGCCCAGGCGCAGCACGCCGCCGCCTGGAGTCAGCAGGCGCGAGGCTTCTTTCCAGTCGATCGGGCTGAACACGCTGGCCAGCAGTTGGCAGGAAGCATCAGCCAGCGGCACGCGGGCCATGCTGGCGACCATCCAGGTCAGTTGCGGGGCGCGCTTGCAAGCGCGTTTGACCGCCTCGCGGGAGATATCCAGCGCATAGCCGTCGGCCTTGGGCAGGGCTTCACCCAGTTGCGCGGTGTAGTAACCCTCGCCACAACCGATATCCAGCCAGCGACCGGGAGCGCGCTCGGCGGCCAGTTCCGCCAGGCGCTTGGCCAATGGAGCGTAGTGACCGGCGCCGAGGAAGTGCCGGCGCGCCTCGACCATGGCGGCGTTGTCGCCCGGATCGAGGCTCTTCTTGTGCTGCACCGGCAGCAGGTTCAGGTAACCCTGGCGGGCGCGGTCGAAGCGGTGGCCAGCAGGGCAGGCGACGCCGTTGTCGACCTCGGTCAGCGCCTCGCGGCACAGCGGACAGATCAGCATCACTTTTTCCCCGGTGCCAGCGGCTGCGGCAGGTCGTTGCGCAGCACGGTGGGCAGGGAGCGGCGGCGCTGGGCGATCTGGTACACGCGCAGGGAATAGCGGCGCTCGGCGGCTGGCGCGGGCGGAGGAGTATCGGGCTGCACGGCGCCCAGGCAGAAGCCTTTGTTCGGTCCACTCATGCCAGCAGTCGCACCAGGGTCTGGTAATAGATTTCGGTCAGCACATCGAGGTCGCTGGCCAGTACGCGTTCGTCCACCTGGTGGATGGTGGCGTTCACCGGGCCGAGTTCGACCACCTGGGTACCCATGGTGGCAATGAAGCGGCCGTCGGAGGTGCCGCCGGAGGTCGAGGGGGTGGTCTCGCGACCGGTGACCGCGCGGATCGCCGCGGCCACGCCATCGAGCAGTTCGCCCGGCTGGGTGAGGAACGGCAGGCCGGACAGCGCCCAGTCGATGTGCCACTCCAGGCCGTGCTTGTCGAGGATGGCTGCGACGCGCTGCTGCAGACCTTCGACGGTGGACTCGGTGGAGAAGCGGAAGTTGAAGATCACCTTCAGCTCGCCGGGGATCACGTTGGTCGCGCCGGTGCCGCCATTGATGTTGGAGATCTGGAAGCTGGTCGGCGGGAAGTAGTCGTTGCCGTTGTCCCAGTGCTCGGCGGCCAGTTCCGCCAGGGCCGGGGCGGCGAGGTGGATCGGGTTCTTCGCCAGGTGCGGGTAAGCCACGTGGCCTTGCTTGCCACGCACGGTAAGGGTGGCGCCGAGGGAGCCGCGACGGCCGTTCTTGACGATGTCACCCACCAGAGTGGTGCTCGACGGTTCGCCGACGATGCACCAGTCCAGGCGCTCGTTGCGGGCCTTCAGGAGCTCGACCACGGCCTTGGTGCCGTGATGGGCGGGGCCTTCCTCGTCACTGGTGATCAGGTAGGCGATGCTGCCGCGATGGTCCGGGTAGTCGGCGACGAAACGCTCGGTGGCGATGATCATCGATGCCAGGCTGCCTTTCATGTCTGCCGCACCACGGCCGCAGAGCATGCCGTCGGCGTCGATCAGCGCGTCGAACGGCTGGTGCTGCCAGGCCTGCTCGGGGCCGGTGGGGACCACGTCGGTGTGACCGGCGAAGCACAGCACCGGAGCGCTGGCGCCGTCGCGCCCCTGGCGCAGGGCCCAGAAGTTATCCACATCCTCGATGCGCATGGGCTCCAGGGCGAAACCGCAGGCGTCCAGGCGTTGCATCATCAACTGCTGGCAGTCGGCATCGACCGGTGTGACGGAGGGACGGCGAATCAGCTCGCAGGCGAGGGCCAGTGTCGGCGAGAGGGACATTGAGGGCATCCTGGGGGTGGAACGGAAAAAGGCGCCCATCTTAAAGCAAAAACGCCGGCGAATGGCCGGCGTTCTTGGGAGCGGATCAGCGGTGCGTTTCACCTTGCAGGAGCGAGCTTGCTCGCGAACCCGCCTGACGCAAGAGCATCAGGCCACAGCGTTCGCGAGCAAGCTCGCTCCTACAGGGGCTGCATCAGTTGGCCGGTGCGGCGTCCGCTGCCGGCGCCTCCTGAGCCTTGGGTGCCGCGGACAGCAGCGCCATCACCAATGCCGCGAGGTAGGGCAGCGACTGCACCAGCAGCATGGCCACCCAGAACATCATGTCGCGGCTTGGCACGCCCTGCACCAGCACGATACCCAGCGCCGCGCCCCACAGCAGGAGCATGATGAACACTTCTTCGCGAGCCTCGGCCAGCGCCACCAGGAGGCCGTGATTGGAGGCCATCTTCGGTGTGCGGAAGAACGGGATGGTCTTGGTGAACGTTCCGTACAGCACCGCCTTGGCGATGGTGTGCGATAGCGCCAGGCCCGCCACTGCCGCCTGGAACGAGCGCACGAGGTCGACGCCCACCGCGCGGCGATAGAGGAACATGATCTTGCCGAACTTGAAGAAGAACAGCGCCAGCGGCGGGATGGCGAAGATCAGCAACGGCGGGTCGACCCGCTTGGGCACGATGATCATCGCCGAGGACCAGAGAAGCGCGCCGACGGTGAAGAAGATGTTCATGCCGTCGGCGATCCACGGCAGCCAGCCTGCGATGAAGTGGTAGCGCTGGCCGAGGGTCAGTTTGCTGTCCTTGCCCTGGAACAGCGCACGGGCGTGGCCCTTCATGATCTGGATGGCGCCGTAGGCCCAGCGGAAGCGCTGCTTCTTGTAGTCGATGAAGGTGTCGGGCATCACGCCCTTGCCGAAGCTCTGGTGCGAGTAGGCGGCCGAATAGCCTTTCTCGAACACCCGCAGGCCCAGTTCGGCGTCCTCGCAGATGGTCCAGTCGGCCCACTTCAGCTCGTCCATCACGGTCCGGCGGATCATGGTCATGGTGCCGTGCTGGATGATCGCGTCGCGGTCGTTGCGGGTGACCATGCCGATGTGGAAGAAGCCCTTGTATTCGGCGTAGCAGAGCTTCTTGAAGACGTTTTCCTCGCCGTCGTGGTAATCCTGCGGGGACTGCACCACGGCGATCTTCGGGTCACTGAAGTGCGGCACCATCTGCTTGAGCCAGTTGGGCTCGACGCAGTAGTCGGCATCGATCACCGCCACGACTTCGACGTCCGGTGCGGTGTGCGGCAGGATGTAGTTCAGCGCACCGCCCTTGAAACCGGCCAGCGGTGCGACGTGGAAGAAGCGGAAGCGCGGGCCGAGGATCTCGCAGTAATCGCGCACGGGTTCCCAGACCGCCGGGTCCTTGGTGTTGTTGTCGATGATCAGGACTTCGAAGTCCGGATAGTCGAGCCTGGATAGCGCATCCAGGGTCTTTTTCATCATCTCCGGCGGTTCGTTGTAGCAGGGCACGTGCACCGAGACCTTGGGGCGGTAGCCGGTATCGGTGAGCACCGGGTCGAACGGCCGGCGGCGCTTGCGTACCCAGACGGTCTCGGCCAGTTCGTGGGCCTCGGTCAGCAGGACGATGAACACGCCCAGCGCGCCGATACCCAGCAGGCCGCCGACGGTCAGGCTGAACCAGGTGCTGTATTGCTGGCTGTAGTCGTAGGCGATCCACACCAGCACCGAGCCGCCGGCGAAGGCGACCACGGTGAGGAAGGTCCGTCCGCGCTGGCGCAGGGCGCTGCCGTCGATCATCAGCAGGGTCAGGGCGAGCAGCGCCATCACCACCGAGGCAACCGCCAGGGCACGCCATTGCGGGATGTTCACCACCGGGCCGTCGAAGTTGAACTTCGGCTGGCGCTGGGCGTTGTAGACGCCCCAGTAGGCGCCCACCGAACCTTCGTCACCGACTTTCCACGGCTGGTCGAAGGCCTCGACGACGAAGTAGTTGTAGCCCTTCTTGTTCAGCAGGTTGGTCAGCGTACGCAGGTAGATGGCCTGGTCCGCCTGAGTGGCGTCGGCGCCACCGCGCATGCGGCCATTGCTCGGCCAGCCGACCTCGGCCAGCAGCAGCGGCTTGCGCGGGAACTTGGCGCGCAGCTCCTTGGCGCGTTCGAGGACGAACGGCACGGCGTCGTCCATCGGCGTGTATTCCCAGTACGGCAGTACGTGGGCGGCGATCAGGTCGACGTGCTTGGCCAGCTCCGGGTACTTCTCGTAGATGTGCCACTGCTCGGCGGTGGTCACTGGGACCTTCACCGCCTTGCGCACGCGGTCCAGGTAGGCGTTGAGTTGCTCCACCGTGACTTCGCGGCGGAACAGCGCCTCGTTGCCGACAATGACCCGCACCACGCTGCGCGAGTTGTTGGCGATTTCGATGCCGCGTTCGATCTCGGCTTCGTTATCGGCTTCGTCCGGGCCGATCCAGATACCGAGGCTGACGCGCATGCCGAGCTCTTCGGCCAAGCGCGGGATATCGGCCAGCGAACCCTTCACCGAATAGGTACGGATGTTGTCGGTCTGCTTGGAGACCAGCTCCAGGTCCGAACGGATCTCGTCGTCGCTGGGGAACTGGTCCTTCTGGGGATTCTGGTTCAGGCGGAAGGGCGAGAAGGAGAATCCGGAAATGCTTTCCGGCCAGTCAGGAACGCTGACGGGGCGGTTATAGAGAGCCCAGAAGCCGGTGAAGAGTGCCGCGAGAGCGACGAACACCACCAGGTTGAGGCCGAACTTGCGTGCAGGCATGGTGCGATCGGGTTCCAAAGGGTGGAACGGGGAGGGGCCGGGACAATCTCTGTGGGGATGGCTCGGTCGGGGCGCATCCTACCCCGCACTTCCGGGGCTGTACAGGTTGCCGGCGCCGTCCGCCGCGTAGGCGTCCGTGGGTATTTTCCGACAGTTTAGAATGTGCTGTAGGTGCGTGACTGAGACTGCGGCAATCGGGCTTTGTTGCAGGCGTGCCAGGGTTGCTCCTTACGGGAGCTCGGTCGTTATAGAATGCCGGCCGTTTCGAGATGAGGTGTGGGCGATGCAACTGGATGAACAGCGTTTCGGCGGAATCGCGCGGCTTTATGGTCGCGAGGGCCTGGAGCGGCTGGCGGCCAGCCATGTGGCGGTGGTCGGGATCGGCGGCGTGGGTTCCTGGGCGGCCGAGGCCCTGGCGCGCAGCGGCGTGGGCGAGATTTCGCTGTTCGATCTGGACGACGTCTGCGTTACCAACACCAATCGCCAGGTGCATGCCATCCAGGGAGCCGTGGGCAAGCCCAAGGTCGACGTCATGGCTGAGCGACTGAAGGCGATTAACCCAGCCATTGTCGTACACGCCGTAGCCGACTTCGTCACCCGCGAAACCATGGCGGACTACATCACTCCCGAACTGGACTGCGTGATCGACTGCATCGACAGCGTCGCCGCCAAGGCCGCACTGATCGCCTGGTGCAAGCGCCGCAAGCTGCAGATCATCACCACCGGTGGCGCGGGCGGGCAGGTGGATCCGACGCAGATCCAGGTGGCCGACCTGAACAAGACCTTCAACGACCCGCTGGCTGCCAAGGTCCGCTCCACGCTGCGCCGTGACTACAACTTCTCGCGTACGCCCGGCCGCCACTACAGCGTGCAGTGCGTGTTCTCCACCGAGCAGCTGCGCTATCCCAAGCCGGACGGCACCGTGTGCCAATCCAAGAGCTTCGTCGGCGAGGGCGTGAAGCTGGACTGCGCTGGAGGGTTCGGTGCGGTGATGATGGTTACCGCGACCTTCGGCATGGTCGCGGCGGCGCGGGCGGTGGACAAGATCGTTGCCGGCGCGCGGCGGCCTTCGGAGCGTTCCGCAGGCTGAATGCTCTTGTAGGAGCGAGCTTGCTCGCGAACCCGCCCGACACCGTGGCATTCCGCCAAAGCTTTCGCGAGCAAGCTCGCTCCTACGAAAAGCCGGAGGTTCAGGCGGCGGTCAGTTCCCGCATCCGTTTCAGCACGGCATTCAAGCCATTGCTACGCGACGGCGACAGCTGCCGGCCCAGCCCCAATTGCTCGAACCAGCCCGGCAGGTCGAGCGCGGATAGCTCCTCCGCCGGCAGACCGTCCACCCGCACCAGCAGCAGGGCCAGCAAGCCGCGCAGCAAGCGCGCATCGCTATAGGCGCGGAAGTGCCAGCGCTCGTCACGCCGATCCGCCACCAGCCAGACGTTGCTCTCGCAGCCCTGCACGCGTTGCTCGTCGCCTAGTTCAGCCTCGCTTAGCGGCTCCAGCTTTTCGCCCCACTGCATCAGCAATCGCGCGCGTTGCTCCCAGCCCTGCAGGACAGTAAAGGCCTGCAGCGCCTCGGCGGCAGCGGCGGGGAGGCTCATCGCAGCAGCTCCAGAGCACCGTCCAGCGCTGTGAAGAAACGCTCCAGATCGGCGCCGTCGTTGTACAGGCCGAGGGAAACGCGCAGGGCGCCGGCAACATCCAGGGTCTTCATCAGCGGCATGGCACAGTGGTGCCCGGCACGCACCGCGACACCCTGCTCGGTGAGCAGGTGGCCAAGGTCGGAGACGTGCACGCCATCGACCACGAAACTGGCCAGCGCCACTTCCGGCTCGCCCAGCACGCGCACGCCGTCACGGGCGCGCAGGCCGGCCAGCAGGCGGGCGTGGAGAAAATCTTCGTGGGCGCTGACTTCGGCGCTGTCCTGGGCAGCCAGCCATTCCAAGGTGGCGCCGAGGGCGATCACCTGGCCGATCGGCGGAGTACCGGCTTCCAAGCCCATGGGCGCGCTGTGGAACTGCGCATCGAAGTAGTCCGCCACGCGCACCATCTCGCCGCCGAACTGCCAATGCGTTACGCGTTCCAGCGCCTCCGGGCGGCCCCAGAGCAGGCCGAGGCCCTCCGGGCCGTAGAGCTTGTGGCTGGAGCAGACGTAGAAGTCGCAGCCCAGCGCCGACAGGTTGTGCCGGCCGTGAACCACCCCTTGCGCTCCATCGACCACGCTCAGTGCGCCCTGCTGGCGGGCCATCTGCAGCAGTTCCGGCAGCGGTTGCCAGGTGCCGAGCACGTTGGACAGCTGGCTGATGGCGAGCAGGCGGGTGCGTGGGCCGATCAGGCCGGCGGCGCGATTCAGGTCGATCCTGCCGTCGGCGTCCAGCGGCAGCACCACCAGCTTCAGCCCTCGGCGCTGCGCCAGTTGCTGCCAGGGCAGCAGGTTGGCGTGGTGTTCCAGCGCGCTGACGACGATCTCGTCGCCCGCCTGGAACTGGCTTTCCAGCCCGTAGGCAAGCAGGTTCAGCGCTTCGGTGGCTCCGCGGGTGAAGACGATCTGCGCCGGGCTGCCGCCATTGAGCCAGTTGGCGGCCAGGCTGCGGGTCGCCTCGAAGGCACGGGTGGCGCGCTCGCCGGGCAGGTGCTGGGCGCGGTGCACATTGGCAGCGCCGCTGGCGTAGTAGCCGGCGAGGGCGTCGATCATGGCCCGCGGTTTCTGCGCGGTGGCGGCGCTGTCGAGGTAGGTCTGGCCTTCGGCCTCGAAGGCGGCGAGGGCCGGGAAGTCGGAGCGCCAGGGCGAGGGAATGGACATAGGCGTGCGGCCGGTTGCGGAAGAAAGTAAAACGGGGGCCGCAGCCCCCGCTTCTCCAAGCTTAGTGCGTACCCCGCGCGAGCGGGGCGCCCAGCTTAGTTGTGCGCGTGCAGCGCCTCGTTCAGCTCGATGGCAGTCTTGTTGGTCTTGCACTCGACCGCGCCGGTCTGGGAGTTGCGGCGGAACAGCAGGTCAGCCTGGCCGGCCAGGTCGCGGCCCTTGACCACTTTTACCAGGGCATTCTGGTCGTCCAGCACGGCGATCTTGGTGCCGGCGGTGACGTAAAGGCCGGCTTCGACGATGTTGCGGTCGCCCAGCGGGATGCCGATGCCGGCGTTCGCGCCGATCAGGCAGCCTTCGCCGACGCTGATGACGATGTTGCCGCCGCCGGACAGGGTGCCCATGGTGGAGCAGCCGCCGCCCAGGTCGGAACCCTTGCCGACGAACACGCCAGCGGACACGCGGCCTTCGATCATGCCCGGGCCCTGGGTGCCGGCATTGAAGTTGACGAAGCCTTCGTGCATCACGGTGGTGCCTTCACCAATGTAGGCGCCCAGGCGCACGCGGGCGGTGTCGGCGATGCGCACGCCAGCCGGAACCACGTAGTCGGTCATCTTCGGGAATTTGTCGACGGAGAAGACTTCCAGCAGCTTGCCCTTCAGGCGCGCTTCCAGTTGCAGCTCGGCCAGCTCGGCGAGGTCGACGGCGCCCTGGTTGGTCCAGGCCACGTTCGGCAGCAGCGGGAAGATGCCGGTCAGGTTCAGGCCGTGCGGCTTGACCAGGCGGTGGGACAGCAGGTGCAGCTTCAGGTACGCCTCCGGGGTGGAGCTGGGGGCGGCGTCTTCGGCCAGCAGGGTGGCGACCAGCGGCTTCTGGCTCTCGGCCAGGCGGTTCAGCAGGGCGGCCTGGGCGGCGTCCACGGTCTCGACGGCGTCGGCCAACTGGTAGGCCTGGTGAGCGGTGAAGGCAATCGCCTGGTTGCCGCCTTCATAGGCCAGCAGCGGGGCGATGGCAGCGACCAGTTCGGCGCTGGGGTTGAGCAGCGGCTGCGCGTAGAAAACTTCCAGCCAGTTGCCCTGGCGGTTCTGGGTGCCGACACCGAAAGCGATGCTGAACAGGGATTTCGACATGTGGGGATTCCTTGAAAGAGATTCTCGAATAACGGATTCGGTCAGGCCGGACGGCGGCTGAGCAGCAGGCCCAGCCCGGCGCTGCCCAGCAGCGCGGCACAACCACGGTTGAACAGGCGCCGGGCGCGTGCGCCGGCGAGCAGCTTGCCGAGGCGGACCCCGGCGAGCCCGTAAAGGGCGATGGCCAGCCATTCCAGAAGCAGGAAGGCTGCGCCGAGTTGGGCGACCTGGGCGCCCACGGCCTGACGCGGGTCGACGAACTGCGGCAGGAAAGCGGTGAAGATGAGGATCGCCTTGGGATTGCCGGCGGCTACCCAGAACTCCTGGCGGGCCAGGCGCCACAGGCTGGTGGCGGTAGCCGGGGCGCCATCGACGGACAGGTCCGCTGTCGGCGCGCGCCACAGTTGCACGGCCAGCCACAGCAGGTAACCGGCGCCCACCAGCTTGATCGCCAGGAACAGCCAGGCCGAGGCCTGCAGCACCAGCGCCAGGCCGGAGGCGGCGAAGGCCAGCATGCCGGCGAAGGCTACCAGCCGGCCGCCGCCCGCGAGGGTGGCGCGCAGCAGACCGAAGCGTGCGGCATTGTTCAGCGACAGCAGGTTGTTCGGTCCCGGCGCCAGGTTCAGGGCGAAGCAGGCGGGGAGGAACAGGGCCCAGGCGATGCTCATCGTCTTGCGACTCAGGCCAGGGCGGCGGCGTAGAGGTCGGGCTTGAAGCCGACCAGAGTGCGATCACCCAGGTCGAGCACCGGACGTTTGATCATCGACGGCTGCGCGACCATCAGTTCGATGGCCTTGGCCTGGTCGATATCGGCCTTCTGTGCGTCGTCGAGCTTGCGAAAAGTGGTGCCGGCGCGATTCAGGACGATCTCCCAGCCATGCTCGTTGCACCATTGCTCCAGGTGCGCGCGGTCTATTCCGCTAGTCTTGTAGTCGTGGAAGGCGTAGTCGACGCCATGTTCTTCCAGCCAGGTACGGGCCTTCTTCATGGTGTCGCAGGCTTTGATTCCATACAGCGTCCGCTCACTCACGGGGCGCTACTCCTTTTCGATGCTTTTTTCAGGCGCGGGATTATGCCATTTCCCAGCGCCTTGCGGGACGCCGCCGGGAGGCCGGCGTATTGCAACAGTTTTTTGCCCGATGCGGGGCTGATCCGGCCTGCACCAGGTGCTTCAATGGATGGTTGTGCTGGAGTTCGTCGATGCAAACCGTTTACACCGTATTGATCCTGCTGCTGGTCGTGGGGGGAACCCGACTCGCCGCGCAGCTGATCCCGCTGCCGCTGCCCTTGATCCAGATCGTCGCCGGTGCCGCTCTGGCCTGGCCGAGCCTGGGGTTGCATGTTGGCTTGGACCCCGAGCTGTTCATGTTCCTGTTCATCCCGCCACTGCTGTTCGCCGATGGCTGGCGCATGCCCAAGGGCGAGTTCTGGAAGATGCGCTGGCCGATCCTCACCCTGGCCTTCGCCCTGGTGCTGTTCACCGTGCTCGGCGGCGGCGTCTTCATCCACCTGCTGATCCCCGAGATTCCCTGGGCGGCGGCCTTCGCCCTGGCGGCGGTGCTATCGCCGACCGATGCGCTGGCGGTATCGGCCATCGCCCAGGACCGCCTGCCCAGGCGCCTGATGCACGTGCTGCAGGGCGAGGCACTGATGAACGACGCTTCCGGCCTGGTGGCGTTCAAGTTCGCCATCGCGGCGGCCATGACCGGCACCTTCTCGCTGATGGATGCCAGCCTGAGCTTCCTGCTGGTGGCGATCGGCGGGCTGGCCTGTGGTGTGTTCATCAGTTGGCTGCTGGGGCGGATTCGCGCCTGGATGATCCGCCGCGGCTGGGATGATCCGGCGACCCACGTGGTGCTGATGCTGCTGTTGCCCTTTGCCTGCTACATGATCGCCGAGGAGCTGGGCGTCTCCGGCATCCTGGCGGCGGTGGCGGCCGGCATGATGCAGAGCTGGACCGACCTGCTGCCACGGCAAACCAACACCCGCCTGCTCAATCGCAGCGTCTGGTCGATGCTGGAGTTCGCCTTCAACGGCGTGGTGTTCCTGCTGCTGGGCCTGCAGTTGCCGGACATCCTGAAATCGGTCTCCCACCATGCCGATGACGTGATGTGGCGCTCGTCGCTGCTGCTGTTCTACGTGCTGGCGGTGTTTGCCGTGCTGCTCCTGCTGCGCTTCGGCTGGGTCTGGTGCTACTGGAAGGTGTCCGTGCGCTTCGAGCAGTGGTGGGGGATCGAGCTGGGCGGCCGATCCGGCGAGCCGGTGCTGCGGCTGTCGGCGATCTCGGCGCTGGGTGGGGTGCGCGGGGCGGTGACCCTGGCGGGTGTACTTTCGGTGCCCTTGCTGTTGCTCGATGGTTCGGCGTTCCCGCAGCGCGACCTGATCATCTTCATTGCCACGGGGGTGATCCTGGTGTCGCTGATCGCCGCCACCATCGGCCTGCCCATCCTGCTTCGGGGGCTGCCAGCGGCCAGCAATGATCAGCGCGAGCGCGAGGTGCAGTCGGTCTGGCGCAAGACCGCAGCGGCGGCCATCCACATGCTGGAGGGGGAGGAAATGCCTGCTCGCGATGGCGCGGATGCTGACGAAGCGGCCCGGCTGGCGGAGGTGAAGGCGCGGCTGATGGCCGAGTACCGCCATGAACTGGACCCGGCGCCTGATACCCAGGAAGCCCGCGAGCGTGCCCGGGGCCTGGAGCTGGCCGATCAGGCTCTGCGCATCAAGGCGCTGCGGGCGCAGCGGCTGGAGTTGTATCGCATGCGCCGGGAGCACGAGATCGACGACGAGACCATGCGCGAGGTGCTGGGCGAGCTGGATAGCCAGGAAGCCTGGGTCACCAGCAAGGCGGGGCGCTGGGTGTAATGGTGCTCTTGTAGGAGCGAGCTTGCTCGCGAACCGCTGGGCTCTGGAGCTGCCGGATCGCTCTGTTCGCGAGCAAGCTCGCTCCTACAGCTATCAGACTTGCAGGTTCTGCACGTAACGCTTGATGCGCTCGGCCGCTTCAACGCACTCGGCCAGCGGAGCCACCAGCGCCATGCGCACGCGGTTGGCGCCGGGGTTCTCGCCGTTCACTTCGCGGGACAGGTAGGAGCCCGGTACCACGGTGACGTGCTGCTGATCGAACAGAGCACGGCAGAACTCGGTGTCCGCCACCGGGGTCTTTGCCCACAGGTAGAAACTGCCATCCGGGCGCTGCACGTCGAGTACGCCGCCGAGGATGTCCAGCACCGCGTCGAATTTCTCGCGGTACAGGTCGCGGTTGGCGCGCACGTGGTCTTCGTCCTTCCAGGCCGCGACGCTGGCCAGTTGGGTCTGAACCGGCATGGCGCAGCCGTGGTAGGTGCGGTACAGGAGGAATTTCTTCAGTACGTCGGCGTCGCCGGCGACGAAGCCCGAACGCAGGCCAGGCAGGTTGGAGCGCTTGGACAGGCTGTGGAATACCACGCAGCGCTTGAAGTCCGCGCGGCCCAATTCGGCGCAGGCGGTCAGCAGGCCGGCCGGCGGGTTCTGCTCGTCGAAGTACAGCTCGCTGTAGCACTCGTCGGCGGCGATCACGAAGTCGTGCTCGTCGGCCAGGGCGATCAGCTTCTTCAGGGTTTCCAGCGGTACCAGCGCCCCGGTGGGGTTGCCCGGCGAGCAGAGGAAGAGAATCTGGCAGCGCGCCCAGACGTCCGCCGGCACGGCATCGAAGTCCGGATTGAAGCCGTTGTCTTCCAGGCACGGCAGGTAGTGCGGCTCGGCGCCGGCCAGCAGGGCTGCGCCTTCGTAGATCTGGTAGAACGGGTTCGGGCTGATCACCAGGCCCTTGGCGTTGCGGTCGACCACGGTCTGGGTGAAGGCGAACAGCGCTTCGCGGGTGCCGTTCACTGGCAGCACGTGGCGCGCAGCGTCGAGCCAGCCGGCGGGCACCTTGAAGCGGCGCTCGCACCAGTCGGCAATGGCTTCGCGCAGCGCGGGAATGCCCAAGGTGGTGGGGTACACGGCCAGTTGGTCGAGGCTGTCGGCCAGGGCCTTGGCGACGAACTCCGGCGAGCGGTGCTTGGGCTCGCCGATGGACAGCGCGATGGGCTTCAGCTCAGCCGGCGGCTGGGCGCCAGCCAGCAGGGCGCGGAGCTTCTCGAAGGGGTAGGGCTGGAGCGAGTCGAGGGCAGGGTTCATGGCAAGGCTCTTTCGTTCTGATGCTTACAAAAATAGGGACTAGATACTGATGCGGACCGGCATGCTCGGCTGGCCGCCGTCCGAGAGAATATCCACCAGCGCGGTCTGGATGCGCTTGCACAGCTCCGGGTCGGAGAGCGGCTGGTTGTGCGCATCGGTGACGAAGAACACGTCCTCCACGCGCTCGCCCAGGGTGGCGATCTTGGCGTTCTGCACCGACAGGTCGAAGTCCAGGAACAGCCCGCCGATGCGCGCCAGCAGGCCGGGGCGGTCTGGCGCTATCACTTCCAGCACGCTGACCTGGCGGGCCGCGTCGGTGGAGATGGTCACCTGCGGGTTGAATGCAAAGTGCTTGAGCTGGCGCGGGACGCGGCGCTGGATGATGGTCGGATACTCGTCCGGGTCCTTCAGGGCGTTGACCAGGCCTTGGCGAATTTCCTCGACTCGGCTGGGATTGTTGCCGATCGAGCCGCCATCGGCGTCGAGCACAATGTAGGTGTCGAGGGTGAACAGGCTGGTGGAGGTGATGATCCGCGCGTCCTGAATGTTCAGGTTGAGCTGGTCCATGGCTGCCACGGTCACGGCGAAGAAGTCGTGCTGGTCACCGGCATAGATGAATATCTGCGTGCCGCCCTCGAACTCGCGCTGGGCGGTTTCCTTGATCAGCACCAGCGGGGTGCCGTCGTCCGGGTGCTGGAGAATCGCTTCGGTGTGCCAGGCCACGTCGGCGGCGCTGTGGCGCAGGAAGTAGTCGTCGCCCAGTTGGCTCCAGAGTTGTTCGGCGTCGTCCTGGTCGATGCCGCCGCGTACCAGGATGTCGATTGCCGCGCTCTGCGTCTGGCGAATCTGCTCCTCGCGGTCCACCGGGTTTTCCAGGCCGCGGCGCAGCGCGCGCTTGGTCTCGGTGTAGAGCTGGCGCAGCAGGCTGGCACGCCAGGAGTTCCACAGCGTCGGGTTGGTGGCGTTGATGTCGGCCACGGTGAGCACGTAGAGGTAGTCCAGGTAGGTCTGGTTGCCCATCAGTTGGGCGAAGTCGTAGATCACCTGCGGGTCGGAGAGGTCCTTGCGCTGGGCCGTGGTGGACATGATCAGGTGGTTCTGCACCAGCCAGGACACCAGATTGGTGTCCCATGGCGGCAACTGGTGACGCTGGCAGAAGTGCTCGGCGTCCACCGCGCCCAGTTCCGAGTGGTCGCCGCCGCGGCCCTTGGCGATGTCGTGGTAGAGGCCGGCAATGTAGATCAGCTCGGGCTTGGGCAGGCGCTCCATGATCTTGCTGGCCAGCGGGTACTTTTCCGCCATGTCCGGACGGCGCAGCTTGCGCAGGTGCTTGATCAGATTGAGGGTGTGCGCGTCCACCGTATAGATGTGGAACAGGTCGTGCTGCATCTGCCCGACGATCAGCCCGAACTCCGGCAGGTAGCGGCCGAGGATGCCGTAGCGGTTCATCCGCCGCAGGTTGCGGTGGATGCCTTCCTGGCACTTGAACAGCTCGATGAACAGGCTGGTGTTGCGGATGTCGTGGCGGAAGTCGTCGTCGATCAGGTGCCGGCTGTCGCGCAGCAGGCGGATCGTATCGGCGCGCACGCCCTTGATCTCCGGGTGCTGGGCCAGCAGGACGAAGATTTCCAGCAGGGCGAACGGGGTGCGCTTGAAGACGTTGGCGTGGGTGACTTCCAGGTAGCCGTCGCGCAGCTGGAAGCGGCTGTTGAGCGGTTGGATCTGGCCGTTCTCCCCTGCACGCAGGATCACTTCCTCGAAGTGCTGCATGATCAGGTCGTTGAGCTCGGAAACGGCCATCACCACGCGGTAGTACTTCTGCATGAAACGTTCGACGGCCAGCTTGGCGTCGTTGCCTTCGTAGCCGAGCAGCCCGGCGATGCGCCGTTGGTGGTCGAACAGCAGGCGGTCTTCGGCGCGGCCGGCGAGCATATGCAGGGCGTAGCGGACCTTCCAGAGGAACTCCTGGCTGGAGGCAAGCACCGCGCATTCGCTTTCGACCAGGAAACCTTCTCGCACCAGGGCATGCAGGTTGAGGCTGCCGAAGTGGCGGCGGGCGACCCAGAGTAATGTCTGGACGTCGCGCAGGCCGCCGGGCGAGCCCTTCACGTTGGGCTCGAGGTTGTATTCGGTGTCGTTGTATTTGGTGTGGCGGTGAATCTGTTCCTTGCGCTTGGCCAGGTAGAACTGGCCACTGGGCCACATCTGCTTCGCGCTGGTGGCTTCGAGCATGCGCTGGCGCAGGCTGTCCGGGCCGGAGATGGTCCGGCACTCCATCAGGTTGGTGACCACGGTCAGGTCGGCGCGCGCTTCCTCGGCGCATTCGGCCACCGAGCGCACGCTCTGGCCGACCTCCAGGCCGATGTCCCAGAGCAGGGTGAGGAAGCCTTCGATGGGCTCGCGGAAGCTCTCCTGGTCCTCGCTGTCGAGCAGGATCAGCAGGTCGATGTCCGAGTGCGGGTGCAGCTCGCCGCGTCCGTAGCCGCCCACGGCGACCAGCGCGATGTCGGCGTCGTCGCCCCAGTCGAAGCGGTTCCAGGCCTGCTGCAGGATCTGGTCGACGAACCAGGCGCGATCCTCGATCAGCCGGCGGATGTCGCGGCCGCCGTTGAAGCGGGCGTCGAGCACCTCGTTGGCCTGGCGAATGGCCTTCTTGAAGGCGGCGATGGGGCTGGATTTGAGGGCCAGTTCCGCCTGGAACTGCCCACGGTCGAACAACTCGGGATCCACCTGCGGCATGGCGGCCTTCCTGATCAATGGCTTAGGGGAGGGCAGGGGCTAGAGGGCAACCGGGCCTGCGCACATGGCGACAGGCCCGATGGCTGTGCCGGGCCGGGATTTGTATGTTCTACCCAGCCGTCGGCGAGATTGCAAACCGCTCCTCAGGCCGAGGTGCGCGGGAAGCTTTCGTCGTTGCGCAGGGTCAGGATTTCGTAACCATCGGCGGTGACCAGCACCGTGTGCTCCCACTGCGCAGACAGCTTGCGGTCCTTGGTGATGGCGGTCCAGCCGTCGCCCAGCAGGCGGGTTTCCGGGCGGCCCTGGTTGATCATCGGCTCGATGGTGAAAATCATGCCTTCCTTGAGCTCCAGGCCGGTGCCGGCGCGGCCGTAGTGCAGCACCTGAGGCTCCTCGTGGAACACCTTGCCGATGCCGTGGCCGCAATATTCGCGCACCACGGAGAAGCCGTTCTTCTCGGCGTACTTCTGGATCACTTCGCCCACATCGCCCAGGCGCGCGCCTGGCTTGACCAGCGCGATGCCCTTGTACATGCATTCCTGGGTGATCTGGCACAGGCGGTCAGCCCATTCCGGTGTCTTGCCAACCGAAAACATCTTGCTGGTGTCGCCGTGGTAGCCGTCCTTGATCACGGTGACATCGATGTTGACGATGTCGCCTTCCTTGAGCGGCTTCTCGTTGGGAATGCCGTGACACACCACGTGGTTGATCGAGGTGCAGATGGACTTGGGGAAGCCCTTGTAGTTGAGCGGTGCGGGAATAGCTTTCTGCACGTTGACGATGTAGTCGTGGCAGAGGCGGTCCAGCTCGTCGGTGGTGACACCGGGCTTGACGTGCTCGCCGATCATTTCCAGCACTTCGGCGGCCAGACGGCCGGCGACGCGCATTTTCTCGATGTCTTCGGGCGTCTTGATGGTGACGGTCATGCGACTTCTCTTCAGGCGCTGCGTACGCGCGGGTAAATGAGAGGAATACGCAAGTCTATCAGATTTGGCGTCCTTCTATTAAGGGCGGAGCGTCCGTCGGGGTAGTCGGATGAGGTCGCGGGGGAGATGCCAGGCGTCCTTTCGGGTTTTGTTCTGGTCGAGGTTGTGGTATAAAGCGCCCCGCTCTGGAGGCTACGGCCATTCCCGAGCATTAACCCACACATGCATCGACACGATGGCCTGGGTGCCTTTCGACACAGTCGAAGGGTTGGCCGTTGGGATGCATGGAGGCCTAACCCGACTTATCGAGGAACTATCATGTCCCAAGTCAACATGCGCGATATGCTGAAGGCCGGTGTGCACTTCGGCCACCAGACCCGTTACTGGAACCCGAAAATGGGCAAGTTCATTTTCGGCGCGCGCAACAAGATCCACATCATCAACCTCGAAAAAACCCTGCCGATGTTCAACGAGGCCCTGACCTTCGTTGAGCGCCTGGCACAGGGCAAGAACAAGATCCTGTTCGTCGGCACCAAGCGTTCCGCCGGCAAGATCGTTCGCGAAGAAGCCGCCCGTTGCGGTATGCCGTACGTCGACCACCGTTGGCTGGGCGGCATGCTCACCAACTACAAGACCATCCGTCAGTCGATCAAGCGTCTGCGCGAGCTGGAAGTTCAGTCCCAGGACGGTACTTTCGCCAAGCTGACCAAGAAAGAAGCCCTGATGCGCAGCCGTGATCTGGAAAAACTGGATCGCAGCCTGGGCGGCATCAAGGACATGGGCGGCCTGCCGGACGCTCTGTTCGTGATCGACGTTGACCACGAGCGCATTGCTATCACCGAAGCCAACAAGCTGGGCATCCCGGTTATCGGCGTCGTCGATACCAACAGCAGCCCGGAAGGTGTTGACTATGTTATCCCGGGTAACGACGACGCCATCCGCGCCGTACAACTGTACCTGGGCTCCATGGCCGAAGCCGTACTGCGTGGCAAGAACGCCGGTGGCGTGACTGCTGACGAGTTCGTAGAAGAAGCGCCGGCCGAATCCGCCGAAGGCTGATTCCAGGACGTCCAGACGTCCTGCGGTGCGCGGAAAGGGGGCTAGGCCCCCTTTTTGCCACCTTGTAAATTCCGCCCGGGCAGCCGGGCGATCTGGTTTTGAGAGCAACTCAAGAGGATTTCGAAATGGCAGAAATTACTGCAGCACTGGTCAAGGAACTGCGTGAGCGTACCGGCCAGGGCATGATGGAGTGCAAGAAAGCACTGGTAGCCGCCGAAGGCGATATCGAGAAAGCCATCGACGACATGCGCGCTTCCGGCGCCATCAAGGCAGCCAAGAAGGCCGGCAACATCGCCGCCGAAGGCTCCATCGCCGTTAAAGTGGCTGACGACAACAAGGCCGCCACCATCATCGAAGTCAACTCGCAGACCGACTTCCTGGCCCTGCAGGACGACTTCAAGAACTTCGTGGCTGCCAGCCTGGACAAGGCTGTTGCCCAGAAGCTGACCGACGCTGCTCCGCTGATCGCCGAGCAAGAGCCGGCCCGTGAAGCTCTGGTCGCCAAGTGCGGTGAAAACGTCAACATCCGTCGTCTGGCTCGCGCCGAAGGTGACGTGGTTGGCGCCTACCTGCACGGCCACCGCATCGGCGTTCTGGTCACCCTGAAGGGCGGCAACGCTGAACTGGCTCGCGACATCGCCATGCACATCGCTGCCAGCAACCCGCAGTTCCTGAATCCGTCGCAGGTTTCCGAAGAAGCCATCGCCAAAGAGAAGGAAATCTTCCTCGCTCTGAACGCCGACAAGATCGCTGGCAAGCCGGAAAACATCGTCGAGAACATGGTCAAAGGCCGTATCTCGAAGTTCCTGGCCGAGGCCAGCCTGGTCGAGCAAGCGTTCGTCAAGGATCCGGAAGTCAAGGTCGGCGACCTGGCCAAGAAAGCCGGCGCTGAAATCGTTTCCTTCATTCGTTATGAAGTAGGCGAAGGCATCGAGAAAGTCGAAGCTGACTTTGCTGCCGAGGTTGCTGCTCAAGTAGCCGCTTCCAAGCAGTAATAGACAGTCTCACGACTGTCGCCCCGCAAGAGGCTGCCCGCTAACGCGCGCGGCCTCTTTGCCAAACTGGGGAAACCAAAAGGGGCGGTTTCCACGGCGCAGGCCCGCAAGGCGGGTTTAAAGGCGCCGTAAGGCTGGCTGGTCCAAGCTTTCCACCAGGCGCCCACAAGGCGCACAGCATTCAATCGCCGCAGGAGAAAAAGGTCATGGCTCAGCAGCTGAGCGCTCGTCAACCTCGCTATAAACGCATTCTTCTAAAACTGAGCGGCGAAGCCCTGATGGGCTCCGAGGAGTTCGGCATCGATCCCAAGGTGCTGGACCGCATGGCGCTGGAGATCGGTCAGCTCGTCGGAATCGGCGTGCAGGTCGGCCTGGTTATCGGTGGCGGCAACCTGTTCCGTGGCGCGGCGCTGTCCGCAGCCGGCATGGATCGTGTCACCGGCGACCACATGGGTATGCTCGCCACCGTGATGAACGGCCTGGCCATGCGTGACGCCCTGGAGCGCTCCAATATCACCGCCATCGTCATGTCCGCCATTTCCATGGTCGGCGTGACCGATCACTACGACCGCCGCAAGGCCATGCGCCACCTGAAGAGTGGCGAAGTGGTGATCTTCTCCGCCGGTACCGGCAACCCGTTCTTCACCACCGACTCCGCCGCCTGCCTGCGCGCCATCGAAATAGATGCTGACGTAGTACTGAAGGCGACCAAGGTGGACGGCGTGTACACTGCCGACCCGTTCAAGGACCCGAATGCCGAGAAATTCGAACGTCTGACGTACGACGAAGTGCTCGATCGCAAGCTGGGTGTGATGGACCTTACCGCCATCTGCCTGTGCCGGGACCAGAAAATGCCGCTGCGTGTGTTCAATATGAACAAGCCCGGCGCGCTGCTGAATATTGTTGTAGGTGGTGCTGAAGGCACCCTGATCGAGGAGGATTGAGATGATCAACGAGATCAAGAAGGAAGCGCAGGATCGTATGGGCAAAACCCTGGAAGCCCTGGGCCATGCCTTCGCCAAGATTCGTACCGGCCGTGCACACCCGAGCATCCTGGATAGCGTGATGGTGTCCTACTACGGTTCCGACACTCCGCTGCGTCAGGTAGCCAACGTCACCGTGGAAGATTCCCGTACCCTGGCTCTGAGCGTCTTCGACAAGAGCATGATCCAGGCGGTCGAAAAGGCCATCATGACCTCCGACCTGGGCCTGAATCCGGCCACTGCCGGTACTACCATCCGCGTCCCGATGCCAGCCCTGACCGAGGAGACCCGCAAGGGCTTCACCAAGCAGGCTCGCGCCGAGGCGGAGCAGGCTCGCGTATCCGTGCGCAATATCCGTCGCGATGCGCTGGCACAGCTGAAAGACCTGCAGAAAGAGAAGGAAATCAGCGAGGATGAAGAGCGCCGCGCCGGTGACGACGTGCAGAAGATCACCGACAAGTTCGTCGCCGAGATCGAAAAGGCCCTCGAGGCCAAGGAAGCGGACCTGATGGCCGTCTGACGGCCGGGCTTTCGTCATGGAAAAGACCAAGCAGGTGACGCCCGTGCCCCGGCACGTGGCGATCATCATGGATGGTAACAATCGCTGGGCGAAGAAACGCTTCATGCCTGGCGTTGCCGGGCACAAGGCCGGCGTGGACGCCGTTCGTGCAGTGATCAAGACCTGCGCCGAGGCGGGCGTCGAAGTGCTGACGCTGTTCGCCTTCTCCAGCGAGAACTGGCAGCGCCCGGCCGATGAGGTCGGCGCGCTGATGGAGCTTTTCCTCATGGCCCTGCGCCGTGAGGTGCGCAAGCTCAGTGCCAATGGTATCCGCCTGCGCATCATCGGCGACCGCAGTCGCTTCGCCCCGGAATTGCAGGCGGCGATGCGCGAGGCCGAGGCGCTCACCGCCGGTGGCAGCAGCATGCTGCTGCAGGTGGCGGCGAACTACGGCGGCCAGTGGGATATCACCCAGGCGGCCCAGCGTCTCGCCCGTGAAGTGCAGGCCGGCCACCTGGCGGCGGAGGAGATCACCCCGGAGCTGATTCAGGGTTGCCTCTCCACCGGTGACCAGCCGCTGCCCGACCTGTGCATCCGCACAGGTGGCGAGCACCGCATCAGCAACTTCCTTCTCTGGCAGCTGGCTTACGCCGAGCTGTATTTCTCCGATCTCTACTGGCCCGACTTCAAGCACGAAGCCATGCAGGCTGCGTTGCAGGACTTCGCCTCTCGTCAGCGCCGCTTCGGCAAGACCAGTGAGCAGGTCGAGGCCGAGGCACCCCCGTCATGTTGAAACAACGAATCATCACGGCGCTGATCCTGTTGCCGATCGCGCTGGGTGGTTTCTTCCTGCTCGACGGTGCGGCGTTCTCGCTGTTCATCGGTCTGGTGGTGAGTCTTGGCGCCTGGGAATGGGCGCGTCTGGCCGGTTACAACGAGCAGCCCGCCCGTATCGGCTATGCCGCTGTGGTCGCTGCGCTGATGCTGGTGCTGGCCTGGTTGCCGCAGCTGGCGGGGGCCGTGCTGGTGCTGGCCCTGCTCTGGTGGGCTCTGGCTATCGTCATGGTGCTGACCTATCCGGATAGCGCGTCGAGCTGGGGTGGCCGCTGGCGCCGCCTGTTGATCGGCCTGCTGATCCTCCTCCCGGCCTGGCAGGGCCTGGTCCTGCTCAAGCAGTGGCCGCTCTCCAACTGGCTGATCGTCGCCGTGATGGTGCTGGTCTGGGCTGCGGATATCGGCGCCTACTTCTCCGGCAAGGCTTTCGGCAAGCGCAAGCTGGCCCCGCGCGTCAGCCCGGGCAAGAGCTGGGAAGGTTTCTTTGGCGGCATGGCGCTGTGCCTGGTGATCACCGTCGCTGTCTCCATCTACCGTGACTGGACCGTCCGTGAGCTGCTGCTGGCCCTGCCCTGTACGGCCATCGTGGTAGCCCTGTCGGTCATCGGCGACCTCACCGAGAGCATGTTCAAGCGCCAGTCGGGCCTCAAGGACAGCAGTAACCTGCTGCCGGGCCATGGCGGTGTGCTGGACCGCATCGACAGCTTGACCGCAGCCATTCCGGTCTTCACGGCGCTGCTCTGGGCCGTGGGTTGGGGTACGCCGTGAGTCATCCGCAGTGGATTTCCGTGCTGGGGGCAACCGGCTCGATCGGCCTCAGCACCCTCGATGTCATCGGGCGTCACCCGGACCGTTATCGCGTTTTCGCGCTCAGTGGCTTCTCTCGTCTGGCTGAGCTTGAAACGCTGTGCCTGCGCCACCGTCCACGCTTTGCCGTGGTGCCTGAGCTCGAGCAGGCGCGTGCCTTGCAAGATCGCCTGAATGCTGCCGGCCTCGATGCTCGCGTGCTGGCTGGCGAAGCCGGTCTCTGCGAGATTTCCGCCCATCCCGAAGTGGATGCGGTGATGGCGGCTATTGTCGGTGCCGCCGGCCTGAAGCCCACGCTGGCGGCGGTCGAAGCCGGCAAGCGTGTGCTGCTGGCCAACAAGGAAGCGCTGGTGATGTCCGGCGCGCTGTTCATGAACGCCGTGCGTGCCAGTGGCGCCGTCCTGCTGCCGATCGACAGCGAGCACAACGCGATCTTCCAGTGCATGCCGGCGGACTACGCTCGCGGTCTCGGCGAGGTTGGCGTTCGGCGCATCCTGCTGACCGCTTCGGGCGGTCCCTTCCGCGAGACACCGCTGGAGCAGTTGGTCGATGTATCGCCCGAGCAGGCCTGTGCTCACCCCAACTGGTCGATGGGGCGGAAAATCTCCGTCGATTCGGCGAGCATGATGAACAAGGGCCTGGAGCTGATCGAGGCTTGTTGGTTGTTCGACGCGCAGCCCTCGAAGGTCGAGGTGGTGATCCATCCGCAGAGCGTGATCCATTCCCTGGTGGATTACGTCGATGGTTCGGTGTTGGCCCAGTTGGGCAATCCCGATATGCGCACCCCCATCGCCCATGCGCTGGCCTGGCCGCAACGGATCGATTCCGGCGTTTCTCCGCTGGATCTGTTTTCCATTGCCCGCCTGGACTTTTCTGCACCGGATGAGCAGCGATTTCCCTGTCTGCGGCTGGCGCGTCAGGCGGCAGAAGCCGGGGGGAGCGTGCCGGCGATGCTCAATGCGGCGAACGAAGTGGCCGTTGCGGCGTTCCTTGAGCGACGCATCCGCTTCACCGATATCCCGGTTATCATCGACGACGTGCTGAACCGCGAGGCGCGCTCGCCAGTCGAATCGCTCGATGCGGTGCTGGCAGCTGACCAGCGTGCACGAGCCGCCGCGCAGGCGTGGTTGCAGGAACGCGGGCGTTGAGCCCGAGGAGGTAGCGATGAGCGCCCTTTATATGGTGGTGGGACTGATTGTCGCCCTTGGCGTACTGGTCACCTTCCATGAGTTCGGACACTTCTGGGTTGCCCGCCGCTGCGGGGTCAAGGTCCTGCGCTTCTCCGTGGGCTTCGGCACCCCCCTGGTGCGCTGGCATGACCGCCAGGGCACTGAATTTGTAGTCGCCGCTATTCCTTTGGGTGGCTACGTAAAGATGCTGGACGAGCGCGAAGGTGACGTCCCTGCCGAGCTGCTCGACCGCGCCTTCAATCGCAAGACCGTATTCCAGCGAATCGCCATCGTAGCGGCGGGCCCGATTGCCAACTTCCTGCTCGCCATTCTGTTCTTCTGGGTGCTGGCGATGCTCGGAAGCCAGCAGATCAAGCCGATCATCGGCTCGGTGGTGGCGGATAGCCCAGCGGCCCAGGCGGGGTTGGCGGCCGGCCAGGAAGTGATCGCGGTGGATGGCGAGGCCGTGGACGGCTGGAGTGGTGTCAACCTGCAGCTGGTGCGTCGCCTTGGTGAAACTGGCGAGCTGAGTGTTTCGGTGCTGGAACAGGGCTCCACAGTGCCTGCTGTGCACCAGGTGAGCATCAAGTCCTGGCTGAAGAGCGAAGACAACCCCGATCCCATTGGCGGTCTCGGTATCCAGCCCTGGCGACCCGCTGTTGCACCGGTGATCGCCGAATTGGACGAAAAGGGCCCGGCCAAGGCTGCCGGCCTGAAGATCGGTGACCGAATCGTTAGCCTGGATGCCCAATCGGTCACGGATTGGCAAGAAGTCGTTTCGCGTATCCGCGCCATGCCCGACGGCAAAGTGATCCTGGGCATCGAGCGCGCAGGCCAGCGTGAGGAGTTGGCCCTGACCCTGGCGGCCAAAGGCGAGGGCAAGGCCCGTACCGGATACCTGGGCGCAGGCGTCGCTGGCGGCCAGTGGCCGCCGGAAATGCTTCGAGAAGTGAGCTATGGACCGGTGGCGGCGGTGGGGCAGGCGCTCTCCCGAACCTGGTCCATGAGCCTGCTAACTCTGGATTCTCTAAAGAAAATGGTGGTCGGGCAGCTCTCGGTAAAAAACTTGAGCGGGCCGATAACCATTGCTAAAGTGGCGGGCGCTTCAGCCCAGTCCGGCGTAGGGGATTTTCTCCATTTCCTCGCCTATCTGAGCATCAGTTTGGGGGTTCTCAACCTGTTGCCGATTCCCGTCCTCGATGGCGGGCATCTGCTGTTCTACATGGTCGAGTGGGTGCGAGGTCGCCCACTGTCGGAGCGGGTCCAGGCTTGGGGGATGCAGATTGGCATCAGCCTGGTAGTCGGGGTCATGTTGTTGGCCCTGGTCAACGATCTGAGTCGACTGTAACCGTCCATTGGTTTTCGGATCTGCCGCCACTTGCGGCAGATTCTCTATTTGTCAGTTGGAATAAAAGGACTCCATGAAACGCTTTCTGCTTCCCGCGGCCCTTTCCGCGCTGATGATCGCCCAGGTTCACGCCGAGTCCTTCACTGTTTCCGATATCCGGGTCAACGGCCTGCAGCGCGTGTCTGCCGGTAGCGTGTTCGCGGCCCTGCCGCTGAACGTAGGCGAGCAGATCGACGATCGCCGCCTGGTCGAAGCGACCCGCTCGCTGTTCAAGACCGGTTTCTTCCAGGACATCCAGCTCAGCCGTGATGGCAATGTGCTGATCGTCAATGTGGTCGAGCGTCCGTCCATCTCCAGCATCGAGATCGAGGGCAACAAGGCCATCACCACCGAAGACCTGATGAAGGGGCTGAAGCAGTCCGGCCTGTCCGAAGGTGAAATCTTCCAGCGCGCCACCCTTGAAGGCGTGCGCAACGAGTTGCAGCGCCAGTACGTGGCCCAGGGTCGCTACTCCGCCGAGATCGAAACTGAAGTGGTGCCGCAGCCGCGCAACCGCGTCGCGCTGAAGATCAACATCAACGAAGGCACTGTGGCGGCCATCGCCCATGTCAACGTCGTGGGCAACACCGTCTTCTCCGAGGAAGACCTGACCGACCTGTTCGAGCTGAAGACCACCAACTGGCTGTCCTTCTTCAAGAACGACGACAAGTACTCCCGCGAGAAACTCTCCGGTGACCTGGAGCGCCTGCGCTCCTACTACCTGGACCGTGGCTACATCCACATGGATATCGCTTCCACCCAGGTATCCATCACCCCGGACAAGAAGCACGTCTACATCACCGTCAACGTCAATGAAGGCGAGAAGTACACCGTCAGCGACGTTAAGCTCTCCGGCGACCTGAAGGTGCCGGAAGATGAAGTGAAGAAACTGCTGCTGGTGAAGAAAGGCCAGGTGTTCTCCCGCAAGGTGATGACCACCACCTCCGACCTGATCACCCGCCGCCTGGGTAACGAGGGTTACACCTTCGCCAACGTCAACGGCGTTCCTGAGCCGAACGACGAGAACAAGACCGTATCGATCACCTACGTGGTCGATCCGGGCAAGCGCGCCTACGTCAACCGCATCAACTTCCGCGGCAACACCAAGACCGAGGACGAAGTACTCCGTCGTGAAATGCGCCAGATGGAGGGCGGCTGGGCTTCGACCTACCTGATCGACCAGTCCAAGCAGCGCCTGGAGCGCCTGGGCTACTTCAAGGAAGTCAACGTCGAGACTCCGGCCGTACCGGGCACCGACGACCAGGTGGACGTCAACTACAGCGTGGAAGAGCAGCCGTCCGGCTCGATCACCGCCAGCGTGGGCTTCGCCCAGAGCGCCGGTCTGATCCTCGGTGGCTCGATCAGCCAGAACAACTTCCTGGGTACCGGTAACAAGGTCAGCATCGGCCTGACCAAGTCCGACTACCAGACTCGCTACAACTTCGGCTTCGTCGACCCCTACTGGACCGTCGACGGCGTGAGCCTGGGTTACAACGCCTTCTACCGCAAGACCGACTACGACGAGCTCGACACCGACGTATCCAGCTACTCGGTCAACAGCCTGGGCGCCGGCGTCAGCATCGGCTACCCGATCAGCGAGACCTCGCGCCTGACCTATGGTCTGACCGTTCAGCGCGACGATATCGATACCGGCGTCTACACCGTCGACGAAATCTTCGACTTCATCGACAAGGAAGGCGACAGCTTCACCAACTTCAAGGCGTCCATCGGCTGGTCCGAATCGACCCTGAACAAGGGCGTGCTGGCCAACCGTGGCCACTCGCAGAGCCTGGTGCTGGAAACTACCATTCCGGGCAGCGACCTGTCGTTCTACAAGCTCGATTACCGCGGCCAGATCTTTGCGCCGCTGACCGAGAACTACACCATGCGCTTCCATACCGAGCTTGGTTATGGCGGTGCCTATGGCGATACCGATCGCCTGCCGTTCTACGAGAACTACTACGCCGGCGGCTTCAACTCGGTCCGTGGCTTCAAGGATAGTTCCCTCGGTCCGCGCAGTACCCCGAGTATCGCTCGCGACGCCAACGGCAATCAGATTCCCGGCCCGGATAGCAAAGGCCGCTACACCGACCCGGATCAGGATCGCGAGGCCTTCGGTGGTAACATCCTGATCACCGGTGGCGCCGAACTGCTGTTCCCGCTGCCGTTCGTGAAGGATCAGCGCCAGCTGCGTACCGTCCTGTTCTACGACATCGGTAACGTGTTCGACACCGATTGCCCGACATCGACCACTCAGGGTTGTGACGGCGTCAAATTCCAGGACATGGCCATGTCCGCGGGTGTGGGTCTGACCTGGATCACCGCTCTGGGCCCGCTGAGCTTCAGCCTGGCGACTCCGATCAAGAAACCGGACAACGCCGAAACCCAGATCTTCCAGTTCTCCCTGGGACAGACCTTCTAATTGGCCGTATCGTTGTAATGACAACCATGCTTTGTGCAGGAGTGCATTGTGCGTAAGTTGACCCAGTTCGTCCTGATCACCGCAGCCCTGGCGGCGAGTCCCGCGTTCGCCGACATGAAGATCGCGGTGCTCAACTATCAGATGGCACTCCTCGAGTCCGACGCGGCCAAGCAGTACGCCGTGGACGCCGAGAAGAAGTTCGGCCCCCAACTGACCAAGCTCAAGGCGCTGGAAACCGACGCCAAGTCCCTGCAGGACAAGCTGGTCAACGGCGGCAGCAAAATGTCCAACGCCGAGCGTGAAAAGGCCGAGGGCGACTTCAAGCAGAAGGCCCGTGACTTCCAGTTCCAGTCCAAGGAACTGAACGAAGCCAAGGCCGTCGCTGACCGCGACATGCTCAAGAAGCTCAAGCCGAAGCTGGACCAGGCCGTCGAGGAAACCATCAAGAAAGGTGGTTATGACCTCGTGGTCGAGCGTGGTGCCGTGGTCGACGTGAAGCCGCAGTACGACATCACCCGTCAAGTCATCGAGCGCATGAACCAACTGCGCTGATGATGACCGAGCTGTCCTTTACCCTCGCCGAACTGGCCGCGCAACTCGATGCCGAGTTGCGCGGCGATCCCGCTCAGGTCATCAGTGGGCTGGCTACCCTGCAGGATGCAGGCGCCGGTCAACTGAGCTTCCTGGC
The DNA here is from genome assembly GCF_048068295.1 of Pseudomonas sp. NY15435. Classification (NCBI taxonomy): domain Bacteria; kingdom Pseudomonadati; phylum Pseudomonadota; class Gammaproteobacteria; order Pseudomonadales; family Pseudomonadaceae; genus Pseudomonas; species Pseudomonas sp. NY15435. Next base: position 221,515 of record NZ_JBLUQA010000006.1, read on the forward strand.
CAATCCGCAGTACCGCAAGTTCCTCGAAGGCAGCAAAGCCAGCGCCATCCTGCTGACTGCCGCTGATGCCGAGGGCTATACCGGCAATGCGCTGATCGTTCCCAATCCCTACCTGGCTTACGCCGGCTTGTCCCACCAGTTCGATCGCAAGCCCAAGGCGCCGGTGGGCATTCATCCCACTGCGGTGGTCGATGAAGGTGCCCAGGTCGACGCGACTGCCAGTGTCGGTCCTTATGCCGTGATCGAGGCAGGCGCGCAGATCGGCGCGAATGTCACCATTGGGGCCCATTGCTTCGTCGGCGCGCGCAGCGTGATCGGCGAGGGCGGTTGGCTGGCGCCGCGTGTGACCCTCTACCACGATGTGTGCATCGGCAAGCGCGTGGTGATCCAGTCCGGCGCCGTGCTTGGTGGTGAGGGCTTCGGCTTCGCCAACCATAAAGGCGTCTGGCAGAAGATCGCGCAAATTGGCGGCGTAACCCTGGGGGATGACGTCGAGATCGGCGCCAATACCACCATCGACCGTGGTGCGCTGTCCGATACCCTGGTGGGCAATGGGGTGAAGCTGGATAACCAGATCATGATTGCCCACAACGTGCAGATCGGTGATCACACCGCCATGGCCGGCTGCTGCGGGATTTCCGGCAGTGCCAAGATCGGCAAGCATTGCATGCTCGCTGGTGGCGTGGGCCTGGTTGGCCATATCGAGATCTGCGACAACGTCTTCGTCACCGGGATGACCATGGTGACCCGCTCGATTACCGAGCCGGGCTCCTACTCCTCCGGTACCGCCATGCAGCCTGCGGCTGAATGGAAGAAGAGTGCCGCGCGCATTCGTCAGCTGGATGACATGGCCCGTCGTCTGCAGCAGCTGGAAAAGCGCCTGGCCGCCGTGACCCCAAGCGGAGACGCTCCATCAGATGCGTGATCCACGCATTTTTTGGCGTTTCCCTTTTCTGAACAGGCTCCCCTGAACATGATGGACATCAACGAGATTCGCGAATACCTGCCTCATCGCTACCCTTTCCTGCTGGTGGATCGGGTGGTGGAGCTGGACATTGAAGGCAAGCGCATTCGCGCCTACAAGAATGTCAGCATCAACGAGCCGTTCTTCAATGGCCACTTCCCACAGCATCCGATCATGCCGGGCGTCCTGATTATCGAGGCCATGGCCCAGGCTGCCGGTATCCTCGGTTTCAAGATGCTCGACGTGAAGCCGGCCGATGGCACCCTGTACTACTTTGTCGGCTCCGACAAGCTGCGCTTCCGCCAGCCGGTGCTGCCGGGTGACCAGCTGCAGCTGAACGCCCAGTTCATCAGCGTCAAGCGCGGCATCTGGAAGTTCGACTGCAATGCCACCGTGGACGGCAAGCCGGTATGCTCGGCTGAAATCATCTGTGCGGAACGCAAACTATGAGTTTGATCGATCCTCGCGCCATCATCGACCCGCGCGCAAAGCTGGCTGACGACGTAGAAGTGGGCCCTTGGTCCATGGTCGGGCCGGATGTGGAGATCGGCGAAGGTACGGTGATCGGTCCGCACGTGGTGGTCAAAGGCCCCACGAAGATCGGTAAGCACAATCGGATTTTCCAGTTCTCCAGCGTGGGTGAAGATACCCCCGACCTGAAGTACAAGGGCGAACCGACTCGCCTGGTGATTGGCGACCACAATGTGATCCGCGAGGGTGTCACCATCCATCGCGGCACGATCCAGGATCGCTCGGAAACCACTATCGGTGATCACAACCTGCTCATGGCCTATGTGCACATCGGCCACGACAGTGTGATCGGCAACCATTGCATCCTGGTGAACAACACCGCGCTGGCGGGCCATGTTCACGTGGATGATTGGGCGATCCTCTCCGGCTACACCCTGGTGCACCAGTTCTGCCGCATCGGTGCCCACGCCTTCTCTGGCATGGGGACCACCATCGGCAAGGACGTTCCGGCCTATGTCACAGTCTTCGGCAACCCCGCCGAGGCGCGCAGCATGAACTTCGAGGGGCTGCGCCGTCGTGGTTTCAGCGCCGAATCGATCCAGGCGCTGCGCCGCGCCTACAAAGTGGTCTATCGCCAGGGTCTGACGGTGGACGAGGCGCTGGCCGAACTGGCCGAAGTCTCCGAGCAGTTCCCGGAAGTCGCGGTATTCCGCGATTCCATCCAGAGCTCCACCCGCGGCATCACCCGCTGACCATGCAACCGACCGCACGCAAGCTGCGCGTCGCCCTGGTCGCGGGCGAGGCGTCCGGCGATATCCTTGGCTCCGGCCTCATGCAGGCGCTCAAGCAGCGCCACCCCGGCATCGAGTTCATCGGCGTCGGCGGTCCACGCATGGAAGCTGAAGGGCTGAAGACGCATTTCCCTATGGAGCGCCTGGCGGTCATGGGGCTGTTCGAAGTCCTGGGGCGCCTGCGCGAACTGCTGCGCCGCCGCAAGGACCTGGTGCAGATGCTGATCGCGGCGAAGCCGGACGTGTTCATCGGTATCGATGCGCCGGACTTCAACCTCAACATCGAATTGAAGCTGCGCCGCGCGGGCATCCGCACGGTGCACTATGTCAGTCCGTCGGTCTGGGCCTGGCGGCAGAAACGCGTGCTGAAGATCAAGGAAGCCTGCGACCTGATGCTCGCGCTCTTCCCGTTCGAGGCGCGCTTCTACGAAGAGCATGCGGTGCCGGTGCGTTTCGTCGGCCACCCGCTGGCCAACACCATCCCATTGGAAGCCGACCGAGCCGGTGCGCGCGAGCGTCTCGACCTGCCGCACGATGCCAGCGTTGTCGCGCTCCTGCCCGGTAGCCGGGGAGGCGAGGTCGGCAAGCTTGGCGCGCTGTTCCTCGATACCGCCCAGCGCCTGCTGCAGGATCGCCCCGGCCTGCGTTTCGTGCTGCCCTGCGCGAGCCCTGAGCGTCGCGTACAGATCGAAGCGATGCTGGCCGGCCGCAACTTGCCGGTGCAGTTGCTCGACGGCGCTTCCCACGAGGCGCTTGCCGCCTGCGACGCCGTGTTGATTGCCTCCGGCACCGCCACGCTGGAAGCGCTGCTGTACAAGCGCCCGATGGTCGTTGCCTACAAGGTGGCGCCCATGACTTATCGCATTCTCAAACGCCTGGTAAAGAGCCCTTATATCTCCCTGCCGAACCTGCTGGCCGGGCGACTGCTGGTGCCGGAACTGATCCAGGATGCGGCCACGCCCGAGGCGCTTGCCACTACGCTGTTGCCGCTGCTTGATGATGGCAGCGTGCAGACTGAATCCTTCGACGCCATCCATCGCGCCTTGCGCCAGGATGCGTCCGCGCAGGCCGCCGAAGCGGTCCTTGCCCTGGTGGAGAAACACTGATGCAGATGGGCCTGGACTTTACGCTGGTGGAAGAGCTGGTAGCTGGCGTTGACGAAGTCGGCCGTGGCCCGCTGTGCGGCCCCGTGGTCACGGCAGCGGTCATTCTCGATCCGGCGCGCCCGATCAGCGGGCTGAACGACTCCAAGAAGCTCTCCGAAGCCAAGCGTGAAAAACTCTTCGACGAGATCCGCGAGAAGGCCCTGGCCTGGTGCATCGCGCGTGCCGATGTGCACGAGATCGATCAGTTGAATATCCTCCACGCCACCATGCTGGCCATGCAGCGCGCGGTGGAAGGCCTGAGTGTCACGCCGAAGCTGGCGTTGATCGACGGCAACCGCTGCCCGAAACTGCAGGTGCCCTCTGCGCCGGTCGTGCAGGGCGACGCCAAGGTGCCGGCCATCGCTGCTGCCTCGATCCTGGCCAAGGTCAGCCGCGATCGCGAAATGCAGGAAATGGAAGCTCTGTACCCCGGTTACGGTATCGGCGGGCACAAGGGCTATCCCACTCCAGTGCACCTCGAAGCGCTCAAGCGCCTGGGGCCGACGCCCATCCACCGGCGCTCCTTCGGCCCAGTGCGCGATCTGCTGGAAAACCCCGTCGGCATCCTGTAACACCCTGTTATTACTCTGGAATTCCTTTCGGTCAGCGGGCCGCCGGTGACTTCAATCACCCGGTGCGACGGCTGGCCCATTGATCCCTGTAGCTTTGCGGACAGCCCCGGTACAATCCGGGGCTTGCCGTTTTTCGCGTTTGCCAAGGACCACCATGACCGCCACCTTCGTTCACCTGCGTCTGCACACCGAATTCTCCCTGGTCGACGGCCTGGTGCGGGTCAAGCCGCTGATCAAGGCGGTCGGCGGGGCGGGCATGCCGGCGGTGGCGGTGACCGACCTGAGCAACATGTGCTCGCTGGTGAAGTTCTACAAGACGGCCATGGGCGGCGGCATCAAGCCGATCTGCGGGGCCGATATCTGGCTGGCCAACCGCGACGAGGACGGCCCGCTGACGCGCCTGACCCTGCTGGCGATGAATGCCAAGGGCTACCGCAACCTGACTGAGCTGATTTCCCGTGGTTGGCAGGAAGGCCAGCGCAACGGCGAGATCATCATCGAGCGTCAATGGGTCAAGGAGGCCGCCGAAGGCCTGATCGCGCTGTCCGGCTCGAAGGAAGGCGAGATCGGCATGGCTCTGCTCGAAGGTGACGACGCCCTGGCCGATTCTCTGCTGGCTGAGTGGCTGGAGGTCTTCCCCGATCGCTTCTACCTCGACATCCAGCGCACCAATCGGGTCAATGATGAAGAGCATGTGCATGCCGCCGTGGCCCTGTCCGCGCGCAGCGGCGCGCCGCTGGTGGCGACCAACGACGTGCGCTTCATCAAGGAAGCGGACTTCGAAGCCCACGAGACCCGTGTATGCATCGGCGAAGGCCGCGCCCTGGATGATCCGCGCCGTTCGCGCAACTATTCCGACCAGCAATACCTGAAGAGCCCGGAAGAAATGGCCGAGCTGTTCAGCGACATTCCCGAGGCTCTGGAAAACTCCGTCGAGATCGCCAAGCGCTGCAACATCGACGTGCAGTTGGGCAAGTACTTCCTGCCCAACTTCCCGATCCCCTACGACGACATGGACATCAACGACTACCTGCGCCATGTCTCCTACGAAGGCTTGGAAGAGCGCCTCGCGGTGCTCTGGCCGAAGGACACCACGCCGAACTACGAAGAGAAGCGGCAGATCTACGTCGATCGTCTGGAGTTCGAACTGGGCACCATCATCCAGATGGGCTTCCCCGGCTACTTCCTGATCGTGATGGACTTCATCAAGTGGGCCAAGAACAACGGCGTGCCCGTGGGCCCCGGTCGGGGCTCGGGTGCCGGTTCGTTGGTCGCCTACGTGCTGAAGATCACCGACCTCGACCCGCTGGCCTATGACCTGCTGTTCGAACGTTTCTTGAACCCCGAACGTATTTCCATGCCCGACTTCGACGTCGACTTCTGCATGGAAGGCCGTGACCGGGTGATCGACTACGTGGCCGGCGCCTACGGCCGCAATGCGGTGAGCCAGATCATCACCTTCGGCTCCATGGCCGCGAAGGCGGTGGTACGCGACGTGGCGCGGGTGCAGGGCAAGTCCTACGGCCTGGCCGACAAGCTGTCGAAGATGATTCCCTTCGAAGTGGGCATGACCCTGGAGAAGGCCTTCGAGCAGGAGGAAATGCTCCGCGACTTCCTCAAGACCGACGAGGAAGCCCAGGAAATCTGGGACATGGCGCTCAAGCTGGAAGGCGTCACCCGTGGTACCGGCAAGCACGCCGGCGGCGTGGTGATCGCGCCGACCAAGCTGACCGACTTCGCTCCTATCGCCTGTGACGAAGAGGGCGCCGGCCTGGTGACCCAGTTCGACAAGGACGACGTGGAAGCCGCCGGCCTGGTGAAGTTCGACTTCCTCGGCCTGCGTACCCTGACCATCATCAAATGGGCGATGGAGATCATCCATCGCATCCAGCAGAAGAATGGCGAGACCGAGCTGGTCGATATCGACCGCATCCCGCTGGACGACAAGAAGACCTACGACCTGCTGCAGAAGGCGGAGACCACCGCGGTCTTCCAGCTTGAATCGCGCGGCATGAAGGAGCTGATCAAGAAGCTCAAGCCGGACTGCCTGGAAGACCTTATCGCACTGGTGGCGCTGTTCCGTCCCGGCCCGCTGCAGTCGGGCATGGTGGATGACTTCATCAACCGTAAGCACGGTCGTGAAGAAATCTCCTATCCGCACCCTGACTATCAGTACGCTGGCCTCGAACCGGTGCTCAAGCCCACCTACGGTATCATCCTGTACCAGGAACAGGTGATGCAGATCGCCCAGGTGATGGCGGGCTACAGCCTCGGCGGCGCGGACATGCTGCGTCGTGCCATGGGTAAGAAGAAGCCCGAGGAAATGGCCAAGCAGCGCGGCGGTTTCATCGAAGGTTGTGCCAACAACGGCATCGACGCCAACCTCTCGGGCAACATCTTCGACCTGGTGGAAAAGTTCGCCGGCTATGGCTTCAACAAGTCGCACTCCGCTGCCTACGGCCTGGTGTCGTACCAGACCGCCTGGCTGAAGACCCATTGGAAAGCCCCGTTCATGGCCGCGGTACTCACCGCGGATATGCAGAACACCGACAAGGTGGTGACGCTCATCGAAGAGTGCCGCCACATGAAGCTGCGCATCCTGGCGCCGGATGTGAACAACTCCGAATTCCGCTTTACCGTCGATGAGGACAACCAGATCGTCTACGGCCTGGGCGCGATCAAGGGCGTCGGTGAAGGCCCGGTGGAAGCCATCACCGAATGCCGCAACGAAGGCGGGCCGTTCAAGACCCTGTTCGACTTCTGCGACCGTATCGATCTCAAGCGCGTCAACAAGCGCACCCTGGAAGCGCTGATCCGCGCCGGTGCGCTGGACCGCCTCGGCCCGCACTTCCATGAGGAACAGAAGGCCTACCACGCCCACGTCGACATCAACCGTGCCGTGCTGCTGGCGTCCATGGAAGAAGCCGTGAAAGCCGCAGAGCAGACCTCGCGCAGCCATGACAGCGGCCACATGGACCTGTTCGGCGGCGTGTTCGCCGAGCCTGAGGCGGACGTCTACGCCAACCACCGCAAGGTCAAGGAACTCAACCTCAAGGAGCGCCTGAAAGGCGAGAAGGACACCCTCGGCCTGTACCTGACCGGTCACCCGATCGATGAGTATGAGGGCGAGGTGCGACGATTTGCCCGCCAGCGCATCGTCGAGCTGAAGCCTGCGCGTGATACCCAGACCGTTGCTGGCCTGATCGTCAACCTGCGGGTGATGAAGAACAAGCGTGGCGACAAGATGGGCTTCGTGACGCTGGACGACCGCTCCGGCCGTATCGAGGCCTCGCTGTTCGCCGAAGCCTTCGCCGCCAACCAGGCGCTGCTGCAGACTGACGCGCTGGTGGTGATCGAGGGCGAAGTCAGCCAGGACGATTTCTCCGGCGGCCTGCGTCTGCGTGCCAAGCGCGTAATGGGGCTGGAAGAGGCCCGCACCTCGCTGGCGGAAAGCCTGCGCGTGCGCGTGCATGCCGATGCACTCAAGGGTGACCGCCTGCGCTGGCTGGCTGATCTGTGCACCCGCCATAGAGGCAGTTGCCCCGTCACCGTGGACTACAGTGGCGAGTCGGCGCGCGCGCTGCTGCAGTTCGGCGAGCAGTGGCGGATCGACCCGGCAGACAACCTGATTCAAGCGCTGCGTGACCAGTTCGGCCGCGACAACGTCTTCCTGAACTACCGCTAGTGAGGCCGGTGGCCAAAGGCCGCCCGCCCGCCAGTCTCGACCCTCGGCGCCCGATACCGTAAGGTAGGGCGCCTACGGACCAGGCCCAGCCGCCAACAGAACGACGGATAGCCCATGAACCCGAATTTTCTCGATTTCGAACAGCCCATTGCCGACCTGCACGCCAAGATCGAAGAGCTGCGCCTGGTTGGCAACGACAACGCCCTGAACATCACCGACGAAATCTCCCGTCTGCAGGAGAAGAGCAAGGCGCTGACCGAGAACATCTTCGGCAACCTGTCCAGCTGGCAGATCGCCCAGCTCGCACGCCATCCGCGTCGCCCTTACACCCTGGACTACATCGAGCACATCTTCACCGAGTTCGAAGAGCTGCACGGTGATCGCCACTTCTCCGACGACGCGGCCATCGTTGGCGGCGTTGCCCGCCTGGAAGACCAGCCGGTGATGATCATCGGCCACCAGAAGGGCCGCGAAGTGCGCGAGAAGGTGCGCCGCAACTTCGGCATGCCGCGTCCGGAAGGCTACCGCAAGGCCTGCCGCCTGATGGAGATGGCAGAACGCTTCAAGATGCCGATTCTGACCTTCATCGACACCCCCGGCGCCTACCCGGGCATCGACGCTGAAGAGCGTGGCCAGAGCGAGGCGATCGCCTGGAACCTGCGTGTCATGGCGCGCCTGAAGACCCCGATCATCGCCACCGTGATCGGTGAAGGCGGCTCCGGCGGCGCACTGGCCATCGGCGTGTGCGACCAACTGAACATGCTGCAGTACTCCACCTATGCGGTGATCTCGCCCGAAGGTTGCGCCTCGATCCTCTGGCGTACCGCCGAAAAGGCACCGGAAGCGGCCGAAGCGATGGGCATCACCGCCAACCGCCTGAAGGACCTGGGTATCGTCGACAACGTCATCCCCGAGCCGCTGGGCAGCGCCCACCGCGATCCGGCCGCCATGGCCGAGACCATCCGCAGTTCCCTGCTCGGCCAGCTCGATACGCTGAACCAGCTGAGCACCGAAGAACTCCTCGCGCGCCGCTACGAGCGCCTGATGAGCTACGGCGTCGCCTGATCGACGCCTTCGGCGCAGCGCGGGTGACGAGGTATCCTTGCCTCGTCCCCGACCCTGCCGACCTGCGCCATGTCTGCTGACTTCGAATCCCGGCTGCTGAATTTCCTCGCTCCCTGGCGTCATGCGCCGGTGTGGCGCGTGGCTTTTTCCGGCGGGCTGGATTCCACTGTTCTCCTGCATCTCCTGGCGCAGCTCGCCCATCGCGAGGCCTTGCCGCCGATTTCCGCGATTCACGTGCACCACGGCCTGCAGGCTGTTGCGGACTCCTGGCCGGAGCATTGCCAGCGCTTCTGCGATTCACTTGGGATTGCCTTGCAGGTGGCGCGGGTGCAGGTCGATGATGGCGCCAGCCTGGAGCGTGCGGCGCGCGAAGCGCGGTACGCGGCTTTCGCCGCAGCACTGGGGGAGGGCGAATGCCTGCTGACTGGCCAGCACCGTGACGATCAGGCGGAAACCGTGCTGTTCCGGCTGTTCCGAGGGGCAGGCGTGCGCGGGCTTTCCGGCATGGCCGCCAGTCGTCCCTTGGGGGCAGGGACTCTGTTGCGCCCCATGCTCGGTCTCAATCGAGCGGAGCTGGAGCGTTATGCCCGCAGGCAAGGGCTGAGCTGGGTGGAAGACCCGTCCAACGCCAGCAACGACTTCGACCGTAACTACCTGCGCAACCAGGTGCTGCCGGGCATCATCCGGCGCTGGCCCGCCGCGGTCGAAACCATTGCCCGGAGTGCTGAGCATTTGGCGGAAGCCGACGGGCTGTTGGGGGAGCTGGCACAGAACGACCTGATCTGCGCCGGCGCACGCAATGAATACATTGGTATGCAATTGCCTTCGCTGGCCATCGCGGCGCTGGCGGAGTTGAGCGAATCACGCCAGCGCAATGCATTGCGTCACTGGCTTGCGCCACTGGCGCGTTTGCCTGACAGCGCACACTGGGCAGGCTGGCGAGACCTGCGCGACGCTCGCGAAGATGCCGAGCCCATCTGGCGGCTCGCTGATGGCGAACTGCGCCGCGCTCACGGTCGGCTCTGGTGGCTGGCCAGTCCCTGGCTCGGGTTCGTACCGAGGAATCAGGCCTGGCCTGACCCTGCACGGCCGCTTTCGCTGGCGGGAAACGGTTCGCTGCGTTTCGACGGCGAGCCGCCGGGCGGACCGCTGGAGGTTCGCTATCGCCAGGCTGGGGAGGCGATGGCGCTGGCCGGTCGAGGCTCGCGCGACCTCAAGCGTCTGCTCAACGAGGCGGCTGTGCCGGCTTTTTTGCGTGGCCGTTTGCCGCTGCTCTGGCGAGCCGACGAGCTGCTCGGCGTGGCGCTGTTGCCGGACCTGCAGGTTGAGGTGGGGCAGGGCTGGACCCTGCGCTGGACACCTCCGACGAATGACTCGGGTTTGAGCTGATAGCGGCTTTCCGGTAGACTACGCTCCCGTCTTGTACCGCTCCTGTTGATTCGCCTGCGAATCAGTGGGAGTTCGCTATTTTCACGACGAAGTCGTGAGCCGGGTCTTGTACCCGACACCTTCGCTTCCCCGGCGGCCGAGCCGCCTAAACGCTGACATTCAGGGCTTTTCATGACGCGCTACATCTTCGTCACGGGTGGTGTTGTTTCTTCATTGGGGAAAGGCATCGCCTCGGCTTCCTTGGCTGCCATTCTGGAAGCGCGTGGCCTGAAGATCACGATGCTCAAGCTGGACCCCTACATCAACGTCGATCCGGGCACCATGAGCCCGTTCCAGCACGGTGAGGTGTTCGTCACCCACGACGGTGCCGAGACCGACCTCGATCTGGGCCACTACGAGCGTTTCGTTCGTACCACGATGACCCAGAACAACAACTTCACCACCGGCCGCGTCTACATGGACGTGCTGCGCAAGGAGCGCCGTGGTGACTATCTGGGCGCTACCGTGCAGGTCATCCCGCACATCACCGACGAGATCAAGCGTCGCATCATCAAGGGCGCCGGCGATGCCGACGTGGCCCTGGTGGAAGTCGGCGGCACCGTTGGTGACATCGAGTCGCAACCCTTCCTCGAGGCCATCCGCCAGTTGCGCGTGGAGATCGGTTCGCGCCGCGCCATGCTGATGCACCTGACGCTGGTCCCGTACATCGCCACCGCTGGCGAGACCAAGACCAAGCCGACCCAGCACTCGGTCAAGGAGCTGCGCTCCATCGGCCTGCAGCCGGACATCCTGGTCTGCCGTTCTGACCATCCGGTGGATATTTCTTCCCGCCGCAAGATTGCTCTCTTCACCAACGTGGAAGAGCGCGCGGTCATCTCGCTGGAAGACGTCGACACCATCTACCGCATTCCGTCCGTCCTGCACGCCCAGGGCGTCGATGACTTCGTCGTCGAGCGCTTCGGTCTTGAGTGCGGCCCGGCCGACCTGTCCGAGTGGGACCGTGTGGTCGACGCCAAGCTCAACCCTGAGCGTGAAGTCACCATCGCCATGGTCGGCAAGTACATGGAACTGCTCGACGCCTACAAGTCGCTGATCGAAGCCATGACCCACGCCGGCATCCAGAGCCGCACCAAGGTCAACCTGCGCTACATCGACTCCGAGGACATCGAGCAGCAGGGCACCAGCCTGCTCGAAGGCGCCGACGCCATCCTGGTCCCGGGCGGCTTTGGCCTGCGCGGCGTAGAAGGCAAGATCACCGCCGTGCAGTACGCTCGCGAGAACAAGGTTCCGTACCTGGGCATCTGCCTGGGCATGCAGGTGGCCGTCATCGAATACGCCCGCAACGTGCTGGGCTGGACCGATGCCAACTCCACCGAGTTCGACAAGTCCAGCGGCCACCCGGTCGTCGGTCTGATCACCGAGTGGCAGGATGCTACCGGCGCCACCGAAGTGCGCACCGAAGCTTCCGATCTGGGCGGCACCATGCGCCTGGGCGCCCAGGAATGCCTGCTGTCGGCTGGCACCCTGGTGCACGACTGCTACGGCAAGGAAGTGATCGTCGAGCGTCATCGTCATCGCTACGAAGTGAACAACAACCTGCGTCCGCAACTGGAAGCCGCTGGCCTGAAGATTTCCGGCCGCTCCGGCGACGGTGCGCTGGTCGAAGTGGTCGAGGCTCCGGATCATCCGTGGTTTGTGGCCTGCCAGTTCCACCCGGAATTCACTTCCACCCCGCGTGATGGCCACCCGCTGTTCAGCGGCTTCGTCAACGCCGCCCTGAAGCAAGCCGGGAAAGCCTGAACATGACCCAGAAGATCATCCGCGTCGGTGATATCCAGATTGGCAACGACCTGCCGTTCGTGCTGTTTGGCGGCATGAACGTGCTGGAGTCGCGCGACCTGGCGATGCAGGTCTGTGAAGAGTACGTGAAGGTCACCGAGAGACTCGGTATCCCCTACGTGTTCAAGGCCAGCTTCGACAAGGCCAACCGTTCCTCGATCACCTCGTTCCGTGGTCCGGGCATGGAAGAAGGGCTGAAGATCTTCGAAGAGATCAAGAAGACCTTCAACGTACCGGTCATCACCGACGTGCACGAGCCCTACCAGGCCGCTCCGGTGGCCGAGGTCTGCGACATCATCCAACTGCCGGCCTTCCTGTCCCGACAGACCGACCTGGTCGTGGCCATGGCCAAGACCAATGCGGTGATCAACATCAAGAAGGCCCAGTTCCTTGCACCGCAGGAGATGAAACACATCCTGCGCAAGTGCGAGGAGGCGGGTAACGACCAACTGATCCTCTGCGAGCGTGGCTCCTCCTTCGGGTACAACAACCTGGTGGTGGACATGCTCGGCTTCGGCATCATGAAGCAGTTCGAGTACCCGGTGTTCTTCGACGTGACCCATGCCCTGCAGATGCCGGGCGGTCGCGCCGATTCTGCCGGCGGCCGCCGCGCCCAGGTCACCGACCTGGCCAAGGCCGGCATGAGCCAGGGCCTCGCCGGTCTGTTCCTGGAGGCCCACCCGGACCCCGAGAACGCCAAATGCGACGGTCCGTGCGCCCTGCGCCTGAACAAGCTCGAGCCTTTCCTGTCCCAGCTCAAGCAGCTGGACGACCTGGTCAAGAGTTTCCCCACTATCGAGACTGCCTGAGAATCCGCTCAATGTGCCCCGTAGCGTCAAGCTCGGCGGGGCATTGAGCAGGTTCTGATGTCTCACCAGCCGCCCCGTTTATCTCTATCTTCGGAGTGTTATCAAGAATGGCAAAGATCGTCGACATCAAGGGCCGTGAGGTCCTGGACTCCCGCGGCAACCCGACCGTTGAAGCGGACGTGATCCTGGACAACGGCATCGTCGGCAGCGCTTGCGCCCCGTCCGGTGCATCCACCGGTTCCCGCGAGGCTCTCGAACTGCGCGATGGCGACAAGAGCCGTTACCTGGGCAAGGGCGTGCTGAAAGCGGTGGCCAACATCAACGGCCCGATCCGCGACCTGCTGCTGGGCAAGGACGCGGCTGACCAGAAAGGTCTGGATCACGCGATGATCGACCTCGACGGTACCGAGAACAAAGGCAAGCTGGGCGCCAACGCCATCCTCGCTGTGTCCCTGGCCGCCGCCAAGGCCGCCGCCCAGGCCAAGGGCGTGCCGCTGTACGCGCACATCGCCGACCTGAACGGTACCCCGGGCCAATACTCCATGCCGGTTCCGATGATGAACATCATCAACGGCGGCGAGCACGCCGATAACAACGTCGATATCCAGGAGTTCATGGTTCAGCCGGTTGGCGCCAAGAACTTCGCCGACGCCCTGCGCATGGGCGCCGAAATCTTCCATCACCTCAAAGCCGTGCTGAAGGCCCGTGGCCTGAACACCGCCGTAGGTGACGAAGGTGGCTTCGCGCCGAACCTGGCATCCAACGAAGACGCCCTGGCCGCCATCGCCGAAGCCGTCGCCAACGCTGGCTACAAGCTGGGCGACGATGTGACCCTGGCCCTGGACTGCGCTTCCTCCGAGTTCTTCAAGGGCGGCCAGTACGACCTGGAAGGCGAAGGCAAGGTGTTCAGCGCCGAAGGTTTCGCCGACTACCTGGCTGGCCTGACCCAGCGCTACCCGATCATCTCCATCGAAGACGGTATGGACGAGTCCGACTGGGCTGGCTGGAAAGTCCTGACCGACAAGATCGGTGAGAAGGTACAGCTGGTCGGTGACGACCTGTTCGTGACCAACACCAAGATCCTCAAGCGCGGCATCGACGAGAAGATCGGCAACTCGATCCTGATCAAGTTCAACCAGATCGGCTCGCTGACCGAGACTCTGGAAGCCATTCAGATGGCCAAGGCTGCCGGCTTCACCGCGGTGATCTCGCACCGTTCGGGCGAAACCGAGGACAGCACCATCGCTGACCTGGCTGTCGGCACTGCCGCTGGTCAGATCAAGACCGGGTCCCTCTGCCGCTCCGACCGCGTTTCCAAGTACAACCAGCTGCTGCGCATCGAAGAGCAGCTGGGCGCCAAGGCGCCGTACCGTGGTCGCGCGGAATTCCGCGGCTGATCCTAGTCTGGTACGGTGAAGGGGTGGCACAAGCCACCCCTTCGCGTATAGGGAGCTGATGGTTTGAGGTTACGTAGCCCTTACTGGCTGTTCGTCGTGCTGATCCTGGCGCTGGCCGGCCTGCAGTATCGCCTGTGGGTAGGCGAAGGCAGCCTGGCGCAAGTGCGCGACCTGCAGAAGCAGATCGCCGACCAGCAGGGTGAGAACGAGCGCCTGCTCGAGCGTAACCGCATCCTCGAGGCGGAAGTCGCCGAGCTCAAGAAAGGCACCGAGACCGTCGAGGAGCGTGCACGCCACGAACTTGGCATGGTCAAGGACAAGGAAACCCTCTACCAGCTCGCGCAATGACCACTCCCGCCTTCTGGGCCGTAATCCCGGCCGCCGGTATCGGTTCGCGGATGCGCGCCGATCGCCCCAAGCAATACCTCGACCTTGCCGGTCGCAGCATTCTCGAACGCACCCTCGATTGCTTCCTTGGCCATCCCAGGCTCAAGGGCCTCGTGGTGTGCCTGGCTGCCGACGATCCCTGGTGGCCGACCCTGCCCAGTGCCTCCAACGAGCTGATCCAGCGCGCCGAAGGTGGCCGCGAGCGTGCGGATTCCGTGCTCAACGGCCTGCTGCGCCTGAGCGAGCTGGGCGCCGCGCCGGATGACTGGGTGCTGGTGCATGACGCCGCCCGGCCGAATCTTGTGCGCGCCGACCTGGATCGTCTGCTGGACGAGTTGGAATTCGACACTGTGGGCGGGCTGCTCGGTGTACCCGCGCGGGATACGTTGAAGCGCGTTGGCGCTGATGGCCGAGTCGTCGAGACCATCGATCGCAGCGTGGTCTGGCAGGCCTACACCCCACAGATGTTCCGCCTCGGCGCGCTGCATCGCGCACTCGCCGATGCGCTGGTGGCCGATGCGGCCATCACCGACGAAGCCTCTGCCATGGAGTGGGCGGGCTATGCGCCGCGCATGGTGGAAGGGCGGGTGGACAACATCAAGGTCACCACCCCGGAAGACCTGCAGCGCCTGCAGCGTAACTTCGCCAAGCACTGATCCTGTATCCCTGTAGGAGCGAGCTTGCTCGCGAACAAAGTTTCCGGCGACTTCAGTGCTGGGCAGGTTCGCGAGCAAGCTCGCTCCTACAGGCTGCGCGCCGGGCTGGGCCGTAGGAGCGGACTTTGTCCGCGATTGGCTTCCGGCGCGATTCGGGCTCATCGCGGACGGAGTCCGCCCCTACAAAAGCAGCCTCAGCCCAGCAGCGGGACCTCGATCAGGAAGCGGAACAGCGCCCCATGCTGCTCCACCGCCAGGCAATGGTAGCCATGGCGCTGGGTGTCTTCCGGAATGCCGTGCACCGACTGCGAACAGTCAGTGATGACCTCCAGCAGGTCGCCCGGCTTGAGCGTCTCCAGGGTTTCCAGGGTGGCGATGGCGTTGTACGGACAGTGTTCGCCGCGCAAATCAAGCGACAGCGTCGGCGTCTTGGTTTCGGACATCGTAGGCTTTCCGTTTACGAGTGAATCGTTGCGCGTTCAGTTGCACCAGCAGCATGCACAGGGCGAGGCCGGCGAAGGTGATCAGCAGGCCGCCACCAGGGCCGAACTCCTGCAGCAGGTTGAGTTTGGGGTAGGGCAGGGCGAGGCTGGTGCCGAGCTGGTCCCAATACACCGCGACCAGCGTGCCGCCGATCACGTTGCCGATGCCGACTACCCAGAAGTGCACCTGGCCTTCCATCGAGCGGTACATCCAGCCTGTCTCGCAGCCGCCGGCCAGCACGATGCCGATGCCGAACAGCACGCCGCCGATCACCGCGTTCGGGCCCATCCAGAAGATCTTCGGCGGCAGGCCATTGTGGATCGCCGCGAAGGTGCCGACGCAGGCGGCCGCCATGCCCAGCAGGATGCCCAGCGCGGCCTGGGTCCGGCCGGTGGTCCAGAGGTCGCGGGCAGCGCTGGTGAAGCAGATCTGCGCGCGCTCGATCAGGCCGCCGAACAGCAGGCCGAACAGGCAGGCCATGCCCAGCACCAGCGAGACCTCGAAGCGCCAGGCGGCGAACAGCGCGGCAATGGCCAGCACGCCCATGCCCAGGCGCCATTGCAGCTTGGCGCGGCGAGCCAGGGCTTCGGCGCTGGGAAGCGCCGCGGCCTTACCGTCCACTTTCAGTGGAATACGCAGGAAGGGCAGCAGGCTGATCTTCACGCCGAACCAGGCGCCGATCACAGTGGAAAACATGAAGGCCCAGGCGTGCACCGAGAACATCGGGATACCGGTGAAGAAGGCCGCCAGGTTGCAGCCCATCGCCAGGCGCGCGCCAAAGCCGGCGATCACCCCGCCGATCAGACCCTGCAGCAGGCGCCGCTTACTGGTTGGCCAGCGCAGGCTGACGTTGCCGGCCCAGAGTGCACAGACCAGTGCGCCGAGGAACATGCCAATGATCATCACACCATCGATGCGGTCCAGCGGTGTGCCTTGCAAGCCGATGATCTTGAAGTAGCTCCATTCCTGCGGCTGCAGGCCGAACCAGGACAGCACATGGCCGCCCCAACGGGTGAACTCGCCGGTGACCGCCCAGAAGGTGCCGGTCATGGCGAAGTAGTAGGCGGAGATGACGCCCAGCGCGACCAGCGTCGGCAGTGGTGACCAGAAGCGCAGGAGATAGCGCTCGCGGAAGGAGGAAAGGGCAGACATGTCGTCGTCCTTGAAGCTTGCGGTGGGAAACCGCGCATTCTAGCCAACGCAATTTCCCGGTGCTTGCTTCAAGGCAACGGAGAGTGCTGAAGGTGCTGTAGGCCTTTCTTCAAATGGTCCACCAATTGTCGCACCTTGGGCGACAGATGCCGCTGCTGGGGATACAGCGCCCAGACCCCGGTATTGGGCGGTTGGTGCCCCTCCAGCAGCGATGTCAGGCGCCTACTACGCAGATGTTCCAGCACGTAGTAGTCGGGCAGTTGGCACAGTCCGAACCCGCGCAGCGCCGCATCGAGCACGGCCTGGCCGCTGTTGCAGCGCCAGTTGCCCTGGACCCGGTGCTGGGTTTCGCGGCCGTCCTCGAGAAAGCTCCATTGGTCGCTGCTGCCCACCAGGCAGTTGTGCCGCGCCAGCTCCGCCACGCTCTGCGGCGTGCCGTGGCGGGCGAGGTACTCCGGCGTTGCGCAGAGGTACATCACCCTGGGTGCCAGGCGTGTGGCCACCAAACGTGAATCGCTCAGGCGGCCGAGGCGGATCGCCAGGTCGAAGCCCTCGTGAAGCAGGTCCAACTGGCGGTTGGACAACTCGATTTCTACCCGCAGTTGCGGGAACTGCGCCATGAACTCGTTCACCAGCGGCACCACGAAACGCTCGCCATAGGCCACAGCGCAGGTCATCCGCAGCAAGCCCTTGGGCTCGGCGGACAGATCGCTGACGGCGCGCAATGCTTCCTCGCGGGCATCCTGCAGGCGCCGGCAATGCTGCAGGAACGTCTGCCCGGCCTCACTCAGCGTCACCTTGCGTGTGCTGCGGTAGAGCAGGCGCGTCTGCAGGCGCTCTTCCAGTCGGGCGACCTGCCGGCTGACATGGGACGAAGACACGCCGAGGCGTTCCGCGGCGGCAGTGAATTGGCCGGTTTCGGCGACGGCGACGAATTCGTCCAGTCCTTCCCAGCGGTGCATCTGGATTATCCCTGTATTGCAATAATGTTTTGATTATTGCCTGATTATTCCCTCAAACGGGGTTTTCTACACTTCCAAGGCTTTGGGGCGCGCTTTTGGCCTATTGTCCCCAGCGCTCCCCGACGTGGCTCCGGCCCGTCCCGGTTTCTCGGCCACTGCGCCGAACCCGTCCGCCATTGGCGGGCGTTGTCGTTTTCTCGTTCAGGAGTTTCCCGATGATCAAGTCCCGTGCCGCCGTAGCCTTCGCCCCCAACAAGCCGTTGGAAATCGTCGAAGTGGATGTCGCGCCGCCGCAGAAGGGTGAAGTGCTGGTGCGCATCGTCGCCACTGGCGTCTGCCACACCGATGCCTACACCCTGTCCGGCCAGGATTCCGAGGGCGTGTTCCCGTGCATCCTCGGCCACGAAGGTGGCGGCATCGTCGAGGCAGTCGGTGAGGGCGTGACCTCGCTGAAAGTGGGTGACCACGTGATCCCGCTGTACACCGCCGAATGCCGTGAGTGCAAATTCTGCAAATCCGGCAAGACCAACCTCTGCCAGGCCGTGCGCGCCACCCAGGGCAAAGGCCTGATGCCCGACGGCACCAGCCGCTTCTCCTACAAGGGCGAGCCGATCTTCCACTACATGGGCTGCTCGACCTTCTCCGAGTACACCGTATTGCCGGAAATCTCCCTGGCGAAGATCCCCGAGGAGGCGCCGCTGGAGAAGGTTTGTCTGCTCGGTTGCGGCGTGACCACCGGCATCGGCGCCGTGCTGAATACCGCGAAGGTGGAGGAGGGCGCCACTGTCGCCATCTTCGGCCTGGGCGGCATTGGCCTGGCGGCGATCATCGGCGCGAAGATGGCCAAGGCCTCGCGCATCATTGCTGTTGATATCAACCCGGCCAAGTTCGACATCGCCAAGGAACTGGGCGCTACCGACTTCGTCAATCCGAAGGATCATCAGAAGCCGATTCAGGACGTCATCGTCGAAATGACCGACGGCGGCGTGGACTATTCCTTCGAGTGCGTGGGCAACGTTCAGCTGATGCGTGCGGCTCTGGAGTGCTGCCACAAGGGCTGGGGCGAATCCACCATCATCGGCGTTGCCGGTGCTGGTCAGGAAATCAGCACCCGTCCGTTCCAACTGGTCACCGGCCGCGTCTGGCGCGGTTCCGCCTTCGGCGGCGTGAAGGGCCGCACCGAACTGCCGAGCTACGTGGAAAAGGCGCAGAAGGGCGAAATCCCGCTGGATACCTTCATCACCCACACCATGGGCCTGGAGAAGATCAACGAAGCCTTCGACCTTATGCACGAAGGTAAGAGCATCCGCTCCGTCATCCATTACTGATCGAACCGCCGGGCGCCCTGCGCGCCCGGCCTCACAGGAGGCTCCATGACGGATTCCATCGAACTCATCAGCAGTCAGAAGAGTTTTGGCGGCTGGCACCAGCGCTACCGCCATCGTTCCGAAACCCTCGGCTGCGACATGGCCTTCGCGGTCTACCTGCCGCCCCAGGCCGAGCCCGAGGCGGGCCTGCCAGTGCTGTACTGGCTGTCCGGCCTGACCTGCACCGACGAGAACTTCATGCAGAAGGCCGGCGCCCAGCGCATGGCTGCCGAGCTTGGGATTGTCATCGTCGCGCCGGACACCAGCCCCCGCGGGCCGGAAGTGCCGGGCGATCCGGATGGCGCGTGGGACTTCGGCCTCGGCGCCGGCTTCTACGTCAACGCCACCCAGGAACCCTGGGCGCGCCACTACCGGATGCACGACTATGTGGTACAGGAGCTGCCGGCGCTGATTGAGGCGAACTTCCCGGTTTCCCAGAAACGCGGCATCAGCGGGCACTCCATGGGTGGCCATGGCGCGCTGATCTGCGCGCTGCGCAATCCGGGGCGCTACCTGTCGCTATCGGCCTTCGCGCCTATCACCCACCCGAGCGATTGCCCGTGGGGCCAGAAAGCACTGGGTCGCTTCCTGGGTGAGGACCCGGCCGCCTGGCGCGAGTGGGATGCCGTGGAGCTGCTGGCGAATGCCAGCGAGCGATTGCCGATCCTGGTGGATCAGGGCGACCGCGACGACTTCCTCGCCGTGCAACTCAAGCCGGAAGCCCTGCGCGAAGCGGCCGCTGCGGTCGGCCATCCGCTGGAGCTGCGCCTGCAGCCCGGCTATGACCACAGCTACTACTTCATTGCGAGCTTCATCGAAGATCACCTGCGCCACCACGCCGCAGCGCTCTGTGGCTGACACCTTCGGCGCAGTGATCCGGTAGAATCGACGCCCTGACATCTACAGGGCGTTTTTTCATGCGTATCGGACATGGCTACGACGTGCACCGCTTCGGCGAGGGCGACTTCATCACCCTCGGCGGCGTGCGCATTCCCCACAAGTTCGGGCTGATTGCCCATTCCGACGGCGACGTACTCCTGCACGCACTTTCCGATGCCCTGCTGGGCGCCTGCGCGTTGGGCGATATCGGCAAGCATTTCCCGGATACCGATCCGCAGTTCAAGGGTGCTGACAGCCGTGCGCTGCTGCGCCACGTGCTGAGCCTGGTCGAAGCCAAGGGCTGGAAAGTGGAAAACGTCGACACCACCATCATTGCCCAGGCACCGAAGATGGCGCCGCACATCCAGAGCATGCGCGAGACCATCGCCGCCGACCTGAAGGTCGAACTGGATCAGGTCAACGTCAAGGCCACTACTACCGAGAAACTCGGCTTTACCGGCCGTGAAGAAGGCATCGCGGTTCACGCTGTTGCCTTGCTGGGCCGCGCATGACCGAGCTGGAACTGCTGGGCCCGCGCGCCCATGGCGAAGCGTGCGGAAGTGCCGTGCTCAAGGCTGTGGCCGAAGACTTCCAGGTCGACGAAGTACTGGATATCCCACTCTCGGGTGACGGCGAGCACCTCTGGCTGTGGGTAGAGAAGCGTGGCCTGAACACCGAGGAAGCTGCGCGCCGCCTGGCCCGTGCGGCCGGCGTACCGGTGAAGATGATCAGCTATGCCGGGCTCAAGGACCGCCAGGCTCTGACCCGCCAGTGGTTCAGTCTGCATCTGCCGGGCAAGTCCGATCCTGATCTGGCGGCGGCCGAGGACGACAGCCTGCGCATCCTCGAGAGCAATCGCCATCGCCGCAAATTGCAGCGTGGCGCGCATTCAGCCAACGGTTTCACCTTGCGTCTGACCGAGCTGCAGGCGGATCGCGAACAGCTCGAAGCACGTCTGAAGGCCATAGCCGCCAACGGCGTGCCGAACTACTTCGGTACCCAGCGTTTCGGCCATGAGGGCGGCAACGTCTTCGATGCCCGTGGCTTTGCCGAGCGCGGCAAGCTGCCGGAGCATCGCAACATGCGCTCGCGCCTGCTCTCGGCGGCGCGCAGCTATGTCTTCAACCAGGTGCTGGCCCGCCGCGTGGCGCAAGGCACCTGGAGTCAGGCGCTGGTCGGTGACCTGCTGGCGTTCACCGACAGCCGGAGCTTCTTCCCCGCTGGCGAAGCGGAATGCTCCGACCCGCGCCTTGCGGTACTCGACCTGCATCCCACCGGTCCGATGTGGGGCGAGGGCGACTCACCGGCGACGAGCCAGCCCGGAGAGATCGAAAGCAGCGTGCAGCAGGCGGAGATGGCGCTTTGCCAGTGGCTTGCCGGTGCGGACATGGCGCACGAACGGCGCATTCTGCGCCTCCCCATCCCGGGTCTTACATGGCATTATCCCGCCCCTGACATTCTGCAACTGGAATTCGTCCTGCCGGCGGGCTGCTTCGCCACCGTGGTAGTGCGCGAGCTGATCGACCTCGTGCCGGCAGGGCAGACGGAAAGCCCATGCGCATATTGATTGCCAACGACGACGGGGTCACTGCACCCGGTATCGCCGCGCTTCACGACGCGTTGTCCGATTATGCGGACTGCATCGTGATCGCCCCGGAAGCCGATCGTAGCGGAGCGAGTAGTTCGCTGACGCTCGATCGGCCGCTGCATCCCCATCGCCTGGGCAATGGTTTCATCAGCCTCAACGGCACTCCGACCGACTGCGTGCACCTGGGCCTCAACGGCCTGCTCGAAGACGTGCCGGAGATGGTCGTGTCGGGCATCAACCTCGGCGCCAACCTGGGCGACGACGTGCTCTATTCGGGTACCGTGGCGGCGGCGCTGGAAGGGCGTTTCCTGTCCCGTCCGGCCTTCGCTTTCTCGCTGTGCTCGCGCCTGACGGACAACCTGCCAGCCGCCATGCACTTCGCTCGCCTGCTGGTCGAGTCCCACGAGAAGCTCGCGCTGCCACCGCGCACCGTGCTCAACGTGAACATTCCCAACCTGCCGCTGGAGCGGATCAAAGGTATCCAGCTGACCCGGCTGGGCCATCGCGCCCGCGCCAAGCCGCCGGTCAAGGTGGTCAACCCGCGCGGCAAGGAAGGCTACTGGATCGCCGCTGCCGGCGATGCCGAGGATGGCGGAGAGGGCACCGATTTCCACGCGGTCATGCAGGGCTACGTTTCCGTCACGCCGCTGCAGATGGACCGGACCTTCCGGGAGGCGTTCAATGTCCTTGGCGACTGGCTCGGAGGGCTCGACCATGGCCAATGAATTGTCGCGCCGCGGCGGGATTGGCATGACTTCCCAGCGCACCCGTGAGCGTCTGATCCAGCGTCTGTACGAAGAGGGATTGTCCAACGCCCATGTGCTGGAAGTGATTCGCCGTACGCCGCGCCATCTGTTCGTTGACGAAGCGCTGTCGCACCGCGCCTATGAAGACACCGCGCTGCCCATCGGGCACAACCAGACCATCTCGCAGCCCTTCATGGTGGCGCGGATGACCGAGCTGCTGTTGGCCGCAGGCCCTCTGGACAAGGTGCTGGAGATCGGAACCGGTTCGGGTTACCAGACCGCCGTGCTGTCCCAGCTCGTGGAGCGGGTATTCTCCGTCGAGCGCATCCAGGCCTTGCAGGACCGCGCGAAAGAACGACTTGCGGAGCTAAACCTGAGAAATGTTGTCTTTCGTTGGGGCGACGGCTGGGAAGGCTGGCCTGCCCTGGCGCCTTACAACGGCATCATTGTCACCGCCGCGGCGGCCGAGGTCCCGCAGGCATTGCTGGACCAACTGGCGCCTGGAGGGCGACTGGTGATTCCGGTCGGTGGCGGCGAGGTGCAGCAACTGATGCTGATCGTCCGCACCGAGGACGGCTTCCAGCGCCAGGTGCTGGATTCCGTACGCTTCGTCCCGCTGCTCAACGGTCCGCTAGGCTGAGAGCAAGCCGGTCAAGGCTGCGGTAACTGCCGGCCAGTGAGGCTGGACGTCAATTCATGGATAAGGGGGATGGGTGAGCTTGACAGCGACCCTGTGTCAACGGAACTGGATCAAGGGCCTGGGCCACGCTGTGGTGGCCATTGCCGTTTGCTCTCTGCTGGCGGCCTGTTCTTCAACTTCGCGCAGTACCACTACCGTGGTGGACCGCAACGCTCAGCAAAAGCCGACCGTCACCTCTGGCCAATACGTCGTGCGTCCCGGTGACACGCTGTATTCCATTGCCTTCCGCTACGGCTGGGACTGGAAAGCCCTGGCCGCGCGCAACAACATTTCCGCGCCGTACACCATTCGTCCCGGTCAGGCCATTCGCTTCGATGGTGGCTCGTCAACTGCACCGTCTGTCGCCAAAAACACTACGTCTGTCGCGCCGGTGGTCGTCAACAAACCGGCTACTCAGCCTGCGACCGCCAGTAAACCGACCACTCCCGCCGTCACTACTCCCGCGCAGACGCCCGCCAGCGGCGGAACTCCGGCAGTTGCAGGGGGCGCACCGGGGGGCTGGATATGGCCAACCAATGGCACTCTTATTGGGCGTTTTGCATCAAACGGCAGTTTGAATAAAGGGATTGATATAGCCGGGCAATTGGGCCAGCCTGTCCTGGCTGCGTCTAATGGCACGGTGGTGTACGCCGGTAGTGGTTTGCGGGGCTACGGCGAACTCGTGATCATCAAGCACAGCGATACCTACGTAAGCGCCTACGGTCACAACCGCAGGTTGCTGGTGCGGGAAGGGCAACAGGTCAAAGTCGGGCAGAACATTGCCGAGATGGGCTCCACAGGGACGGACCGGGTGAAGCTGCACTTCGAGATTCGCCGCCAGGGTAAACCTGTAGATCCGCTGCAATACCTGCCAAGTCGTTGACGGTAGCTGTTCCCCTGCGTGGGTGAGCGGGCCTAGGTGTCCTAAGGATAAGGACGCACCTGGGCTTGTTGTCGAACTCAGCAAGGGATAACGACATGGCACTTAAAAAAGAAGGGCCGGAGTTTGACGTCGATGATGAAGTGCTCCTGCTGGAGCCTGGCATCATCCTCGAAGAGTCATTTGCCGAAGAGCAGGTATCGCTTCGAGTCACTCCTAAAGCCACCTCACTTTCCTCTCTCAAGCAACACAAGCACATCGATTACAGCCGCGCGCTCGACGCGACCCAGCTGTATCTGAATGAAATCGGTTTCTCGCCGCTCCTGACCCCGGAAGAGGAAGTCCACTTTGCGCGCCTTGCGCAGAAGGGCGACCCGGCCGGCCGGCGGCGAATGATCGAAAGCAACCTGCGTCTGGTGGTGAAGATCGCGCGACGTTACGTCAATCGCGGTCTCTCCCTGCTCGACCTGATCGAAGAGGGCAACCTCGGGCTGATCCGCGCGGTGGAGAAATTCGACCCCGAACGCGGCTTCCGCTTCTCCACCTATGCGACCTGGTGGATTCGTCAGACCATCGAACGGGCCATCATGAACCAGACCCGCACCATTCGTTTGCCGATCCACGTGGTGAAGGAACTCAACGTCTACCTGCGGGCCGCTCGCGAGCTGACCCACAAGCTGGACCACGAGCCGTCGCCCGAGGAGATCGCCAACCTGCTCGAGAAGCCGGTGGAAGAGGTCAAGCGAATGCTCGGTCTGAACGAGCGGGTCACTTCGGTGGATGTTTCCCTTGGCCCGGATTCGGACAAGACCCTGCTCGATACCCTGACCGACGACCGCCCCACCGATCCCTGCGAACTGCTGCAGGATGACGATCTCAGCGAGAGCATCGACCTTTGGCTATCGGAGTTGACCGATAAGCAGCGTGAGGTGGTGATTCGCCGCTTCGGCCTGCGTGGTCATGAAAGCAGCACTCTGGAGGAAGTCGGCCAGGAAATCGGCCTGACCCGCGAGCGGGTTCGGCAGATCCAGGTCGAGGCCCTCAAGCGTCTGCGCGAAATCCTCGAGAAGAACGGCCTGTCGAGCGACGCACTGTTCCAGTAGCGTTCAGGCCGACAACGAAAAAGCCCGGATGATTCCGGGCTTTTTTATGCGTCGTGATGTAAGCATTCGCTTACATCATCTGTGAGTGTTCAGCTTGAAATACTGCCAGCTCTGGCGGAGATTTTTCGTATCTTATTGTTTTATAAGTATTTTGCTTCTAGAGAGAGGCGCTGAGGCGGTAGGGTGCGCGGAAGTGCCCTAGTTGCCGCGATCCGGCAGGCGGGTAATATCACTCCTGCGTAC
Source organism: Pseudomonas sp. NY15435 (assembly GCF_048068295.1). NCBI lineage: Bacteria > Pseudomonadati > Pseudomonadota > Gammaproteobacteria > Pseudomonadales > Pseudomonadaceae > Pseudomonas > Pseudomonas sp. NY15435. The sequence continues at coordinate 246,767 of NZ_JBLUQA010000006.1, forward strand.
ACGGAAAGGCGCAGGCCGGTAAGGATGTCGGTCAGGACCCCCGCAGGATGCGGTTCATCAGGATGATGACGAAGGGAAGAAAGAGTGGGCGGGTTATCCCGCCCCTTTTTTTTGCCCGCAGAAAAGTGACATTTCAGATGCAGAAAGGCCCGCACTAGGCGGGCCTTTTCTATTTCTGGAGGTGCTGGAAATCAGCGCTCCAGATACTGCATCTTGTTCGGCTTGCCGTCCCACTCTTCGGCGTCCGGCAGGGAATCCTTCTTCTCGGTGATGTTCGGCCATACATCGGCCAAATCCTTGTTCAGCTCGATGAACTCCTGCATGCCATCCGGGACTTCGTCCTCGGAGAAGATCGCCTGTGCCGGGCACTCCGGTTCGCACAGGGCGCAGTCGATGCACTCATCCGGGTGGATGACCAGGAAGTTCGGGCCTTCGTAGAAGCAGTCCACCGGGCATACTTCCACGCAGTCGGTGTATTTGCACTTGATGCAGTTGTCGGTGACGACGAAGGTCATTTCTAATTTTCTCCTCAGGCGGGCGGCTAAGCGCGCGCGATTCTAGCAGCTTGTCCAGCGGTCCGTCAGACCCGCATCTTCCATGCATATAACAATTCGAGAGCTTGGCGCGGAGTCAGGTCATCGGGGCTGACACGCATCAGCTCTTCGACAATCGGGTGCGGCAGGCTGGCAAACAGGTCGCTTTGTAGTGGTGCTGGGCTTTTCGGGTCGGTCGAACGCGGCGCTTCGTGGGGCAGGCTGGTGGTTTCCAGGCGCGACAGATGTTCGCGGGCGCGCTGAATTACCGCACCCGGCACGCCAGCCAGTTGTGCAACCGCGAGGCCGTAACTCTGGCTGGCTGGGCCGGGCAGCACGTGGTGCAGGAACACGATGCGCTCGTTGTGTTCGGTGGCGTTCAGGTGAACGTTGGCCACCGCGGGCTCGCTTTCGGGCAGCACGGTCAGCTCGAAATAGTGAGTCGCGAACAGGGTAAAGGCACGCAGTTTTGCCAGGTGTTCGGCGGCGGACCAGGCCAGAGACAGTCCGTCGAAGGTGCTGGTGCCACGGCCCACTTCGTCCATCAGCACCAGACTACGGTCGCTGGCATTGTGCAGGATATTGGCGGTTTCACTCATTTCCACCATGAAGGTGGAGCGGCCACCGGCGAGGTCGTCGGAGGAGCCGATACGAGTGAAAATGCGGTCCACCAGAGACAGCTCACAGCGTGCGGCCGGGACGAAACTGCCGATATGTGCCAGCAGCACGATCAGCGCTGTTTGCCGCATATAGGTCGATTTACCGCCCATGTTCGGGCCGGTAATCACCAGCATGCGAGTGTCTTCGTCGAGGTTCAGGTCATTGGCGACGAATGGCGTATCCAGCACCTGCTCGACCACCGGGTGGCGGCCTTGCTCGATGAGGATGCCGGACTCTTCGACGAAGCGCGGGCGGTTCAGGTCGAGGTTCAGTGCGCGTTCGGCAAGGTTGGACAGCACATCCAGTTCGGCCAGGGCGGCAGCGGTGTCCTGCAGCGGCGCCAGTTGGCCGATCAGCAGTTCCAGCAGTTCTTCGTAAAGCTGTTTCTCGCGGGCCAGGGCGCGGCTCTGGGCTGACAGCGCCTTGTCTTCGAAGGCCTTGAGCTCCGGGGTGATGAAGCGCTCGGCGCCTTTCAGGGTCTGACGGCGGATGTAGTCGGCAGGCGCCTGTTCGGCCTGCACCCGGGGCAGCTCGATGTAGTAACCGTGGATGCGGTTGTAGCCGACCTTCAGGTTCGGCAGGCCGGTGCGGGCTTTCTCCCGAGTCTCCAGATCCATCAGGTACTGGCCGGCGTTCTCGCTGAGCATTTGCAGCTCGTCCAGCTCGGCGTCGTAGCCACGGGCAATGACGCCGCCGTCGCGGATCACCGCCGGCGGGTTCTCGATCACGGCGCGGGCCAGCAGGTCCGCCAGTTCCGGATAGGTACGGATGCTGACGGCCAGTTCGCTCAGGTGCGGGGCCTCCAGCTCGGTCATGCCATTCTGCAGTTCTGGCAGGGCGGCGAGGGCATCGCGTAAGCGGGCGAGGTCGCGCGGACGGGCGTTGCGCAGGCCGATACGGGCGAGGATTCGTTCGACGTCGCCGATTTCTTTCAGTTGCGGCTGAAGGATTTCGAAGCGATAGCGCTCCAGCAGGCAGGCAATGGACTCCTGGCGAGCTTCGAGCACGGCTCGGTCGCGCAGCGGGCGGTTCAGCCAGCGGGTCAGCAGGCGGCTGCCCATGGCGGTCTGGCAGCGGTCGACCACCGATTGCAGGGTGTTGTCGCGGCCGCCGGCGAGGTTGGTGTCCAGTTCCAGGTTGCGGCGGCTGGCGCCATCGAGGATCACGGTGTCGTCGATCCGCTCGTGACGCAGGCTGCGCAAGTGCGGCAAGGCGGTGCGCTGGGTTTCCTTGGCATAGGTCAGCAGGCAGCCCGCGGCGCCAATGGCCAGGGTCAGCTCCTGGCAGCCGAAGCCTTTGAGGTCCTGCACACCGAACTGCTGGCACAGGCCCTTCTTTGCCGAGTCACGATCAAAGTCCCAGGGGGCGCGGCGGTGCGCGCCACGGCGCTTCTCCGCCGGCAGGCCCTGGGGCCAGTCGTCGGGGATCAGCAGCTCGGCGGGATTCAGGCGCTCCAGTTCGGCCAGCAGCGTTTCCCAGCCTTTTATTTCCTGGACGTTGAATCGACCACTGGTGATGTCCAGGACGGCCAGGCCGAACAGGCGCTCGTCACCCAGTACGGCCGCGATCAGGTTGTCGCGGCGCTCGTCGAGCAGTGCTTCGTCGCTGACGGTGCCGGGAGTCAGGATGCGTACAACTTGGCGCTCAACCGGCCCCTTGCTGGTGGCCGGGTCGCCGATCTGCTCGCAGATCACCACCGATTCGCCGAGCTTCACCAGTTTGGCCAGATAGCCTTCGGCGGAGTGGAAGGGGATGCCGGCCATCGGAATGGAATTGCCGGCGGACTGGCCGCGCGCGGTCAGGGTAATGTCCAGCAGCTTGGCGGCTTTCTTGGCGTCCTCGTAGAACAGCTCATAGAAGTCGCCCATGCGGTAGAACATCAGTTGATCCGGGTGCTGGTTCTTCAGCCTCCAGTACTGTTGCATCATCGGTGTGTGGGCGGAGAGGTCGCTCTGACTCATGGCTTCTGGCTGTCCGGCTTCAACATGCAAAAGCGCCTAGTGTACGGTATCCGCCTGACCTTCTTTAACCCCGGAGCGCACTGTGCCCGTCACCGATTCCTTTATTACCGAACTCTCGGCCAGAGTTGGCGAGCGCCTCGCCGCCAACCGGCTGCGTGTCACCACAGCTGAATCCTGTACCGGTGGTGGCATTGCCGAAGCGATCACGCGTATCTCCGGCAGCTCGGCCTGGTTCGAAGCGGGCTACGTCACATACTCCAACGGCCAGAAGACTCGCCAGCTGGATGTGCCTGCGGAGCTGTTCCCTGAGGTGGGTGCAGTGAGCCAGGAGGTTGTCGAGGCCATGGTCGCTGGCGCCTTGCCGCGCAGTGGGGCGGATATTGCCGTGGCGGTTAGCGGGATTGCCGGGCCGGACGGCGGTTCCGCCGAGAAGCCGGTGGGCACCGTCTGGCTGGCCTGGAAGAAAGGCGAACAGGTATTCAGCGAGCGCCGGCTGTATACCGGTGATCGGGAGGCCGTGCGCCGGCAGACCGTGGCGACCGCTCTGCAAGGGCTGTTGCGACTGGCGGACGGGGAAAATCCGCTTCAGGGGTAGGCGAGCGGCTTGCCCTGTGGAATAATACTGGCTACTTATACAGTTGTTCGTGGCCGCCCGGCCGCCTGACTTCGCGAGGACTTCAATGGACGACAACAAGAAGCGCGCCCTGGCCGCGGCCCTGGGACAGATCGAACGCCAATTCGGCAAAGGCGCGGTCATGCGCATGGGCGACCATGAGCGCCAAGCTATCCCCGCCATTTCCACCGGCTCGCTGGGTCTGGATATCGCACTGGGCATCGGCGGTCTGCCGCGTGGCCGTATCGTCGAGATCTACGGTCCGGAATCCTCGGGTAAGACCACGCTGACCCTGTCGGTCATCGCCCAGGCACAGAAAGTCGGCGCCACCTGCGCCTTCGTCGACGCCGAACACGCCCTGGACCCGGACTACGCCGGCAAGCTGGGCGTCAACGTCGACGACCTGCTGGTCTCCCAGCCGGACACCGGCGAACAGGCCCTGGAAATCACCGACATGCTGGTGCGCTCCAACGCCGTTGACGTGATCATCGTCGACTCCGTGGCAGCCCTGGTGCCCAAGGCCGAAATCGAAGGCGAGATGGGCGATCAGCACGTTGGCCTGCAGGCCCGCCTGATGTCCCAGGCGCTGCGCAAGATTACCGGCAACATCAAGAACGCCAACTGCCTGGTCATCTTCATCAACCAGATCCGCATGAAGATCGGCGTGATGTTCGGCAACCCGGAAACCACCACCGGTGGTAACGCGCTGAAGTTCTACTCCTCCGTTCGTCTCGACATCCGCCGCACCGGCGCGGTGAAGGAAGGCGACGAGGTGGTCGGCAGCGAAACCCGCGTCAAGGTCGTGAAGAACAAGGTTGCTCCGCCGTTCCGTCAGGCTGAATTCCAGATCATGTACGGCCGAGGTATCTACCGCACCGGCGAGATCATCGACCTGGGCGTACAGCTGGGCCTGATCGAGAAGTCCGGCGCCTGGTACAGCTACCAGGGCAGCAAGATCGGCCAGGGCAAGGCCAACGCCGCCAAGTTCCTGGAAGACAACACCGAGATCTGCAACACCCTCGACAAGGCCATCCGCGAGCAACTGCTGACCAACCAGACGCCGCCGACCAAGGCCGAGCTCGCGGCGGCGGAAGCCGAAGCGGAAGCTGAAGCCGACTATTAATAGTCATGGCCGTCGAGCTCGATAACCCCGTCGCGGTGCGGCGGGTCGCCATGGACCTGCTGGCAAGACGTGAGCATGGTCGGGCGGAGCTCTCGCGCAAGTTGCGTCAACGCGGCGCTACGCAGGACCTGATCGACCCCGCCCTCGACCGTTTGGCCGAGGAAGGGCTGCTCAACGAAAGTCGCTATCTGGAAAGCTACATCGCCAGCCGAGCACGGGCTGGTTACGGTCCGGTGCGGATTCGCGAGGAGCTGTCGCAGCGGGGTTTGCCCCGTGGCGAGATCGACGGTGCGCTGAGCGAGTCGGATGTCGACTGGAACGAAAACCTGCGTGAGGTCTGGCGCCGCAAGTTCGCCCGGCTGCCGCAGGATGCCCGCGAGCGAGCCCAGCAGGGCAGGTTCCTGAGCTATCGCGGCTACTCGATGGAAGCCATCGGCAGGCTTCTCAGCGGGCGACGCTCGGATGATTGAACAAAAAAGGCACCCAACCAGGTGCCTTTTTTGTTTTCGGGGCCGGGAAAGTCAGCGCTCCCAGTTCTCCGGCTGGTTGATGAAGTTCAGCAGTTCCCGCAGGCGCCCCTGGTCGCGGCCGTTGAAGGCAAAGGCCAGGCGGGTGAGGTGGGAGAACTCCGGTTCATCCAGTTCCGATTCGCTGTAGGGCTGCTGGTGGAAACCGTCGGTCACGCAAAGGCCGCCGAACTCGCGCTCCAGCAACTGCAGTGCGCGCACGCTCAGCGGATGGTTGAGGCGGATCACGAAGCGATCCTTGAGCCAGCGGCTGGAGTGAAAGTTGCTGTAGAACTGGGCGATTTCCTCGGCAGCTTCCTCGGCGGTGTGCACCAGCGTCATCAGGTTCATGTCGCTGGGCAGGATGTAGCCGTTGTCCTCCAGTTGCTCCTTGATGAACTCCAGTGCGTGATCCCAGTAGTGCCCACCAGGCTGGTCGAGCAGCACCACCGGGACCAGCGGGCTCTTGCCGGTCTGGATCAGGGTGAGCACTTCTAGCGCCTCATCCAGCGTGCCAAAGCCCCCAGGGCAGAGCACCAGCGCGTCGGCTTCCTTGACGAAGAACAGCTTGCGCAGGAAGAAGAAGTGGAACGACAGCAGGTTGCTGGTGCCGTCCACGGTGCGATTGGCGTGCTGCTCGAAGGGCAGGGTGATGTTGAAGCCGAGGCTGTTTTCCAGCCCGGCGCCTTCGTGGGCGGCGGCCATGATGCCGCCGCCGGCACCAGTGATGACCATCAGGTCGTAACGCGCCAGGGTTTCCCCCAGCTCGCGGGCCAGGGCATAGACCGGATGGTCGGCCGGAGTGCGCGCCGAGCCGAATACGGTGACTTTGCGGCGACGCTTGAACTGCTCCAGGGTGCTGAAGGCGTGCTCCATCTCGCGCAAGGTCTGCAGCATGATCTTGGCGTCCCAGCGGTTGCGATCGGCCTGGGCCATGCGGGCGACGGTGGTGAGCATCTCGCGGTACAGCGGCAGGTTCTGGCTGTCACCAGGGGCAGCCAGCGTGGCCAGTTCCTCGATCTTCTGGGCGAGGTCGGTGCCGCTGGTCTGGAAGTGTCTGGAGAGGTAGTCGTCGGGCTCATAGGGCATGTTGATACTCCTTGTTCATCAACCCCTGATCGCCTGTCCATGGGCGGCGCCGGCCACGCAATGTGGCTCTGGCGGTAAGGCATTGGCGCTTCGCCGCACGCACAGGGGTTCAGCAGGAGGCCTGCCGAGTCTGGCACGCGGGCTGTGACAGTCGGTGAGGCCCCAATTTCAGATGGCGATCCGGTCTCCGGGCTCCGGAATGTTGGCCGTCCAGTTCAGGCGATCCTGGAGTGCACCCTTGAGTACATCCATCTTTTCTCGCTCGCCATGTATCAGGTATAGCTCGGGTTTGTGTTCGAAGTGGCCAACCCACTGAATTAATTGTGATTGTCCCGCGTGGGCGGAGAACCCGCCGAGGGTATGGATCTGCGCTTTCACGCTGATGCGCTGGCGCAGGATGCGCACGGTCTCCGCGCCGTCGACGATGGCGCGGCCCAGGGTGCCCTTGGCCTGGAAACCGGGGAAGACGATATGGCACTCCTCGCGCCAGAGGTTGTGCTTGAGGTGGTGGACGATGCGTCCGCCGGTGCACATGCCGCTGCCGGCGATGATGATGGCGCCGCTCTTGATGCGATTGAGCGCCATCGACTCATCGGCGCTCTGGGTGGTGCGCAGGATCGGCAGCCACTCGCCCACCTTGGCCGTACCGGTGCCGCGCATGTATTCACGGTCGACGTCGGCGATCTCGCCGATGTGCTGCAGGTAGATGTTGTTGGCTCGCGCCGCCATGGGGCTGTCGAGGTAGACGACCTGCTGGGGCAGGCGGCCTTCCTGGTAGAAGCGCCCGAGGTAGTAGATGAGGTCCTGGGTACGGCCCACGGCGAAGGACGGAATCAGCACATTGCCGCCCTCGTTCTGCGCGCGTTGCAGGATGCCGGACAGTTCCAGCAGGGTTTCATTGGCGTCACGGTGGTCGCGGTCGCCGTAGGTGGACTCCAGCAACACCACGTCGGCGCGGGTCAGCGGTGTCGGCGTGCGCATCAGCGGCGAGCAGGTGCTGCCCAGGTCGCCGGAGAACACCAGGCGGCGAGTCGAACCGAACTCATGGATTTCCAGTTCGACGATGGCCGAGCCGAGGATGTGTCCGGCATTGTGGAAGGTCAGGCGGATGCCGCGCGCCACATCCACGGTGCTGCCGTAGCTGACGCGACGGCGCTGGTTCAGTGCGCGGGAAGCGTCTTCGACGGTGTACAGCGGTTTGACCGGTGGTTTGCCCAGGCGGGCGCGCCACTTGTTCTCCCACTCGGCGTCCTTCTCCTGGAGGTTCGCCGAGTCCATCAGCATCAGCTCCAGCAGGTCGCAGCAGGATTCGGTGGCGTAGATCGGGCCCTTGTAGCCTTCCTTCGCCAGGCGCGGCAGCAGGCCGCTGTGGTCGAGGTGAGCGTGAGAGAGGACGACCGCGTCCAGTTCCTTCGGGTCGAAGGGGAAAGGTGTGCGGTTGGTCGCCTCGTTGTCGCGGGTGCCCTTGTTGCCGCTACGCCCCTGGCGCATCCCGCACTCAAGCAGCACGCGGACGCCGTCGCGGGTTTCCAGGAGGTAGCAGGAGCCGGTGACTTCCTGGATCGCGCCGATGAAGGTGAGAAGCGCCATGTCGCCTCCTTATGGGAAATTTCTTTCAGCCTTGCCCGATTGGCCGGGACGGTCGTTGATACATGTCAGCGCCTGTCCGATCTGTGGCGACCTAGACTTTCCGCCATAGCCAAGGGAGAGCCGACATGTCACAGATCCTGCCAAGCCCTGAGGAACTCGCCGCACACGCGGCAGCCGAGCCGGAATACGCCAGCTGGCTGCACGGCCGCGGTCCGATTCAGCATAGCGTGCAGACCCAGGCGGCGGTCTTTCGTGTCGCTCATCAATTGGTCCAGTACGGCCTGCAGCCGGATCTGGCCAGCGTCTACCGGCTGTTTGGCGCATTGGACCGACTGGCCTGCGCCGGCCTTTGGCTGGTGGCGCACATGACCTACGCCAGGCGCGTGCGCCTCGACGGCGCACCCTTGCAGGCCGAGGATTTCAAGGCGCAGCCCGAGGGGCATACCGGTGGCGCGCTGAACATGGTACCGGCCTATGCCGGCTACCTCGCCCTGAATGCCCTGAGCGGCAAGACCCGCGGCTGGCTGATGGGACAGGGGCACTGCGTGGCGGCAATCGACGCGCTCAACGTGCTCACCGGCAACCTGCATCCGGAGCAGGCTGCCGCCTACGGAAGCGGCGAGGCCGGGCTGGACCGGCTGGTGCAGGACTTCTACAGCTATGCCCAGACGCCGGACGGCAAGGTTGCCGCGCCGCTGGGCAGTCACGTCAACCCACACACGGCCGGCGGTGTCGCCGAGGGCGGATATCTTGGTTTTGCCGAGCTGATGTACGCCCACATGCCGCTGCCGGGCGAAACCCTGGTGGCCTTCCTCTCCGACGGCGCCGCCGAGGAGCAGCGTGGCAGCGACTGGATTCCTCGCTGGTGGCGTGCCGAGGACTGCGGCGCGGCGTTGCCGGTGATGATCGCCAACGGCCGGCGCATCGAGCAGCGCACCGACCTGGGCACCCACGAAGGACTGGAAGGTTTCAAGCTGCACCTGCGGCGCTGTGGCTTCGACCCGATCAGCTTCGACGGCCGCGATCCGGCGGCCTTCGTCTGCGTCCTGTGGGAAATGGAGGAGCGCCTGCAACACCGCGTCGACGAGAAGGAACGCGGCATCCTGCGCTATCCGCTACCGATTCCCTACGGCATCGCCGAGACGACCAAGGGCTACGGCTTCTACGGCGCCGGCAGCAATGCCGCGCACAACCTGCCGCTGCCGGGTAATCCCAGCGAGGACGCGGAGGCGCGCGAGCTGTTCAACCAGCATGCGGCGCCGCTCTGGGTTGAACCGGAGGAACTGGCTGAAGCTTGCGCGCTGTTCTCCGCGTCGCGCAGCGGCCGGGTACTGGAGCGTGACAATCCGTTGGCTGTGCGGCGCCCCATCGAGCCCTCGATTCCAGCGTTGCATTACCGCAGCGATGAGTGTTCGCCCATGGCGGCGCTGGATCGTTTCTTTGTTGACCTGTGCGCTGCCAACCCTGATCTGCGTGCCCGCGTCGGCAACCCGGACGAGCTGGCGAGCAACCGCCTGGCTGGCGTGCTCAAGGCATTACGGCACCGGGTGAGCGAACCGGAAAGCGAGCTGGAGGCCGTGGACGGCCGCATCATCACCGCGCTCAACGAGGAGGCGGTGGTTTCTGCTTGCCTGGCCAACCAGGGCGGACTGAACCTGGTGGCCAGCTACGAAGCCTTCTGCGTGAAGATGCTCGGCGCGGTGCGTCAGACGCTGATCTTCGCCCGCCAACAGAAGGAAGCCGGGCGTCCGGCGGGATGGCTTGGGTGGCCGCTGGTGGCGACCTCACACACCTGGGAGAACGGCAAGAACCAGCAATCGCACCAGGACACCACCTTCTGCGAAGCGCTGTTGGGTGAGATGAACGATATGGTGCGGGTGGTCTTTCCGGCCGATCACAACAGCCTGCTGGCGCTGCTGCCGGACATCTACCGCAGTCGCGGGCAATTGGCCTGCATCGTGGCACCCAAGCGTGAGCGGCCGTCGGTATTCACCCAGGCCCAGGCCGAGCAGTTGGCGCGTGATGGCGCGATCCTGATGGATGAGCACCCCGGTGCCGAGCCGCTGCTGTTGATCGCCAACGGTGCCTATCAACTGGCGGAAATGCGCCGCGCAGCCCAGCGGCTGGAGGAGGCCGGTTATCCCTACCGACTGGTCTATCTGCAGGAGCCGGGACGTTTCCGCGCGCCGCGCGACAACTGGGAGCTGCAGGCGCTGACGGACGAATCCATCGCCATGCGCCTTTTCCCCGATCACTACGAACGCCGCGTGCTGCTCACCCACATGCGTCCGGAAGTGGCGCGCGGGCATCTCTGGCCGATCCTGCCGGATGCGCTGAAAACAGCGGTGCTGGGCTATCGCAACCAGGGTGGGACGCTGGACGAGGCGGGCATGTTGTTCGCCAACCGTTGCAGTTGGGCCCATGTGCTGGCGGCCTGCGCACGGCTGCTGGATGTGCCGCGCAGTGCCTTGCTGGCGCCGGATGAAGCGGCAGCAGTGGCCGCCAAGGAGAGCCCGGCCGTGCTGCGTTGATGGGCGCCTGCGCCACCGCCGAGGGCGGTGGCGCAGGGATCAGCGCTTGAGTGGTTTGATCAGGCCGTCGAGGCCGTCGATCTTCAGTTCCAGGGTCAGCTGCATCAGCCGGCCCAGTTCGCCAGCCGGGAACTGGCCCTTCTTGTGGAACCACAGCAGGTACTCGTCCGGCAGGTCCACCAGCATGCGGCCCTGGTACTTGCCGAAGGGCATCGGCGTGCGCGCGATCTTCAGCAGCTGTTCCTTGTCGAGCATGGGCGGCGCTTACTTCTGCAGCTTGATCTTGCAGCTGCCGGCGTCGAAGCGCTCGGTGGCGACCGGGGCGTTGGTCTTGTACTCGGTGAAGCTGTAGGTGAGGATCGCGCCCTTGGCCAGCAGCTGGCGGTAGGCGGTATTGCTGCAGACGCTGTCACCCAGCTGGCTGCGCACGCTGTCGGGGTTCTCGCGCATGCGCTCGGCATGGCTGGCGCGCACGCTCAGGTGGTTGATCAGCTGCGGGCCTTCGACGGTGTAGCCCTGGTCGAGGATGTCCTCGTTGATGGCGCGCGGGGTGCCTTCGCTGCTTTCCTTGGCGACCTTTTCCAGGGTCTGGGTCAGTTCGAAGTCCTTCTTCGAGGCGGCGTGCGCGACGGGAAGGACGAGGCAGAGGGCGAGGGCGGTGAGGCGCAGCATGGGCATCTCCTGACAATGGTGCCGATTCGACCATGGCGAACCTTCCGGGTTCGCTGGTCATTACAGCCGCCTATTGTCCCCGAAAACGGCCCTCCTGCCGAGGTTCGATTGCCACAGGCCGCTGTCCGGCCCGCCAGGCGGCCAACCTCGTCAAAGGATGGTGCGAATATCGTTGCGCCTCGTCCTGCCACTTGGCCACGCATACGGAGGTGGTGGACGGCGGCTCTGGTACAATCGACGGCTCGCAACTGTCGTTCCATTCGAGCCCTCGATGTCCCGTTCGCTTTCCTTCCTCCCGGTGGCCGCAGCATGAGCCACGCCGTCGCTCGCCTGCGCGATGAACGCCTGGCTCGCTGCCTCAAGCCCTTCGTGGCCCGCGGCTCGCGCTCGCCGCGCTGCCCCGGCTGCCGCCTGCGCCCGAACTACTGCATGTGCGGCCTGCGACCGCAGGTCGAGTCCCATTCGGCGATGTGCCTGGTGATGTTCGACACCGAACCGCTCAAGCCCAGCAACACTGGCTGGCTGATCGCCGAGACGGTGCCCGAGACCTGGGCCTTCGGCTGGTCGCGCATCGAGGTCGACCCGGCGCTGCTGGCGTTGCTCGATGATCCGCAATGGCAGCCCTACGTGGTATTCCCTGGCGAGTTCGTCCAGCCCGAGCGCGTGGTTACAGCGGTCGAGCCGCGGGATGGCAAACGCCCGCTGTTCATCCTGCTCGACGCGACCTGGAACGAAGCACGCAAGATGTTCCGCAAGAGCCCTTACCTGGACCGCTTCCCGGTGTTGAGCATCACGCCCGACGCGCTCTCGCGTTACCGGCTGCGCCGTTCCAAGTTCGAAGAGCACCTGTGCACCGCCGAAGTGGCTGCGCTCTGCCTGGGGTTGGCTGGTGACCGTCGCGCCGGCGACGCCCTGGATGCCTACCTGGACGTTTTCAGCGAGCGCTACCTGGGCTCCAAGCGCCAGCAGCCGCTGGACGAGCAGAGCCCGGCGCACCAGGCGTTGAGGCCGTTTACCGAGCGCTAGATCGGCCCTTCATCGCATGCATGTTTCTGATTTTCAGGGCGGGCGCCGAGGTGTGCGGTTCGCGAGCACGCTCGCTCCTACGAAAAGCGCTCGTGCCCCCGAATCCCCAGCCTGTAGGAGCGAGCTTGCTCGCGAACAGTCTCGCTCCGTTGTGCAGTAGGGATCAGACTGCCTTCACCTCGGCCTTCTTCGGCCAAAGCTGCGCCACCAGCATGCCGGCGAGCATCAGCGCGCAGCCGAAATAACCACGCACATGCAGGGTCTCGTTGAGGAACAGTGCGCCGGCGATGGCAGCGAATACGGCTTCCAGGGAGAGGATGATCGCCGCGTGGGAGGCGATGGCGTGCTTCTGCGCAATGACTTGCAGGGTGAAGCCGGTGGCAACGCCGAACAGGCCGCCGTATATCAGCGCCGGGCCGGCCTGGATGATGGCGTCGAGGCGAATCTCTTCGAACACCAGCGCCAGGAGCATGCTCACCACCGCGCAGGTGACGAACTGCAGGAACGCGAGGCGGATCGGGTCATAGCGGCTGGCGAACAGGCCCACCAACAGAACGTGGCCACCCCAGACGAAGGCTCCGGTCAATTGCAGCCAGTCGCCAGAGGCGACGTGGAAGTCCGGGCCGATGCTCAGCATGGCCATGCCGATCACCGCCAGCGCCGCGCCGAGCCAGGTTCCCATTCCGGCGCGATGGCCGATCAGCAGGCCGAGCAGCGGCACGATGATGACGTAAAGGCCGGTGATGAAGCCGGAGTTGGTCACGCTGGTGAACATCAGGCCGACCTGTTGCAGGTTGATGCCTACGGTCAGCGCGGTACCGATGGCCAGGCCGGCGAGTACCAGGCCGCGATTGAACGGCTGGGCGCCGCGCTTGCTCGACCAGGCCAGCAGCGGCAGTAGTGCCACGGCGCCGAGGGTGAAGCGCAGGCCGGTATAGAGGAAGGGACCGATGGCATCCATCCCGAGGCGTTGCGCGACGAAGGAGACCCCCCAGATCATCGCGGTGAACAGCATCAGGAAATCGGCGCGCAGCGCATGGCTTTTCATCTTGTTCTCGTAACGGGCAGGAAAAAAAGCGGAACTCTGCCGCAACGCCGGTGCTTTGGAAAGGGGAACGGACTCTCGGCGGGCACAGTGGCAGAGGCTCTCAGGCCACTGTGTAAGTACCGGCAGGCCATGTATTCGCGGCGGACACCGGGGGTGGTCTTTGCGTACAATGTGACAAGCAGTGCTCTATCCGTGCTCCGACCTTTCCTGCGCAAGTCTGGCTGTTATCCACGGCGGGGCTTCGGCGCGGCCTTCAAGGAAAATTCATGGCTTCCTACGAGATCCTGATCGCTGACGATCACCCGCTGTTCCGCAGTGCCCTGCACCAGGCCCTGACCATCGGTCTCGGCCCCGAGGCGCGACTGTCGGAGGCCGCGAGTATCGCGGAGCTGGAGGCGCGCCTGAACGAGAAGGCCGATTGGGACCTGGTGCTGCTGGACCTGAACATGCCCGGCGCCTACGGCTTCTCCGGCCTGGTGCTGCTGCGCGGCCAGTACCCGCAGATTCCGGTGGTGATGGTCTCGGCCCAGGAAGAGGCCGCGGTAGTACAGCGCTCTCGCGAGTTCGGCGCCAGCGGCTTCATTCCCAAGTCCAGCGACCTGGGCACTCTGCAGCAGGCAGTGCGCGCGGTGCTCGACGGCGACGTCTGGTGGCCGCCGCAGGTGGACGCCGTGACCGAGATGAGCGAGGACGTCCGCGCCGCCAGCGCCGGTCTGGCCAGCCTTACTCCACAGCAGTTCCGCGTGCTGACCATGGTCTGCGAAGGCCTGCTGAACAAGCAGATCGCCTTCGAGTTGAGCGTTTCCGAAGCTACGGTGAAGGCGCATGTCACCGCGATCTTCCGCAAGCTGAATGTGCGCACCCGCACTCAGGCGGCGCTGCTGCTGGCGCAGATGGAATCGGTACCGGGGGCCTGAGGGCCGTCACATCCCGGCTCGGGAACCGTCACATTCTGTAATGGCCTTGACCCCTTTTTGACGATCGCTGGTATAGAGTGCCGCGACCTTTGCCTGTGAGAACCACACGTGTCCGCCTCCCCCTTCAAGGGCCAGACCGGCCTGAAACGAATCTTCAACGCCGCCGGCTACTCCCTGGCCGGTTTCGCCGCCGCCTTCAAGGGTGAAGCGGCCTTCCGCCAGCTGGTGCTGATCAACGTCATTCTGATCCCGCTGTCGTTCTTCTGCGACGTGACCCGTGGCGAGCGCGCACTGATGATTGCGGTGTGCCTGTTGGCGCTGATCGTCGAACTGCTCAACTCCGCCATCGAGGCGGTGGTGGACCGGGTATCCCTGGAGCGCCACCCGCTGTCGAAGAACGCCAAGGACATGGGCAGCGCCGCGCAGTTCGTGGCGCTGACCATCATCACCGTGACCTGGGCAGGCATTCTGCTCGGCTGACGGCTTGTAGGAGCGAGCTTGCTCGCGAGCCGCCTGACACTGATGTCGCAGGCATGAAGCGTTCGCGAGCAATCTCGCTCCTACTAAAAGCTCAACTCAGGGAATCATCGGCAGGACGATATCGTCGCTGCGCGTCACCCCGGCGGTTTCGCTGCGGCACAGCTCCAGGAACTCGCGCATGGTCGCGGTCTGGTACTTCTGCCGATGCCAGATGAAGTAGAACTGCCGGCGCAGGTCCAGGTCCGGGGTTTCCACCGGTACCAGACTGCCACGGCGGAAGGCATCGCGCAGGGCCAGACGCGAAATGCAGCCGATCCCCAACCCCGATTCCACGGCGCGCTTGATCGCCTCGGTGTGTTCCAGCTCCAGCCGCACGTTCAGCGGCTCCACGTGGTGTCGCATGGCCTGGTCGAAGGTCAGCCGCGTGCCCGATCCCTGTTCCCGCAGGATCCACGCTTCCTCCGTCAGCCGCTCCAGGCTCGCGCGGCCCTCACGGGCGAGCGGGTGCTGCGGCGCGCAGAACACCACCAGTTCGTCTTCCATCCACGGCTGCACCTCGATGTCCGGGTGCTGGCAGTCGCCTTCGATCAGCCCCAGGTCCAGTTCGTAATGCGCCACGCGCTGCACCACGTGGGCGGTGTTGTGCACATGCAGGCGCACCCGGCAGTCGGGCTGGCGCTGCATGAAGGTGCCGATCAGCAAGGTCGCCAGGTAGTTGCCGATGGTCAGGGTGGCGCCCAGGTCCAGCGAGCCGAAGGCGCTCTTGCCGTTGAGCATGTTCTCGATCTCGCTGCCGCGGTCGAGCAGGGCCACTGCCTGGGGCAGCAATTGGCGGCCGAGGGCGTTGAGGGTCAGGCGCTTGCCGGAGCGATCGAACAACTTGCAGTCGAACTGCCGCTCCAGTTCACCCAGAGAGGTGCTGGTCGCCGACTGCGACATCGACAGGGCTTCAGCCGCGCGCGAGACGCTTTCCTGCTGAGCGACGGCGACGAAGACTTCGAGCTGGCGCAGGGTGAATTTCATGGGAGAGGACTCCGAAAAGGCTGCGCGACATTTCGTCGCCCCGGCGCAGGAATGCCCGGAAGGTATCCTTTTGCGGCGACATGATGCGGGCTTATCTGTGTTTTGGATTAGCAATATCCAGATAATTTATTTTGCGGATATTGTCGCCGCCTATAAAATGTCGCGCAATTGCGCTACGTCCGGGATTTGCTGGGGTGCGCCACGTTTCTCCTAGGAGTCCTTGATGAGCAACCTGTACACCGAGCGCGTTCTCAGCGTGCACCACTGGAACGACACCCTCTTCAGCTTCAAGACCACCCGTAACCCGGGTCTGCGCTTCAAGACTGGTCAGTTCGTGATGATCGGCCTGGAAGTCAACGGTCGTCCGCTGATGCGCGCGTACAGCATCGCCAGCCCGAACTACGAAGAGCACCTGGAATTCTTCAGCATCAAGGTCCCGGACGGTCCGCTGACTTCGCGTCTGCAGCACCTGAAGGAAGGCGACGAGCTGATGGTCAGCCGCAAGCCCACCGGCACCCTGGTGCTGGACGACCTCAAGCCCGGCAAGCACCTGTACCTGCTGAGCACCGGCACTGGCATGGCGCCGTTCCTGTCGGTCATCCAGGACCCGGAAGTCTACGAGCGCTTCGAGAAGGTCATCCTGGTCCACGGCGTACGCTGGGTCAGCGAGCTGGCCTACGCGGACTTCATCACCAAGGTCCTGCCGGAGCACGAGTACTTCGGCGACATGGTGAAAGAGAAGCTGATCTATTGCCCGCTGGTGACCCGCGAGGAATTCCACAGCATGGGTCGTCAGACCGACCTGATGCGCAGCGGCAAGCTGTTCGCTGACATCGGCCTGCCGCCGATGAACCCGCAGGACGACCGCGCCATGATCTGTGGCAGCCCGAGCATGCTCGACGAGACCAGCGAAGTGCTGAACAGCTTCGGCCTGCAGATCTCCCCGCGCATGGGCGAGCCGGGCGATTACCTGATCGAGCGTGCTTTCGTCGAGAAGTAAGCCGAGCAGTCAGCAGCGTCTGACGATTGAGTCGAAAAACGCCGCGATTCCTTTGGGATCGCGGCGTTTTTTATGCCTGGCTTTCTGCCCCGAGCCGCGGCCCTCTGTAGGAGCGAGCTTGCTCGCGAACCTGTAAGGCACGGTGCGTCCTCCGTTCGCGAGCAAGCTCGCTCCTACAGGATCAAAAGCCCCTGGGGCTGACCCGGGTGAGCGACCCGTTCTGAGAGGGTCGACCAAGGCCAGTGACTCTGATCGCCAGTCCGCTTTTTGTAGGAGCGAGCTTGCTCGCGAACCTGTAAGGCGCGGTGCGTCCTCCATTCGCGAGCAAGCTCGCTCCTACGAGATCAAGGGCCGCTCACCCTCTCCCTTCAGGGAGAGGGCTGGGGGGAGGGAAAGCCAAGGCGCGGAGTCCGGGGGACACAGTTTTTCCTATAAGGACGTCAGGCCAGCCGCTGCCCCGACACCGCCGGATGATACAGCGGCTGCACCTTGTTCCCCGCCGGGTCCAGCAGATGGAAACTGCGCGCGCCGTCGCCATGGTCGAAGGGGCGGTCCAGCAGTGTCACGCCGCGAGCCTTGAAGTACTGGTACCAGGCTTCCAGCTCTTCCACGCTGTCCACCACGAAGCCGTAGTGATCCATGGTCTGTAGCCCATTGGCGGCGCCAAAGCCGCGTCCCAGCGAGAGGTTGTCGTTGCCGCAGGTGAGGTACACCAGGTCCTCGTTGGCGCGGTTCAGCACTTCCATGCCGAGCACGTCGACATAGAAGCGCTCGCACTCTTCCAGGTTTGGCACCAGCAGGGCGAGGTGGCGCAGGCCGTTGAGGCGGCCGGGGCGGGCAGGGAGATCGGACATGGACGCGGTTCCTTTTTTGTATACAATTTGATTTCAAATTTAAAACAAAAGGAACGCCCTGTGTACAGCCTGTTCATCAAGACACGCGTAAAACCCGGCAGCGCCGAGGATTTCCTGCACGCCATCAAGGCCAATGCCGCCGCTTCCGTGTCCAGCGAGCCTGGTTGCCTGGTCTTCGATGTGTCACAGGACCGCCTCGATCCGGACGTGATCTATCTCTACGAGATCTACCGCGATGATGCGGCTTACGAAGCCCACACGCAGACCGCACATTTCCGCGACAGCCGTCCGCTGGTAGAGCCGCTGATCGTCGAGCAGGAGTGTTTCGAGAGCGACGTGATCGCCCTCAACCCAGTGGACTGAGGCAGGTCTCAGTCGGCGGCGCGCTGCAGATCCAGCACGCGGATCTCGCCGTCGGCGGGGTAGTGCCAGTGCACATCGAGATCCCACAGGCGCACGCCATAGCGGCGTTCCGGCGGCGGCTTCTGATAGGCCGGGCGCGGGTCCTGGGCGAGGCATTGCTCGACCAGTTCACGCACCGGCTGGCCGAGGCGCAGGCCGTGCTCATGGGCCTGGCGCAGGGCTTCGTCACTCCAGTGCACGGCAATGGGGGCGGGCGGCGCGTCGGCGATGGCGTTGCGTGCGTCCGCGACTATGTCGGCGTAGGGCACGTAGGGCTTGATGTCGATGACCGGAGTGCCGTCCAGCAGATCGATGCCGGACAGCCAGAGGCGGCCGGGCTCGACTTTCTCCAGTTTCACTACGGATTGGCCGAGGCCGTTGGGCCGGTGGGTGGCGCGGGTGGCGAACACGCCCATCGACTGGTTGCCGCCCAGGCGCGGTGGGCGCACCTTCAGCCGTGGCTTGTCTTCCAGCGCCTGGTGGAAGAGGAAGATCAGCCAGACGTGGCTGACCTGCTCCAGGCCCGCCACCGCGTCGCCTGTGTCGAATGGCGGCAGCAGTTCCAGTACACCGGTCGCGGCCGGAGCCAGTTGCGGCTGGCGCGGAATGGCGAACTTCTCCTTGAAGCAGGAGCGGACGTAGCCGATGGGCGAGACGGTGTGGGACATGGCGGCACAAGCGGTTGCAGGGGCCGCCATGGTACCCGATTACGCGCTTCAGCCGAGGTGGAAGCCGCCGTCGATGGGGATGATGTTGCCGGTCATGTAGGCACCGGCGGCGCTCGCCAGGCTGATGGCCAGGGCGGACATCTCTTCCTCGCGGCCCCAGCGGCGCATGGGGATAACGGCAGTATCCTCGGCCATGGCCTGCTCATCGTTGGCGATGTGGCGGGTCATCTTGCTGGGGAAGCGGCCGGGAGCGATGACGTTGACGTTGATGTGGTCGTTCACCAGTTCGCGGGCGAGCATGCGCGACAGCTGGTGCAGCGCGGCCTTGCTCGGGCCGTAGGCGTAGGCGCTCTCGCCGTGGGCGGTGACGCCGGCCACCGAGCCGATGTTGATCACCCGCGCCGGGCTCTGCGCGTTGCCGGCCTTCTTCAACAGCGGCAGCAGTTGCTGGATGCAGCTGAACACGGCGGTGACGTTGAGCTGCATGACCTTCTCCCAGCCCGAGGCCGGGTAGCTTTCCAGCGGTGCGCCCCAGGTGGTGCCGGCGTTGTTCACCAGGATGTCGAGGTGGTCCAGGCGTTCGGTGAGATCGGCGGCCAGCACGCGGGCGCCTTCCTCGGTGGCGAGGTTGGCCGGCAGGCCGATGCATTCGCCGTACTGCGACAGCTCGGCGGCGGTGTCGGCGCAGGCAGCGCCGTCGCGGGCGCAGATGATCACTTTGGCGCCGGCTTCAAGCAGGCCCTGGGCGATCATTCGGCCGATGCCACGGGTGCCGCCGGTGACCAGTGCGGTCTTGCCTGCAAGGGAAAAGTACGGGTGCATGAGCCTCTCCTGGCTGGGTTTTCGCGTCACCCTAGCGGGATCGTCGGGGGGCTCCGAGCACTATCCAGTCGGCAAATGGCGGCGCATTACGCGACGGCTGCATTTTCTTAACCTGCGCATAACCATCGCTGCCCTAGTGTCCCGCGCACATTCGAGAGGCCGGGGGCCGGGTAATGCAGGGTTGGAGCAAAGATCGCAAAGCGCTGTTGCTGCTGATGGTTGCCACGCTGGTGCTGATGGTGACCGGGTTATGGGCACGCGAAGTCTGGGGGCCGGAAGTGCGCTGGGCGGATATCTCCCTGCAGATGCTGCAGTCGGGCGATTACTTCGACCCCTATCTGCGCGGCGCGCCGTATTACGACAAGCCGCTGCTGTCCTACTGGCTGATTACCGCACCGGCCAGCCTGTTCGGCCTCAACCACTGGACGCTGCGCGCCAGCACCGTGCTATCCGGGTTGGGCAGCGTGTGGCTGACCTGGTGGCTGGGCGAGCGCCTGCTGCGCAAAGGCACCGGGTTGCTGGCCGGCTGGCTGCTGGCGAGCACTTTTTACTTCCTGTTCTGGGCGCGGGTGGCGACGGCAGACATGCTCACCGTGTTTGGCGTGCTGGCGGCGCTGGCCTGGTATTGGCGTGATCCGGAGGACACGCGCTTCCGCGGCTACCTCGGCTTCTTTCTGATCCTGTCGCTGACTTCGCTGTGCAAGGGGCTGATCGGTTTCGTCCTGCCGGGTCTGGTGCTGCTGCCGCACCTGCTCAGTGACGGGCGCTGGCGCCGGCACCTGAACCTGCGGTTGCTGGCGGCGCTGGTGGTGGCTGGTGCGGTCTACGCGATTCCCTTCGTGCTGTCGCATTTCTATGGCCAGCCGAGCTACGGCGAGAGCGGGCTGGCGCTGGTGTTCCGCGAGAACGTGGTGCGCTTCTTCCAGCCTTTCGACCACGAGGGGCCGATCTACACCTACCTGCTGTACCTGCCGGCCTACACGCTGCCCTGGGCGCCGTTGTGGGTACTCGGCCTGTGGTTCGCCGCGCGCCGCTGGAAGCAGCTGGAGCCCAACGCGCGCTGGCTGGTCTGGGCGCTGGTGCTGCTGTTTGCGTTCTTCACTGCCAGCGGTGGCCGGCGCAGTTACTACGTGCTTCCGCTGGTGCCGTTCGCCCAGTTGCTGGCGGCCTGGTGGGTAGTCGAGTCGCGGCATGAGCGTGGGCTCGTCGGGCTGGGGCGGTTCTGGCCGCGCTTGGTGGGGGCGGGCGCTGTGGTGATGCTGTTGGTGCTGGGGGTGGCCTACCCGTGGAGCAATGGCGGGGGCGGGGTTCCGCTGTTTGCCAAGGAGGTGCGTGCGGCGGCGGAGCAGACCGCGCCGTGGTCGCAGTGGCGGGTACTGGTCCTTGGTGATGATGATGCGCGACTGCCGATCTATCTGCAGAAGCAGGGTGAGCAGCAGGCGCACCCATTCCTCTATATCCACTCCGGTTATCCACAGGGCGACAGCGCGGCACTGTTCGCTTGGCTTCACCAGAACACCGGCGAGGAGTGGGATCCGGCGCGCACCCTGATCATCTCCCAGGTGACACACGAGGGAACGCAGCCGCTGAACTGGCTGACGGCGGATCACCGGCTGATCGAATCGACGCTCAACAACGGCCAGCGCTTGGGCCATGCAAAGAACAAGGAGGCGAGCCTCGCCTATCTGCCTATCGGAAAGCCGCTCAGCGCGAACGCAGCGCCCGATGCAGGAGAAGCAGGTACGGCGGCAGATTGACCGCTACCACTACAAGGCCGAGGACGACCTGGGTCGCCTCGGTCAGGCCGGCGGGGTAGATCAGCGGGATCAGGTAGTGCTCGACGAAGCCGCCACTGTAGCCGCTGTCGCCGGCCAAGCCGCGGAAGTGGTTTTCCAGCGGGGTGAGCGGGCAGTAGAGGTGGAGAAATTCCACCGCCATGCCCCAGGCCGCTGCTGGCACGTGCAGCCAGGCCAGGCGCGGCCAGCGCAGCAGCAGAACGCCGCCAAGCAGCACGAAGAGGATGAACCCCAGGTGCAGCAGGACGACGGCGTCGGCGGCGAGGCGATAGAGCACGGCAGCCTCAGCGCTGCTGGCGCTGGGTCAGGCCCTTGAGGAAGTTGCGCAGCAACTGGTCGCCGCACGGGCGGTAGTTGTTGTGGCCGGGTTTGCGGAACAGTGCGCCCAGCTCAGTCTTGGTGACGATGAAGCTGACGCTGTCGAGGATCGCGAGGATATCGTCGTCGCGCAACTCGAAGGCCACGCGCAGCTTCTTCAAGGTGATGTTGTTGGTCAGCGGCAGTTCCACCGGCGGCAGCGGGCGCGATTCGTCGCGGCCCCGGCGATGCACGATCAGGCCGTCGAGGAAGTGCGCCAGCACGCGGTCGCTGCAGGGTTTGAAATCCGGTTCGTCGTCGCGGGCGAGAAAGGCGCCGATTTCCTCGGCACTGACGTTGAAGCCGGCCAGCGCGGTGATCTCGGCAACCTGGGCATCGCGGATGTCCAGCAGGTAGCGCAGGCTGCGCAGTACGTCGTTGTTGGTCATGGGCTTTCCAATAGCAGAAATGAAAAGCCCCGCATCAGCGGGGCTTTTGCGGATCAGACCAGTTCGGCCCAGAGGTCGTACTCGTCGGCGTCGGTGATGCGTACGCGCACCTTGTCGCCCGGCTTCACGTCGAAGCTGTCGATGTAGACGGCACCGTCGATTTCCGGGGCGTCGGCGTAGGAGCGGCCGACCGCGCCTTCATCGTCCACTTCGTCGATCAGGACTTCGATTTCCTTGCCGATCTTCAGTTGCAGACGGGCGGCGGAGATCGCCTGCTGGTGCGCCATGAAGCGCTCCCAGCGGTCCTGTTTGACGTCGTCCGGCACTACGTCCAGGCCCAGGTCGTTGGCCGGGGCGCCCTCCACCGGGGAGTACTGGAAGCAGCCGACGCGGTCGAGCTGGGCTTCGGTCAGCCAGTCGAGCAGGTACTGGAAGTCTTCCTCGGTCTCGCCGGGGAAGCCGACGATGAAGGTGGAGCGGATGGTCAGCTCGGGGCAGATCTCGCGCCACTTCTTGATGCGCGCCAGGGTCTTGTCCTCGAAGGCGGGGCGCTTCATGGACTTCAGCACTTTCGGGCTGGCGTGCTGGAAGGGGATGTCCAGGTAGGGCAGCAGCTTGCCCTCGGCCATCAGCGGGATCACGTCGTCAACGTTGGGGTACGGGTAGACGTAGTGCAGGCGCACCCACACGCCCATGGAGGAGAGCGCCTGGCACAGCTCCAGCATGCGGGTCTTCACCGGCTGGCCGTCCCAGAAGTCCATCTTGTACTTCAGGTCGACGCCGTAGGCGCTGGTGTCCTGGGAGATGACCAGCAGTTCCTTCACGCCGGCTTTTACCAGGCGCTGGGCTTCGCTGAGCACGTCGCCGACTGGGCGGCTGACCAGCTTGCCGCGCATCGACGGGATGATGCAGAAGCTGCAGCTGTGGTTGCAGCCTTCGGAAATCTTCAGGTAGGCGTAGTGGCGCGGAGTCAGCTTGATGCCCTGCGGCGGCACGAGGTCGATCAGCGGGTTGTGCTCGGCCTTGGGCGGGATCACCTCGTGGACAGCATTGACCACTTGCTCGTATTGCTGCGGGCCGGTCACGGCCAGCACGCTGGGGTGCACGTCACGGATGCTGTCTTCGGCGACGCCCATGCAGCCGGTGACGATCACCTTGCCGTTCTCGGCGATGGCCTCGCCGATGGCGTCCAGGGATTCGGCCTTGGCGCTGTCGATGAAGCCGCAGGTGTTCACCACCACCACGTCCGCGTCCTGGTAGGTGGGGACGATTTCGTACCCTTCCATGCGCAGTTGGGTGAGGATGCGTTCGGAGTCGACGGTCGCTTTCGGGCATCCGAGCGAGACGAATCCTACTTTGGGTGTGGCGGTGGACATGTGCGGCTAACCTCGAAGGGCGCGCTGGCGGCGCCTCTGATCAAAAAGTGCGCAATTCTAGCGGCGTCCCGCGCACTTGACCAGCCTCTCTGGGACAAGCTGTCGCACGCCGCCGGACAGCCCCGTCTGCCCGGTAATTCCGGGCAACAGGCTCTATAGTCAATCAGAACCTTCGAACCCGGCTCTTGCATCGACGAAAGGGTCGGAGCAGGATGCGCCGAATTTTTTTTGAGGAATTTTGTTACATGTCCGATGCAAGCGCCGGCACCGTTGAGCATGAGCAGCCCCATTCCAGCTCCGCCGTCGGCCTGATGGTCGGTGCCGTGGGCGTCTGCTACGGCGATATCGGCACCAGCCCGCTGTACACCCTCAAGGAAGTCTTCGTCGGCGGCTATGGCGTGCAGGCCAACCACGACGGTGTACTCGGCGTGCTCTCGCTGATCTTCTGGTCGCTGATCTGGGTGGTGTCGATCAAGTACGTGATCTTCGTCCTGCGCGCTGACAACCAGGGTGAGGGCGGGGTGATGGCCCTCTCCGCGCTGGCCCGGCGCGCCGCCACCGGACGCCGCAGGTTGCAGGCGATGGTGGTGATAGCCGGCCTGATCGGCGCGGCACTTTTCTATGGCGACAGCATGATCACGCCGGCGATCTCGGTGCTCTCGGCCATCGAGGGCCTGGAGATCGCCTTCGACGGCCTGGAACACTGGGTGGTGCCGCTGTCGCTGATCGTGCTGGTCGGACTGTTCCTCATACAAAAGCACGGCACCGCGCGTATCGGCATTCTCTTCGGGCCGGTGATGGTGGCGTGGTTCGTGGCGCTGGCGGCGCTGGGGGCCTATGGCGTGTCGCAGCAGCCGGAAGTGCTGAAGGCGATGAACCCGGCCTGGGCCGTCAACTTCTTCATTTCCCACCCGGGCATCGGCGTGGCCATCCTCGGCGCCACCGTGCTGGCGCTGACCGGCGCCGAAGCGCTGTACGCCGACATGGGCCACTTCGGCCGCAAACCCATCGCCCGTGCCTGGTTTGCCCTGGTGCTGCCGGCGCTGGTGCTGAACTACTTCGGCCAGGGTGCGACTATCCTGGTCAACCCGGAAGCCGCGCGTAACCCGTTCTACCTGACCGCGCCGGGCTGGGCGCTGGTGCCCATGGTGGCGCTGTCCACGGCGGCCACGGTGATTGCATCGCAGGCCGTGATTTCCGGTGCCTTCTCCCTGACCCGTCAGGCGATCCAGCTCGGCTACGTGCCGCGCATGGTGATCCAGCACACCTCCAGCCACGAGCAGGGGCAGATCTATATCGGCATGGTCAACTGGGCGCTGATGGTCGGCGTGGTGTTGCTGGTGCTGGGCTTCGAGTCCTCTGCCGCACTGGCCTCGGCTTACGGCGTGGCGGTGACCGGCACCATGCTGATGACCACGCTGCTGATGGGCGTGGTGGTCTGGCTGATGTGGAAGTGGCCGCTGTGGCTGGCGATTCCGTTCTTCCTGATGATGCTGTTCGTCGACACTCTGTTCTTCGCCGCCAACCTGCCCAAGGTCGTCCAGGGTGGTGCCTTCCCGGTGATCGCCGGTATCGGCCTGTTCATCCTGATGACCACCTGGAAGCGCGGTCGCCAATTGCTGGTGGATCGTCTGGACGAAGGCTCGCTGCCGCTGCCACTGTTTATTTCCAGCATCCGCTCGCAGCCGCCGCACCGCGTGCAGGGCACCGCCGTGTTCCTCACCGCGCGCACCGACGCCGTGCCCCATGCGTTGTTGCACAACCTTTTGCACAACCAGGTGCTGCATGAGCAGGTCGTGCTGCTCACCGTGGTCAACGAAGACAGTCCGCGGGTTGCCCCGGACCGCCGATTCGAGGTGGATGCCTACGGCGAAGGCTTCTTCCGCGTGGTGCTGCACTTCGGCTTTATCGAAGACCCGGACATCCCGCAGGCGCTCAAGCTGTGCCACCTCAATGAGTTGGACTTCAGCCCGATGCGTACTACCTATTTCCTCAGTCGCGAGACGGTGATCCCATCCAAGCTGATCGGCATGGCGCGCTGGCGCGAGGCGCTGTTCGCTTTCCTGCTGAAGAACGCCAACGGCAACCTGCGCTACTTCAACCTGCCGCTGAACCGGGTGATCGAGCTGGGGACGCAGGTGGAAATCTGATCCGCCCACGCACGAAAAAGCGCGCCAATCGGCGCGCTTTTTCGTTTAGGTTGGTTCGCGAGCAAACTCGCTCCTACAAAGAGCACACCAGCGTCTACCTGTAGGAGCGAGCTTGCTCGCGAAAAGATGGAGCCAGGATCGCCCCCCGACCGCCACCACTGGCTCGCGGGGTTTGGCCAAGACAGCCGGAGGGCGATATTCGTGAGACTCAGCCCTGGCTGGTGCTGCCGCCCCATTCGAGGAAGCGCACCTTGTGGGTCTGGCCCTCGTGATCCTGATAGACCATGTATGCCGGTACGATGCCGACCTTGCCGGAGTTGTCGGTGCGGTGCAGGACCTTGTCGACGTCCAGGGACATGCCGTAGTGGTATTCGGTGGCCGGCAGATCGGCGCCGGGGTTCTTGATTGCGTCCTGGGCAAAAGCCATCGGGGCGAGGCTGGAGATGACAGCCGACACGACAGAGGCAAGCTTCATTCTTTATTCCCTCGGTGAAACGCTCGGTGAGGGCCCGCGGGGCCCTTGAATGGGTTTGAAAGCCCCACCGGGGAGCACTGGCATCGATGATGTCTGTCCTGGGGTCCAGACAGGACAGGGGACGATGCTTCAGGCGTCCATCAGGTGGCGGGGCACGGGAGTGATATTCCTCCTCGGGCCCGCCGCCGGGAAATTGATGTGCTTGCTAATGAAAATTGATGGAGGTGATGTGGCGCTCTGTCGCAGGCATGCCCGCAAAGTGCCGTACTAGGGCTGCCAGTCGCGCCAGTGCTCGCAGTCGCCTTGGCAGCGGCCGGGGCAGGCGCAGCCAGTTCGGCTGCGCCCGGTGGCTTTCTCCATGCGTCTGGCCACGTCCTCGTCATCGGCGAAAGGCAGCATGCTGGCCTCCTCGATACCGCGCTGACGGTGCGCCCGCAGGCTCCAGCCGATACCGAAGTACATCGCCAGCAGGCCGACCAGCCCCAGCCACAGCGTCATCTCAGGCCATCCTCTCGGCGACGCGCATGGCTTCCGGGCGCGCCTGGCGCACGGTCACCCAGGTGTTCCAGGCCATCAGCAGCATGCCGCTGAGGAACATCAGCCCGCCGGTCATCCGTACCACGAAGCCCGGGTGGCTGGCCTGCAGCGCTTCGACGAAGGAGTAGGTGAGCGTGCCGTCGGCGTTCACCGCCCGCCACATCAGGCCCTGGGTGATGCCGTTGACCCACATCGAGGCGATGTACAGGACCGTGCCGATAGTGGCCAGCCAGAAGTGTGCGTTGATCAGACCGATGCTGTGCATCTGTTCGCGACCGAAAACCTTGGGAATCAGGTGATAGAGCGAGCCGATGGAGATCATCGCCACCCAGCCCAGCGCGCCGGCATGGACGTGGCCGATGGTCCAGTCAGTGTAGTGAGACAGGGCATTGACGGTCTTGATCGCCATCATGGGGCCCTCGAAGGTCGACATGCCGTAGAACGCCAGCGAGACCACGAGGAAGCGCAGGATCGGATCGGTACGCAACTTATGCCAGGCGCCGGAGAGGGTCATCATGCCGTTGATCATGCCGCCCCAGCTCGGTGCCAGGAGAATCAGAGACATCACCATGCCCAGCGACTGTGCCCAGTCGGGCAGGGCGGTGTAATGCAGGTGGTGTGGGCCGGCCCAGATGTACAGGGTGATCAGCGCCCAGAAGTGCACGATGGACAGCCGGTAGGAATACACCGGGCGCCCGGCCTGCTTGGGCACGAAGTAGTACATCATCCCGAGGAAGCCGGTGGTGAGGAAGAAGCCCACCGCGTTGTGCCCGTACCACCATTGCACCATCGCGTCGGTGGCGCCGGAGTACACCGGGTAGGACTTGAACCAGTCCACCGGAATGGCCAGGTGGTTGACGATGTGCAGCATCGCCGTCACCAGGATGAAGGCGGCGAAGAACCAGTTGCCCACATAAATGTGCGGTGTCTTGCGCTTCATCAGCGTGCCGAAGAACACCACCGCGTAGGCGACCCAGACGATGGCCATCCACACTGCGCCAGTGAATTCGATCTCGGCGTATTCCTTGGTGGTGGTGTAGCCCAGCGGCAAGCTGATCATCATCACCACGATCAGCGCCTGCCAGCCCCAGAAGGTAAAGGCGGCGAGGCTGTCGGAAAACAGACGCGTCTGACAGGTGCGCTGCACCGTGTAGTAGCTGGTGGCGAACAGCGCGCAACCACCAAAGGCGAAGATCACCAGGCTGGTGTGCAACGGGCGCAGACGCCCGAAACTGGTCCATGGCAGGTCCAGGTTCAGTTGCGGCCAGACCAGTTGAGAGGCGATCAGTACCCCCATGGCCATGCCGACGACGCCCCAGACCACCGTCATGATGGCGAATTGGCGGACTACCTTGTAGTTGTACGCCTGCTCCGTGCTTCTCGTGTTCATGCTCGATTCCCGCTTGTGACAGAACGTCCGGCGCGCAACGGACTGTGAATCCAGCGCGCTCCGGTGAGCGGGCAATCTAGGAAAATGCGGGCAGAGGAAACAGATTCAGATGGGCCGCTCAAATGCGTATCAGCGGCTCGGCGCGTGGATTCAGGCGATGTCCATGCGCCCTGCGAGGAAATGCCGCAGGCGTTCCTGCAGGTAACCCACCGCTTGTTCTTCGGCGAGGTATTCGCTGACGAGCATCAGCCGCCAGTACTGACCTTCGTCGCCAAAACGGATGGCCTCGAACTCCGCCTGTTGCAGGCGCGCCACCAGGAACCAGGCCCAGGGCGCGGGGCCGTGCGTGGCAGGGTAGCGGCGTTGCCATTCGATGCGCTGCTCGCCCAGGCGCAGGCCGAACTCCTCTTCCAGCTCGCGTAGCGCGCATTGCGCCGGGCTTTCCTCTCCCTCGCGGCCGCCACCGGGAAAGTCCCAGCAGCCGGGATAGGGAATGCCGGGCTTGTCGTCGCGCTTGTAGACCACCAGTTGGCCCCCATGGAACAGCGCGAGCTTGGCGCCGGTGAAGTCGTCTTCGTGCTGCATGGCTTCATTCCCCTGTAAGTCGACTAGTCTTTCCCGACTGCGGGCGGTGCTTTGCCGCGCACAAGCGCGTATGATGCGCGACCTTTTTCTTCGTTGCACGACACACCGGGAGGTGCCGAGATGAACGACCAGCACGAAAACACCGAACTGACCCCCGCTCCGGAAGGCGAGAAGCTGCAGAAGGTCCTGGCCCGCATGGGCGTGGGCTCGCGCCGCGACGTCGAAGCCTGGATCGAGGAGGGCCGGGTCAAGGTCAATGGCGCCGTCGCCACCCTTGGCCAGCGCGTGGGCGACCGCGATGCCATCGCCGTCGATGACCGCCTGCTCAAGCGCGAGAAGATCGAAGAGCACGTCCGCCGCGTGCTGATCTACAACAAGCCCGAAGGCGAAGTCTGCACCCGTGACGATCCGGAAGGCCGTCCGACCGTGTTCGACCGCCTGCCGCGCCTGCGCAGCGGCCGCTGGATCAACGTCGGCCGCCTGGACATCAACACCACCGGTCTGCTGATGTTCACCACCGACGGCGAACTGGCCAACCGCCTGATGCACCCGTCCTACGAGATGGACCGCGAGTACGCCGTGCGCGTGCGCGGTGAAGTCGACGAAGAGATGATCGAGCGCCTGAAAGCCGGCGTGATGCTCGAAGACGGCCCTGCCAAGTTCAGCGACATCCAGGAAGCGCCGGGTGGCGAAGGCTTCAACCACTGGTACCACGTGGTGGTGATGGAAGGCCGTAACCGCGAAGTCCGCCGCCTGTGGGAATCCCAGGGCGTGGTGGTCAGCCGCCTGAAGCGCGTGCGCTTCGGACCGGTCTTCCTGACCTCCGAGCTGACCATGGGCCGCTACCGCGAGATGGGCCAGCGCGAGCTGGACATCCTCAGCGAGGAAGTCGGCCTGACGCCGGTCGCCCTGCCGGCGGTCTCCACCAAGACCAAGGAAAAGGTCGAGCGCCAGGAGCGCAAGCTCGGCAAGAAGCTGGCGCCCAGCGAGCGTCCGGGCCGTGGTTCGCGTACCCGTACCGAGCGTGTTGAAGGCGAGCGTCCGCAGCGTGCTCCGCGCCCGGCGGCCGGTGAACGTCCGGCTCGTGCTGCGCGTGATAGCGACGAGCGTCCGGCGCGCGCACCGCGCGACAGCGCTGACCGTCCGGCCCGCGCTCCGCGTGATGCCGGTGATCGTCCGGCTCGTGGCCCGCGCAGTGATTCCGCTGACAGCCGCGCCCCGCGCAAGCCGCGTGACGCCGGTGGTGATCGTCCCGCTCGCGCACCGCGCGATGCCGGTGACCGTCCGGCCCGTGGCCCGCGTAGCGATTCGGCCGATAGCCGCGCCCCGCGCAAACCGCGTGATGCTGGTGGTGATCGTCCTGCTCGTGCTCCGCGCGACGGCGCTGATCGTCCGGCCCGTGGCCCGCGCAGCGATGCCGGTGAGAACCGTGCGCCGCGCAAGGCTCCGAGCGACCGTCCGGCGCGTGAAAAAGGCGCCCCGCTGGCCGAGCGTCCCGGCAAGCCGGTCGCGCGCAAGCCGATCGCCAAGCGCCGCCCGCAGGCTGCTGGCGACGGCATGCGTCCGGGCTTCAAGCGCTAAGCGTCAGCGGTAAATGGAAAAGGGCTCCTCGGAGCCCTTTTTCTTGCCTGCGATTTACCGGAAGTCTTCTGTAGGAGCGAGCTTGCTCGCGAACCCGCTTGACGCCAGAGCTGCCGGGAAACCCTTTCACGAGCAAGCTCGCTCCTGCAGGGTTGCCTCTCTCGCTGGATCAGCTGGCGCAGGCCAGCCGGTTGCGGCCGTCCCGCTTGGCCTCATAGAGGGCACTGTCGGCGCGGCGCAGCAGGTCATCCACCGACTCGCCGCCGTTGAGCGTCGCGCAGCCCAGGCTGATGGACAGCGGCAAGCGCTTGCCGTCGGCGGCCAGGTTCAGCTCTTCCACGGCAGCGCGCAGCCGTTCACCTACCTGTACGGCGGCAGCGCCGGGGGTATTGGAGAGCAGCACGAGAAATTCTTCTCCCCCGAAACGGAACACCATATCGACGTTACGCAGGCTGTTCTTCAGCGCCGTGGCGACGGCGCGCAGGGCGTCGTCGCCGACGCTGTGGCCATGTTCGTCGTTGATCTGCTTGAAGTGGTCGAGGTCGAGCATGAGGATCGACAGCGGCAGCAGATGGCGGCGCGCCACCTCGACCTCGCGGGCCAAAGTCTGGTCCATGGCGATGCGGTTGCCGGTGCCGGTCAGCGCGTCGCGCAGCGCCGATTGCACGGCGGCGCGGTAGAGCAGGGCGTTGCGCAACGGGTAGAGCAGGCAGGCCATCAGCGATTCCAGCTGCGACAGCTCTGCCTCGGAGAAGCGGCGGGCGCGGCGGAAGCTGATCTCACCGAGGTATTCGCTGGCGTGGGTCAGGCGGTAGTCGGCGCTGTGCCGGGCCGCTTCGCCGAACTCCAGGCGCAGGTCGGCGCCGGCATGGCAGTAGGCCATGTATTCCACCGGCAGCATCTGCTGGATCTCGCGGAAGAACACCGCCAGGATGCGCTCGGCCTCCAGGCTCACCTGCAATTGCAGGTTCAGTTGCTGGCGCAGTTCCAGCAGGTCCAGCGGACGCCGCGAAGGTGTGCGGATGTCCTGGCTGGCTGCGCGCTGGAGCTTGGCAGCATCGAAATCGATGGTGTTGGACTGCTTGGGAGGAACCATGGCGGTGACCATTTTTACGGCGTTTGCAGGGGTAGAGCGATTTCCGTGCCAGGGCGCGGAAAGGCCTGAAAAGACGCCGTATTGACCGACCGATGGCGGTCAGGGTTCCCGAGGGGATCAAGGTTTCGCCAGAAGTCTGGCGAAATAGTGGCACTTTGCCGGAGGGCGGCGAGCGGCGGAGCCGGAAAATTGGCGGGAAGCGGCGTCGTTGCTGGGCTGCAGGTCGACGCCGCTGGTACGTCAGTACCGAATCTTCAGGTCGGAATCAGTCCTGGGCGTTGAAGGCCTGGCCGTTCACACCCTTGCTGTCCGGGCCCATGAGGTACAGGTAGATCGGCATGATCTCTTCCGGCGCCGGGTTGTTGTAGGCGTTCTCGCCCGGATAGGCGTGGGCGCGCATGGCGGTCCGGGTGGCGCCAGGGTTGACGCTGTTGGCGCGCACGCTGGTGATGTCCTCGCACTCGTCCGCCAGCACCTGCATCAGACCCTCGGTGGCGAACTTCGACACCGCGTAGGCACCCCAATAGGCGCGGCCCTTGCGGCCGACGCTGCTGGAGGTGAAGACCACCGAGGCATCCTCGGAGAGCTTGAGCAGCGGCAGCAGGGTGTGAGTGAGGCTGAACATGGCGTTGACGTTCACCTGCATGACGCGGGTGAAGTTATCGGTGGAAATCTGCTCGATGGGTGAGCGCACGCCGAGGATCGAGGCGTTGTGCAGCAGGCCGTCGATCTTGCCGAACTCTTTCTCGATCATGGCCGCCAGTTCGTCGTACTGGTGGGGCAACGTGGTTTCGAGGTTCAGCGGGATCACCACGGGTTCCGGATGGCCGGCGGCGACGATCAGGTCATAGACCTCGTTGAGGAAGTCCTCGGTCTTGCCCAGCAGCAGCACGGTGGCGCCGTGGGCGGCGAAGGCGAGCGAGGCGGCCCGGCCGATACCGCGGCCAGCGCCGGTCACCAGGATCACGCGGCCCTTGAGCAGGTCGGGGCGGGCGGAATAGTCGAACATGGTTTCTCCTAGGCGGAGCCCGTCAGCGCATGGACGGGCTCGCGAGGTTCGGCTCAGCAGGAGCAGAGGGCGCGGTCGAGGACGGCGAGCAGGTCGCGGGGATGGTCGACGATGACGTCGGCGCCCCAGTGCGCGGGGTTGTCGTCCGGGTGGATGTAGCCGTAGCGCACAGCCGCGGTCTTGGTCCCGGCGGCGCGGCCGGATTCGATGTCGCGCAGGTCGTCACCGATGAACAGCACTTCGGACGGGTCGACTTTCAGTTGGCTGCAGGCCAGCAGAAGCATTTCCGGGTCCGGCTTGCTTTTGGTGACGTGGTCCGGGCAGACCAGCACCTGCGAGCGTTCGGCCAGGCCGAGTTGCTCCATGATCGGCGCGGCGAAGCGTACCGGCTTGTTGGTCACCACGCCCCAGATCAGGCGCGAGCGTTCGATGCTCTCCAGCAGCTCCGGCATGCCCTCGTACGGGCGGGTGAGGACGGCGCAGTGCTCCTGGTAGCGGTCGAGGAACTCCTGGCGCAGGGTCTCGAAGCCAGGGGCTTCCGGGTCCATGTTGAAGGTCGCGGCGACCATGGCGCGGGCGCCGCCGGACACCACGTCCTGGATGCGCTGGTCGTCGATCGGCTCGCGGCCATGGGCTTTGAGCATTGCCTGGCAGACGGCGATGAAGTCCGGCGCGGTATCCAGCAGGGTGCCGTCCATGTCGAAGAGAACCGCTCTGAGCATGCGATTCACTCCTCGCGCAGGGTCTGGATCATGTAGTTGACGTCGACGTCGTTGGCCAGCTTGTAGTGCTTGGTCAGCGGGTTGTAGGTCAGACCGATGATGTCCTTGACCGCCAGGCCCGCATCACGCGACCAGGCGCCCAGTTCGGAGGGGCGGATGAACTTCTTGAAGTCGTGGGTGCCGCGCGGCAGCAGGCGCATCACGTATTCCGCGCCGACGATGGCGAGGAGGTAGGCCTTCGGGTTGCGGTTGATGGTGGAGAAGAACACCTGGCCGCCGGGTTTGACCATCTTGTAACAGGCGCGGATGACCGAGGCCGGGTCCGGCACGTGCTCGAGCATTTCCAGGCAGGTCACCACGTCGAACTGCTCGGGCATTTCCTCGGCCAGTTCCTCGGCGGTGATGCGGCGATACTCCACCGGTACGCCGGATTCCAGCTGGTGCAGTTGGGCGACGGCCAGCGGCGCTTCGCCCATGTCGATGCCGGTGACGGTGGCGCCGCGCTGGGCCATGGCTTCGCTGAGGATTCCGCCGCCGCAGCCGACGTCGAGCACCTTCTTGCCGGCGAGGCTGACGCGCTCGTCGATCCAGTTGACCCGCAGCGGGTTGATGTCGTGCAGGGGCTTGAACTCGCTTTCGCGGTCCCACCAGCGGTGGGCGAGGGCCTCGAATTTGGCGATCTCGGCGTGGTCGACGTTGCTCATGGGGTCCCTATTGATCAAAAAGCTGGAAACGAAGACTGACTATGATGCCAGCTTCGTGGAATGGATGGGGCGCGGCATGACAGATTGTCGCAGCGGCGCGAACTTAATGGGGTTTGCCGTGGCGGTGGGGGTATCGGCACCAGGCGTTACCCTCTCCCCAGCCCTGGCTGCGCGCCCCGCTCCGAAGGGAGAGGGAGTTGTCCTCTGTGATGTTCAGGTTGGGTGTTCTTCCTGGTGTATCAGGGACACCCCATATTCTCGATTAGCGCCGAACAGCCCCCTCTCCCTTCGGGGAGAGGGGGCTTTCAGGCTCTGTAGGCTATCGGACGCCAGCGATCTTTTGGCCCCACTCGCTGGCCACGGCGATCAGGCGCTCTTCGTCCAGGCGGGTGAGCTTGCCGTCTTCGAGCAGTTGCTTGCCGCCGACCCAGACGTGACGCACGCAGTCGCGGCCGCTGGCATAGATGAGCTGGGAGACCGGCTCGTACACCGGCTGCTGGGCGAGGCCCGAGAGGTCGAAGGCGGTGATATCGGCAGACTTGCCCAGTTCCAGGCTGCCGGTTTCCTGCTCCATGCCCAGGGCGCGGGCGCCGTTGAGGGTGGCCATGCGCAGGGCGCGATGGGCGTCCAGTGCGGTGGCCTGGCCGGCCACGGCCTTGGCCAGCAGGGCGGCGGTGCGAGTTTCCCCGAGCAGGTCCAGGTCATTGTTGCTGGCGGCGCCGTCGGTGCCGATGGCGACGTTGACGCCGGCCTGCCACAGTCGCTCCACCGGGCAGAAACCGCTGGCCAGCTTGAGGTTGGACTCGGGGCAGTGCACCACCGAGCTATTGGTCTCCACCAGCATGGCCAGGTCTTCCTCATTCACCTGGGTCATGTGCACGGCCTGGAAGCGCGGGCCGAGCAGGCCCAGGCGGTGCAGGCGAGCCAGCGGGCGCTCGCCATGCTTTTCCACGGCCTGCTGGACCTCGAAGGCGGTCTCGTGGACGTGCATATGAATGCCGGCGTCCAGTTCCTCGGCAAGCATCAGGATGTTTTCCAGCTTGTCGTCGCTGACCGTGTACGGCGCGTGCGGGCCAAAGGCCACCTTGATGCGCGGGTGGTGCTTGAGGTCGTCGCGCAGCGCCAGGCCCTGGCGAATCGCCTCGTCGGCATCGCGCGCGCCGGGCACCGGGAAGTCCAGCACCGGCACGCTGATCTGTGCGCGAACGCCGGCCTTGTGTACTACCTCGCAGGCGACCTGCGGGAAGAAGTACATGTCCGAGAAGCAGATGATGCCGCCCTTGAGCTGCTCGGCGATGGCCAGCTCCGTGCCGTCGCGGACGAAGTCCTCACCGACCCACTTGGCCTCTGCTGGCCAGATGTGCTCCTGCAGCCAGGTCATCAGCGCGAGATCGTCCGCCAGGCCGCGGAACAGGCTCATCGCCGCGTGGCCGTGGGCGTTGATCAGGCCGGGGGAGAGCAGCATGCCCGGCAGCTCGCGGGTTTCCGTCGCCGGATGGCGTAGTGCTTCGGCGCGCGGTGCGAGCAGGGCAATGCGTCCGTCGCGGATGCCCAGGCCGTGGTCACGCAGGACGATGCCGGCGGGTTCCACGGGGACGATCCAGGTGGGGAAGAGCAGCAGGTCGAGCGGGACTTTGGCGGTGGGCATGAAGCGCATCCTGGGCGCGTTGATAAAGGGCCGGAGTATAGCCGAGCGCCACCGCCGCAGGCTCGGTATACTCGGCCGTTTTCCCCGCCTGGGCGGGGCAATGTCCAGGGGGCCGGGTTGGGCCCGCGATTCCATTCGAATTGAAGAGGTGTTCCATGCGTGAGCGACTGTTGGCGGCCGAACGGGTCACGGCCATTGATTGGCGCAAGGGCACACTCCGACTGCTGGACCAGCGCCTGCTGCCGCTGGAAGAAACCTGGCTGTCCTACGAGACTGCCGAAGGCGTAGCCGATGCCATCCGCCAGATGGTGGTGCGCGGTGCGCCGGCCATCGGTATCGCCGCCGCCTACGGGCTGGTGCTGGGCCTGCGCGCCCGCGTGGCCGCCGGTGGCGATTGGCGCGCGGCGCTGGAACAGGACTTCAGCGTGCTGGCCGAGTCGCGGCCGACCGCGGTCAACCTGTTCTGGGCGCTGAACCGCATGCGCGATCGCCTGGAGCGTCTGAAACCGGGTGAAGACCCGCTGCCGCTGATGGAGGCCGAGGCCGTGGCGATCCATGAAAGCGACCGCGAGGCGAACCTGACCATGGCCCAGTTGGGGGTGGACCTGATTCGCAAGCACCACGGCGGCCCGCAGAAGATCCTCACCCACTGCAACACCGGCGCCCTGGCCACCGGCGGCTTCGGCACTGCGCTGGGCGTGTTGCGTGCAGCGCACCTGGAAGGGCTGATCGAGCGCGTGTATGCCGACGAGACCCGTCCCTGGTTGCAGGGCGCCCGTCTGACCGCGTGGGAGCTGGCCAACGAGGGCGTTCCGGTCACTCTCAATGTGGATGCGGCTGCCGCGCACTTGATGAAGACCGAAAGCATTACCTGGGTCATCGTGGGTGCAGATCGCATCACTGCGAACGGCGACGTTGCCAACAAGATCGGCACTTATCAGCTCGCTGTCACCGCCATGCACCACGGTGTGCGCTTCATGGTGGTAGCGCCCAGTTCGACCATCGACATGGGTCTGGAAAGCGGCGAGGACATCCCGATCGAGGAGCGCGACGGTCGCGAACTCCTGGAAATTGGCGGCAAACGCATTGCCGCTGACGTCGAGACCTTCAATCCGGTGTTCGATGTGACTCCTGCCGACCTGATCGATGCCATCGTGACCGAGCGCGGTGTTGTCGAGCGTCCGGACGCCGAGCGGATGGCCCAACTGATGAGCCGCAAGCGCCTGCATTGACGGGGCCTGCGGCAATTCATCGAGGGGCTTGGGCGAGGGTAGGGTTTGACCCTGGCTTGTGGTAAGCTCCGACGGTTCTTGATGGGGCATTTTTACGGCCCCCACAGCATCGCGGATCAACGGCCAAGTCGTTGATTTGTAGAGAGTCGGTGGCGCTTTGATGGCGCACCGCGCTCCGCCAGGCCCAGGACGGGCATGACGGAGACCCATTTGAAAAAGGAACCAGGCTTCTCATGGGCGAACTGGCCAAAGAAATCCTCCCGGTCAACATCGAAGACGAACTCCGACAGTCCTACCTCGATTACGCCATGAGCGTGATCGTCGGTCGTGCCCTGCCCGATGCACGCGATGGCTTGAAGCCCGTGCACCGCCGCGTCCTGTACGCCATGAGCGAACTGGGCAACGACTGGAACAAGCCCTACAAGAAGTCCGCCCGTGTCGTCGGTGACGTGATCGGTAAGTACCACCCGCACGGCGACACCGCGGTGTACGACACCATCGTCCGCATGGCCCAGCCCTTCTCGCTGCGCTACATGCTGGTCGACGGCCAGGGCAACTTCGGTTCGGTGGACGGCGACAACGCCGCGGCCATGCGATACACCGAAGTGCGCATGTCCAAGCTGGCCCATGAGCTGCTGGCGGACCTGGACAAGGAAACCGTCGACTGGGTGCCCAACTACGACGGCACCGAGCAGATCCCGGCGGTCATGCCGACCAAGATCCCGAACCTGCTGGTCAACGGTTCCAGCGGTATCGCCGTGGGCATGGCGACCAACATCCCGCCGCACAACCTCACCGAGGTGATCGACGGCTGCCTGGCGCTGATGGACAACCCCGAGCTGTCCATCGATGACCTGATGCAGTACATCCCCGGTCCGGACTTCCCGACTGCGGGCATCATCAACGGCCGTGCGGGCATCATCGAAGCCTATCGCACCGGTCGTGGCCGCATTTATATCCGTGCCCGCGCCACCATCGAGGACATGGAGAAGGGCGGCAATCGCCAGCAGATCATCATCACCGAGCTGCCCTACCAGCTGAACAAGGCCCGCCTGATCGAGAAGATCGCCGAGCTGGTGAAAGAGAAGAAGATCGAAGGCATCACCGAGCTGCGCGACGAGTCCGACAAGGACGGCATGCGCGTGGTCATCGAGCTGCGCCGCGGCGAAGTGGGCGAGGTCGTGCTGAACAACCTCTACGCCCAGACCCAGTTGCAGAGCGTCTTCGGCATCAA
This sequence comes from Pseudomonas sp. NY15435, assembly GCF_048068295.1. Taxonomy (NCBI): domain Bacteria; kingdom Pseudomonadati; phylum Pseudomonadota; class Gammaproteobacteria; order Pseudomonadales; family Pseudomonadaceae; genus Pseudomonas; species Pseudomonas sp. NY15435. The sequence continues at coordinate 284,566 of NZ_JBLUQA010000006.1, forward strand.
CGTGGTGGCCCTGGTTGACGGCCAGCCGCGTACGATGAACCTCAAGGACATGCTTGAGGTCTTCATCCGTCACCGCCGTGAAGTGGTGACCCGCCGCACCGTCTACGAGCTGCGCAAGGCTCGCGAGCGCGGCCACATCCTCGAAGGCCAGGCCGTCGCCCTGTCGAACATCGACCCGGTGATCGAGCTGATCAAGACCTCGCCGACTCCGGCCGAGGCCAAGGAGCGCCTGATCGCCACCGCCTGGGAATCCAGCGCCGTGGAAGCCATGGTCGAGCGCGCCGGTGCCGACTCCTGCCGTCCGGAAGACCTGGACGAGCAGTATGGTCTGCGCGAAGGCAAGTACTACCTGTCGCCGGAACAGGCCCAGGCCATTCTGGAACTGCGCCTGCACCGCCTGACCGGCCTGGAGCACGAGAAGCTCCTGTCCGAGTACCAGGAAATCCTCACCCTGATCGGCGAGCTGATCCGCATCCTGACCAACCCCGAGCGCCTGATGGAAGTCATCCGCGAGGAACTGGAGAAGGTCAAGGCCGAGTTCGGCGATGCCCGCCGTACCGAGATCGTCGCGTCGCAGATGGACCTGACCATCGCCGACCTGATCACCGAAGAAGAGCGCGTGGTGACCATCTCCCACGGCGGCTACGCCAAGTCCCAGCCGCTGGCCGCCTACGAGGCCCAGCGTCGCGGTGGCAAGGGCAAGTCCGCCAGTGGCGTGAAGGACGAGGACTATATCGAGCACCTTCTGGTCGCCAACAGCCATGCCACCCTCCTGCTGTTCTCCAGCAAGGGCAAGGTTTACTGGCTGCGCACCTTCGAGATTCCGGAAGCCTCGCGTACTGCCCGTGGCCGTCCGCTGGTGAACCTGCTGCCGCTGGACGAAGGCGAGCGCATCACCGCGATGCTGCAGATCGACCTCGAAGCCGTGCGTGCCCAGTTTGCCGGTGAAGAAGGCGATGACGACGACGTGGTTGCCGAGCAGGTCGCCGAAGTGGTGGAAGCCGAAGAGGGTGAAGAGGGCGACGATGCTGACTTCAGCCAGGACGAGCCGACCGGCGCCTACATCTTCATGGCCACCATGAAAGGCACCGTGAAGAAGACCCCGTTGATCCAGTTCACCAAGCCGCGCTCCAACGGCCTGATCGCGCTGAAGCTGGAAGAGGGCGACTCGCTGATCGCCGCCGCCATCACCGACGGTTCGAAGGACGTGATGATGTTCTCCAACGCCGGCAAGGTGATCCGCTTCAAGGAAAGCAAGGTGCGCATCATGGGTCGTAACGCCCGTGGTGTGCGCGGCATGCGCCTGGTCGAAGGTCAGCGCATCATTTCCATGCTGATCCCCGAATCCCGCGAAGCGCAGATTCTCAGCGCCTCCGAACGTGGTTATGGCAAGCGCACCCCGCTGGCCGACTATCCGCGCCGCGGCCGTGGTGGCCAGGGCGTCATCGCCATGGTGATCAACGAACGTAACGGCAACCTGGTAGGCGCCGTGCAGGTGCTGGACGGCGAGGAGATCATGCTGATCTCCGACCAGGGCACCCTGGTGCGTACCCGTGTCGACGAAGTCCGCGGCGCTGGCCGTAACACCCAGGGCGTGATCCTCATCAAGCTGGCTGCCGACGAGACCGTCGTGGGCCTGGAGCGGGTGCAGGAGCCTACCGTTGTTGAAGACGACGAGATCGACGGCGAAGCGATCGAAGGCGAGATCGTCGACGGTGAAGTACTGGACGAGAACCAAGAAGCAGGCGAAGCCGCGGCTGAAGAAGCCCCGCAAGCCAGCGAAGACTGATAGCGAGAGTGGATGTGAGCAAGCGAGCCTTTAACTTCTGCGCCGGTCCCGCGGCGCTTCCCACCGAGGTGCTGGAGCGCGCCCGCGCCGAACTGCTGGATTGGCAGGGCAAGGGCCTGTCGGTCATGGAGATGAGCCATCGTAGCGACGACTACGTGGCCATCGCCGAGAAGGCCGAACAGGACCTGCGCGACCTGATGGGCGTGCCGTCGAACTACAAGGTGCTGTTCCTGCAGGGCGGCGCCAGCCAGCAGTTTGCCGAGATTCCGCTGAACCTGCTGCCCGAAGACGGCGTGGCGGACTACGTGGAAACCGGTATCTGGTCGAAGAAGGCCATCGAAGAGGCTCGTCGCTACGGCAACGTCAATGTCGCTGCCAGCGCATCCAAGTACGACTACTTCGCCATCCCTGGTCAGAACGAGTGGAACCTGACCAAGGACGCGGCCTACCTGCACTACGCGTCCAACGAGACCATCGGTGGCCTGGAGTTCGACTGGATTCCGGAAGTCGGTGACGTCCCGCTGGTGGTGGACATGTCCTCGGACATCCTTTCCCGCCCGACCGATGTGTCGAAGTTCGGCCTGATCTACGCCGGCGCGCAGAAGAACATCGGCCCGTCCGGCCTTGTGGTCGTCATCGTTCGCGAAGACCTGCTGGGCCGTGCCCGCAGCATCTGCCCGACCATGCTCAACTACAAGGTCGCCGCCGATAACGGCTCCATGTACAACACGCCCGCCACCTACTCCTGGTACCTCTCCGGCCTGGTGTTCCAGTGGCTGAAGGAGCAGGGCGGCGTCGACGCCATGGAGCAGCGCAACCGCGCGAAGAAGGACATGCTGTACGGCTTCATCGATAGCAGCGACTTCTACACCAACCCGATCCAACCCAGCGCTCGCTCCTGGATGAACGTACCGTTCCGCTTGGCTGACGAGAAGCTCGACAAGGCCTTCCTCGACGGCGCCGACGCACGTGGCCTGCTCAACCTGAAGGGCCACCGTTCGGTGGGCGGCATGCGTGCCTCCATCTATAACGCTCTGGGCCTGGACGCCATCGAAGCCCTGGTCGGCTACATGGCCGAGTTCGAGAAGGAGCACGGCTGATGAGCGACGCTGACCAGCTCAAGGCTTTGCGCGTACGCATCGACAGCCTCGACGAAAAGATCCTCGAGCTGATCAGCGAACGCGCCCGCTGCGCCACCGACGTGGCGCGCGTGAAGTTGGCCTCCCTGCCCGAAGGCGAGAAGCCGGTGTTCTACCGGCCCGAGCGAGAGGCCTGGGTGCTCAAGCACATCATGGAGCTGAACAAGGGCCCGCTGGACAACGAGGAAGTCGCTCGTCTGTTCCGCGAGATCATGTCCTCCTGCCTGGCCCTGGAGCAGCCGCTGAAAGTGGCCTACCTCGGCCCGGAAGGCACCTTTACCCAGGCCGCGGCGCTCAAGCACTTCGGCCACGCGGTGATCAGCACGCCGATGGCGGCCATCGACGAAGTGTTTCGCGAAGTCGCCGCCGGTGCGGTGAACTTCGGCGTGGTGCCGGTGGAGAACTCCACCGAGGGGGCGGTCAACCACACCCTCGACAGCTTCCTCGAGCACGACCTGGTGATCTGCGGCGAGGTGGAGCTGCGTATCCACCACCACCTGCTGGTGGGCGAGAACACCAAGACCAACAACATCACCCGCATTTACTCCCACGCCCAGTCCCTGGCCCAGTGCCGCAAATGGCTGGACGCGCACTACCCGAACGTCGAGCGCGTGGCGGTTTCCAGCAACGCCGACGCCGCCAAGCGGGTGAAGAGCGAGTGGAACAGTGCGGCGATTGCCGGCGACATGGCGGCCAGCCTGTACGGCCTGGACAAGCTGCATGAGAAGATCGAGGACCGCCCGGACAACTCCACGCGCTTCCTCATGATCGGCAACCAGGAAGTGCCGCCCACCGGCGACGACAAGACTTCCATTATCGTCTCCATGCGCAACAAGCCCGGCGCGCTGCACGAGCTGCTCGTGCCGTTCCACACCAACGGCATCGACCTGACCCGCATCGAGACCCGTCCGTCGCGCAGCGGCAAGTGGACCTACGTGTTCTTCATCGACTTCGTCGGCCACTACAAGGACCCGCTGATCAAGGATGTGCTGGAAAAGATCAACAGCGAAGCCGTTGCCCTGAAGGTGCTGGGCTCGTACCCCAAAGCGGTTCTCTGAATCCGCGAGCCGCAAGCCAGGGCCGCAAGACGCCGGTACGCCGGTGGATGGTTGATGGCTTGCGGCCCATAGCTTGAGGCTTTTAGCGATGTCGTGTGATTTCCTTGCCCTGGCCCAGCCGGGCGTGCAGAAGCTGTCCCCCTACGTGCCCGGCAAGCCGGTCGATGAACTGGCCCGCGAGCTGAAGCTCGATCCCGCCGGCATCGTCAAGCTGGCCAGCAACGAGAACCCGCTGGGCCCGAGCCCTAAGGTCCTTGATGCCATCCGCGCCGAACTGGCCGAACTGACCCGTTACCCCGACGGCAACGGCTTCGAGCTGAAGAGCCGCCTGGCCGCCCGCTGTAGCGTCGAGACCGCGCAGGTCACCCTGGGCAACGGCTCCAACGACATTCTCGACCTGGTTGCTCGCGCCTACCTGGCGCCCGGCCTGAACGCCGTGTTCAGCCAGTACGCCTTTGCCGTCTACCCGATCTCTACCCAGGCCGTCGGCGCCCAGGGCAAGGTCGTGCCGGCCAAGGACTGGGGACATGACCTGGAAGCCATGCTGGCGGCCATCGACGCCAACACTCGCGTGGTCTTCATTGCCAACCCGAACAACCCCACCGGCACCTGGTTCGGCCCGGACGCGCTGGAGCACTTCCTGTCGCAAGTCCCAGAAAGCGTTCTGGTGGTGCTCGACGAGGCGTACATCGAGTACGCCGAAGGCGAAGAGCTGCCGGACGGCCTGAAATACCTGGCCCGCTACCCGAACCTGCTGGTCTCGCGCACCTTCTCCAAGGCCTATGGCCTGGCGTCGCTGCGGGTCGGCTACGCGATCTCCTCGGCGCAGGTTGCCGACGTGCTCAACCGCGTACGCCAGCCGTTCAACGTCAACAGCCTGGCCCTGGCAGCTGCCTGTGCCGCGGTGGATGACGCCGATTACCTGGCCGAAGGCAAGCGCATCAACGACGAAGGCATGGCCCAGCTGGAAAGCGGTCTGCGCGCACTGGACCTGCAGTGGATTCCCTCCAAGGGCAACTTCATCGCCGTGGATCTCCAGCGCGACGCCGGACCGGTCTACCAGGCCCTGCTCGCCGAGGGCGTGATCGTCCGCCCGGTCGGCGGTTACGGTATGCCGCAGCACCTGCGCATCTCCATCGGCCTGCCGAGCGAGAACGCGCGCTTCCTCGAGGCGCTGGCCAAGGTGCTCGCCCGTGCCTGATGTTGTTCAGCGCAAACGCCTGGTGGTGGTGGGGCTCGGCCTGATCGGCGGCTCCTTCGCCAAGGGTATCCGCGAGAAGGGCCTGTTCGAGGAAGTGGTCGGCGTCGACCGCGATCCGCAGACCCGTGATCTGGCGGTGAAGCTGGGCGTGGTCGACCGCTGCGAGGAGACCCTCGCCGCCGGCTGTCGCGAGGCCGACGTGATCCAGCTCGCCGTGCCGATCCTGGCCATGGAGAAAGTCCTCGGCGAACTCGCCACGCTGGACATCGGCAACGCCATCCTCACCGACGTCGGCAGCGCCAAGGGCAATGTGGTGCGTGCGGCGAAAGCCGTGTTCGGCGGCATGCCGGCGCGCTTCATTCCCGGTCATCCCATTGCCGGCTCCGAGCAGAGCGGGGTGGAGGCGGCCAACGCGAAATTGTTCCGCCGTCATAAAGTCATCCTCACGCCGCTGGATAATGCCGACGCGGACGCGATCCAGTGCGTCGAGAGCCTCTGGCGCGAGCTGGGTGCAGATGTCGAGCAGATGGCCGTCGAACACCACGATGAAGTCCTCGCGGCGACCAGCCACCTGCCGCACCTGCTGGCCTTCACGCTGGTCGACTCGCTGGCCAAACGCAGCGAGAATCTGGAAATCTTCCGCTATGCCGCCGGTGGCTTCCGCGACTTTACGCGGATCGCCGGCAGCGACCCGGTGATGTGGCACGACATCTTCCTCGCCAACCGCGAGGCGGTGCTGCGCATCCTCGATGTATTCCGTGACGATCTCGACGACTTGCGCGAGGCCGTCGATCAAGGGGACGGGCAACAATTGATGGGCGTCTTCACCCGCGCCCGGGTTGCCCGCGAGCATTTCAGCAAAATCCTGGCCCGCCGGGCCTATGTGGACGCCATGCACAACAATGACCTGATTTTCCTGGCCCAGCCGGGTGGCCGCCTCTCCGGACGTGTTCGCGTACCGGGCGACAAGTCCATTTCCCACCGCTCGATCATGCTCGGCTCCTTGGCCGAAGGCACGACCGAGGTGCAAGGTTTCCTCGAGGGTGAAGATGCCCTCGCCACCATCCAGGCGTTCCGCGACATGGGCGTGGTCATCGAAGGCCCGCACCACGGTCGCGTGACCGTTCACGGCGTCGGCCTGCACGGCCTGAAGACCCCGCCCGGCCCGATCTACCTGGGCAACTCCGGCACCTCCATGCGCCTGCTCAGCGGCCTGCTCGCCGCCCAGCCGTTCGACACTACCCTCACCGGCGACGCCTCGCTGTCCAAGCGCCCGATGAACCGCGTCGCCAAGCCGTTGCGCGAGATGGGCGCGGTGATCGAGACCGGCCCCGAAGGCCGTCCGCCGCTGACCATCCGTGGTGGCCAGAAACTCACCGGTATGCACTACGACATGCCCATGGCCAGCGCCCAGGTGAAGTCCTGCCTGCTGCTCGCCGGCCTCTACGCCGCTGGTGAAACCTCCACCACCGAGCCGGCCCCGACCCGTGACCACACCGAGCGCATGCTGCGCGGCTTCGGCTATCCGGTCGACGTCGAAGGCGCCACTGCCCGAGTCGAGTCCGGCCACAAGCTCACCGCCACGTCCATCGAAGTCCCGGCTGACATTTCCTCCGCCGCCTTCTTCCTGGTCGCCGCGAGCATCGCCGAAGGTTCCGACCTGACCCTGGAGCACGTCGGCATCAACCCGACCCGCACCGGCGTCATCGACATCCTCAAGCTCATGGGCGCCGACATCACCCTGGAAAACCAGCGTGAAGTGGGCGGCGAGCCGGTCGCCGACATCCGCGTGCGCTCGGCCCAGCTGAAAGGCATCGACATCCCCGAGGACCTCGTGCCGCTGGCTATCGACGAGTTCCCGGTGCTCTTCGTCGCTGCCGCCAACGCCTCCGGCCGCACAGTCCTGCGCGGTGCAGAGGAGCTGCGGGTGAAAGAGTCCGACCGTATCCAGGTCATGGCTGACGGCCTGCTGGCCCTGGGCGTGAAGTGCGAGCCGACCCCGGACGGCATCATCATCGACGGCGGCAGCTACGGCGGCGGTGAGGTCTGGAGCCACGGCGACCACCGTATCGCCATGTCCTTCAGCGTGGCTTCCCTGCGTGCAGGTGCGCCGATCCGTATCCACGACTGCGCCAACGTCGCGACTTCCTTCCCGAACTTCCTCGGGCTGGCGTCCGGCGCGGGCATCCGCGTCGCTGAGGAGAAGAACTGATGAACGGCGAATGGCCGGTAGTCGCCATCGACGGCCCCAGCGGCTCGGGCAAGGGCACCGTCGCCGGTCTGTTGGCCAAGCGTCTGGGCTGGAACCTGCTGGACTCCGGTGCGCTGTATCGCCTGCTGGCGTTCGCCGCCGGTAACCACGGCATCGACCTGACCAACGAGGAAGCCCTCAAGGTCCTGGCCGCTCACCTGGACGTGCAGTTCACCCATGCCAAGGGCGGCCAGGGCCAGCACATCATCCTCGAAGGCGAAGATGTCACCGATACCATCCGCACCGAGCAGGTCGGCGCAGGCGCCTCGCAAGTCGCTGCACTGCCGGCGGTACGCGATGCCCTGCTGCAGCGCCAGCGCGCCTTTCTCGAAGCCCCCGGCCTGGTGGCCGATGGCCGTGACATGGGTACCGTCGTCTTCCCCAGCGCCCCGCTGAAGATATTCCTCACCGCTTCGGCCGATGAACGCGCCCGTCGCCGCTATCTGCAGCTCAAGGGCAAGGGCATCGACAGTGACCAGGCGCAGTTGGCCGAGGAAATCAGCGCCCGCGACGAGCGCGACAGCCAGCGTGCCGTCGCTCCGCTCAAGCCCGCCGAGGGTGCAATCCTGGTGGATTCCACTTCGATGAGCATCGACGAAGTGGTAGAGAGCATCCTCGCCGAAGTGGCCCGACTGGGGCTGGCTGACTAATCGATCGGTAAACGACGATCCCCGGCTATGTCGGGGATTTTTCTTTTGGGGTGGGGCGGTCCTGAGGATGCATCTGACAGGCGGCTCCCTCATCTTCCGAGGCTGGGCGAAAATACAGGAGTGAGGTTGGAATCGCGAAGGGCGTCGGAGGCCGGGGTGCTGATTGACGCAATGCGCATCCATTGCTACCATTCCAGACCTTATATCGGGAGGGTTTCGCGTCTACGGAGCGAAGCGTTCCCTCAAAATCTGAATGTGGAGCATCCGTTTCGGCGGGTGCAACAGGGGGCCGGCAGGATACCAGTCTTGATCCTGCTGGCTTCTTTTTCATCACTTGACCGTGTTCGCTGGTGGCGCGGAATCGGGCTTACAAGCCTTTGACTACAGGTATAGACATGAGCGAAAGCTTCGCAGAACTCTTTGAAGAAAGTCTTAAATCCCTCGACATGCAGCCGGGTGCAATCATCACCGGCATCGTGGTCGACATCGATGGTGACTGGGTCACCGTCCATGCCGGTCTGAAATCCGAGGGCGTCATCCCGGTCGAGCAGTTCTACAACGAACAGGGCGAGCTGACCATCAATGTGGGTGACGAAGTCCACGTTGCGCTGGACGCGGTAGAAGACGGCTTTGGTGAAACCAAGCTGTCCCGCGAAAAAGCCAAGCGTGCCGAGAGCTGGATCGTTCTGGAAGCTGCTTTCTCTGCCGACGAAGTGGTCAAAGGCGTTATCAACGGCAAGGTCAAGGGTGGCTTCACCGTCGACGTCAACGGCATCCGCGCGTTCCTGCCGGGTTCGCTGGTCGACGTGCGTCCGGTGCGTGACACCACTCACCTGGAAGGCAAAGAGCTCGAGTTCAAGGTCATCAAGCTGGACCAGAAGCGCAACAACGTTGTCGTTTCCCGCCGCAGCGTGCTGGAAGCCGAGAACAGCGCCGAGCGCGAAGCTCTGCTGGAATCCCTGCAGGAAGGCCAGCAGGTCAAAGGTATCGTCAAGAACCTCACCGACTACGGTGCGTTCGTTGACCTGGGCGGCGTCGATGGTCTGCTGCACATCACCGACATGGCCTGGAAGCGTATCAAGCATCCGTCGGAAATCGTCAACGTTGGCGACGAGATCGATGTCAAGGTTCTGAAGTTCGACCGCGAGCGCAACCGCGTATCCCTGGGCCTGAAGCAACTGGGCGAAGACCCATGGGTTGCCATCAAAGCCCGTTACCCGGAAGGCACCCGCGTTACCGCGCGCGTCACCAACCTCACCGACTACGGCTGCTTCGCCGAGCTGGAAGAGGGCGTGGAAGGCCTGGTACACGTCTCCGAAATGGACTGGACCAACAAGAACATCCACCCGTCGAAAGTCGTTCAGGTTGGCGACGAAGTGGAAGTTCAGGTTCTGGACATCGACGAAGAGCGTCGTCGTATCTCCCTGGGCATCAAGCAGTGCAAGTCCAACCCGTGGGAAGACTTCTCCAGCCGCTTCAACAAGGGCGACAAGATCTCCGGCACCATCAAGTCGATCACCGATTTCGGTATCTTCATCGGCCTGGAAGGCGGCATCGACGGTCTGGTTCACCTGTCCGACATCTCCTGGAACGAAGTTGGCGAAGAAGCCGTTCGCCGCTTCAAGAAGGGCGACGAGCTGGAAACCGTCATCCTCTCCGTTGATCCGGAGCGTGAGCGCATCTCCCTGGGCATCAAGCAGCTGGAAGACGATCCGTTCTCCAACTACGCATCGCTCAACGAGAAAGGCACCATCGTTCGCGGTACCGTGAAAGAAGTTGACGCCAAAGGCGCTGTCATCAGCCTGGGCGGCGAAATCGAAGGCATCCTGAAAGCCTCCGAAATCAGCCGTGACCGCGTTGAAGACGCTCGCAACGTTCTGAAAGAAGGCGAAGAAGTCGAAGCCAAGATCATCAGCATCGACCGTAAGAGCCGCGTTATCTCCCTCTCCATCAAGTCGAAAGACGTTGATGACGAGAAAGATGCGATGAAAGAACTGCGTCACAAGCAAGACGTAGAAGCTACTGGTCCGACCACCATCGGTGATCTGATCCGTGCTCAGATGGAGAACCAGGGCTAATCCCTGATTCACCATCCAAGGAAAAGGGCGACTTCGGTCGCCCTTTTTCGTTTCTGCCTATCGCTGGCGCGGGCGCGCAGCGCTTTCTCCAAGCCGAGACTGGCGCTATGGTGCCCGCCCCGTTCCGGTCGCTATCTCCATGCCATATCTGCTTTTCGTCACCGTCCTCTGGGCGTTCTCCTTCAGCCTGATTGGCGAATATCTCGCCGGGCAGGTCGACAGCTATTTCGCCGTGTTGACCCGCGTGGTGCTGGCCGGCCTGGTGTTCCTGCCGCTGACCCGCTGGCGCGGCGTCGAGCCGCGCTTTATCGCTGGCGTGATGCTGGCAGGCGCGCTGCAGTTCGGCATTACCTACGTCTGTCTCTACCAGAGCTTCCGCGTGCTGACGGTGCCGGAAGTGCTGTTGTTCACTGTGCTGACGCCGCTGCACGTCGCGCTCATCGATGACGCGCTGAACCGCCGCTTTAACGCCTGGGCGCTGTTGGCTGCCGCCGTGGCGGTGCTGGGTGCCGGGATCATTCGTTATGACGGCGTCAGTGGCGATTACATCCAGGGCTTCCTGCTGCTGCAGTTGGCCAATGCGACCTTCGCGGCCGGGCAGGTGTTCTACAAGCACCTGGTGCAGCGTTATCCCTCGGATATCCCGCAATTTCGCCGCTTCGGCTACTTTTTCGTCGGTGCGCTGCTGATTGCGCTGCCCGGCTGGCTGCTGTTCGGCAATCCCCAGAAGCTGCCGACCACCGACCTGCAATGGGGCGTGCTGGTGTGGATGGGCCTGCTGGCCACCGCGCTGGGTCAGTTCTGGTGGAACAAAGGCGGCACAATGGTGGATGCGGGCACCCTGGCGGTGATGAACAACCTGCACGTGCCGGTGGGCCTGCTGATCAACCTGCTGATCTGGAACGAGGCCGCCGACCTGCCGCGGCTGGCGCTGGGTGGTGCGGTGATCGTGGCGTCTTTGAGCGTCAACCGTTTCGGCCTGCGCCGTCAGAAGGAGCGCTGCGCATGAACATCTCCGGACGGGGCGTAGCGCTTTCCCTGGCGTCTTCCGTGCTGTTCGTGACCCTGCCGGGTTACATCCATTCGCTGGAGCCACTGACCAGCATCCAGGTGATTGCCCACCGGGTGGTCTGGTCGATTCCCATGGTCCTGCTGCTGGTGCTCTTCACCCGTCAGGGCGGCGTGCTGCGCGATGCGGGGCGGAGGCTGCTGCGCGAGCCATGGCTGCTGGCGTGCTTCCCGCTGACGGCGGCGATGATGCTGATCCAGTGGGGCGTGTTCATCTGGGCGCCCATGGTCGGACGCACACTGGAGCTATCGCTGGGCTACTTCCTGCTGCCGCTGACCATGGTGCTGTGTGGCCGAGTGTTCTATGGCGAGCGACTGACCACTCTGCAGGGTATCGCCGTCGCTTTCGCGCTGGCTGGCGTGCTGCACGAACTGTGGCTGACCCGCGCGTTCTCCTGGTTCACCCTGATCACCGCGCTGGGCTATCCGCCGTACTTCATGCTGCGACGCAAGATGGCGGTGGATTCGCTGTCGGGCTTCGTCTTCGAGATGATCGTGCTGCTGCCGTTCGCCCTGGCGGCCCTGTGGATAACCGATAGCGGCAGGGTGCTCGAGGAAGTGCCGCGCCTGTGGGCGTTGCTGCCGCTGCTGGGCCTGATCAGTGCGCTGGCTTTTGGCGCGATGATGGCGGCGAGCCGGCTGTTGCCCATGGGACTGTTCGGGATTCTGAGTTACGTCGAACCGGTGCTGCTATTCGCCATAGCCGTGCTGTTCCTGGGCGAGGCGTTCAACCCGGCGCAGATCTGGACCTACGGGCCGATCTGGATCGCTGTACTGCTGACCGGTTGGGATAGCGCGCGACTGTTGCGCCGGCAGGCGCGTCGCGGCTTGTAGATGAGGGGCAGGCGCTCTCCCGCAAGGGGAGAGCGCTCAGTATCAGTCGTAGCGACCGCCGACGTCAGCCTTGGCCAGGGTTTCCGGCAGGATGCGGCGGGCAGCGGTGTAGTGCTTCTTCCAGTAGTCGCCGCCGAGGTCGGAGACGCGGACCTTCTGGCCGCGGCGCGGCGCGTGGACGAACTGGTTGTCGCCGACGTAGATGCCAACGTGGTCGACATTGCGGCGATTGTGGATGCGGAAGAACACCAGGTCGCCGGGCTGCAGGTCACCACGCGCCACTTTCGAGTTGCCGCGCATGCTGTACATCTGCTGCGCGGTGCGCGGCAGGTCGACCTCGTCGACGTTCTGGAACACGTAGTTCACCAGGCCGCTGCAATCGAAGCCACGCTTGGGCGAAGTGCCGCCCCAGCGGTAAGGCGTACCGATCATGCTGTAGGCACGCTGGGTAACCTGGTGCGCCTCGGTCTTGGTCTGCTTGACCGGCTTGGCGTTGAAGGTCAGCAGGGCGCTGCCCTGGACCGGGACACGGAGATCAACCGGTGCCGGTTGAAAAGTGCGCGTGATCTTGGAGGAGGCGGTTGCCTCAGTGGCGGCTAAAAAAGTCGCCAAGCCTATGGAAAGGCATGTCAAAAGGGTACTTCGCATTCGGCATGTCTTCTTGCTGGTTGATATCGCCCAGACTCCGCTGGATCGCCATTGTTGTCGGCGTGGTTTCCTTTGGTCCGCTCAAAAATTCCACGCATTCTGAACGACTTTTCATGACAGTTCGTACCGTCTGTCGATTCTGAGTTTTCCCTTGTGACTTGCAGGGCGCTGCGTGACATGTGCTCTGACGCATCAGTCACGGCCTGACCTTATAGCCTGAAGCCCTATAAACCGGGCGTTTCGGCGCAGAAGGCAGCTGCGCGCAAATTGCTGGCGAAAAGCCAGAACGAAAGGAGTTCTTAAGGAAAAACCCGACGGAATGCAGGTATTTGAGCTGAACGAATCAGTGCAGATGGGCAAGCAGAGCGGGAAGAACCTGCTCGCGCAGCAGTGGCGCGAGGTTGTGCGGGTAGGCGCCGGCCGGGTCCATCCAGGCCAGTTCTTCCAGCTCGGCGGCGGGCTGGACGGCGCGGGGCAGGGCGCCGATGAAAACCTGCGCGTCCACGCGCATGTCCGGCTCATTGGCGGCGTCAGCGTGGAAGTGGCCGAGCGGGGTCAGCGCAGAAGCCTCCAGATGCAGGTCGAGCTCTTCACCGAGTTCGCGCAACAGGGCCTGGACCGACGTCTCGCCAGGCTCGTGCTTGCCGCCGGGCAGCATGAAGGCCTGGGTGCCACGCTTTCGCACCAGCAGCAAGCGCCCGGCGTCATCCAGCAGGCAGGCGGCGGCGATACGAATGGTGGCGAGGGTCATGGCGAGGGCGTTTCCTTCAGAACCTGGTAGCGCATCTGCACGATGCCGCTGGGGAAGCTGCGCTGCTCCAGCAGTTGCAGGCGTTGCTCGAGCCCGATGCTGAACAGGGGAATGCCAGCGCCGAGCAGGTGCGGAATGATGCTCACGATCACCTCGTCGAGCAAGCCTCCGGCGAGGAAGTTGCCGGCCAGACTCCCGCCGCCCACCAGCCAGATGCGCTCGCAGCCGCGCGCCTCCAGTGAGGCGAGGGCGTCCACCGGTGTGTAGTGTTCCAACTCCACCTGGGGTGCGGCCTTGGGCAGATGGTTGGAGCGGGTCATGACCAGCGCGGGCTTGTCCGGATAGGGCCATTCGCCCTGTTTCAGGCAGAAGAGATAGGTGGCGCGGCCCATGAGCAGGCCGTCGATGCTGGAGTAGAAGGCGTTGTAGCCGTGGTCGTCGGCGCCGCTGCCGTAGCCTTCGAGCCAGTCCACGCTGCCGTCAGGACGGGCGATATAGCCGTCAAGGCTGGCGGCCACGTAATAAATGAGAGTCGATGGCACCTACATTCTCCTTTTTGTCAGGCCCATCAAAGCATGGCATCGCCTTTGGCCGGGCGCCGGTACGTTTGTCGGGTTATTGACGCGATGGGACTCACACAGGGACCGCCGGCAATATTTCCAGCGCGCCGGCTCGGCAAACATTAAGCTATGCAGCTATTTGGTCTTTACGTGATATCGAGGTCTGCCTTGTTCTCCCAATTCGCCCTCCACGAACGCCTGCTCAAGGCGCTCGATTCGTTGTCCTTCACCGAGCCGACCCCGGTCCAGGCCGCGGCCATTCCGAAGGCCCTGGAGGGACGCGACCTGCGGGTGACGGCGCAGACCGGCAGCGGCAAGACGGCGGCCTTTGTGCTGCCGTTGCTGCATCGCCTGCTCAGCGAAGAGAAGCCCAAGAGTGGCGCCCGCGCGCTGATCCTGCTGCCGACCCGCGAGCTGGCCCAGCAGACGCTGAAGGAAGTGGAGCGCTTCGCCCAGTTCACCTACATCAAGGCCTGCCTGATCACCGGCGGCGAAGACTTCAAGGTGCAGGGCGCGCGCCTGCGCAAGAACCCGGAAATCATCATCGGCACCCCGGGGCGCCTGAACGAGCAGTTCAACGCCGGCAACCTGCCGCTGGGCGATGTCGAAGTGCTGATTCTCGACGAAGCCGACCGCATGCTCGACATGGGCTTCTCCGAGGACGTGCTCAAGCTGGCCGCGCAGTGCCCCGCCGAGCGCCAGACCCTGCTGTTCTCCGCTACCAGCGGCAGCGGCCTGCACGAGATGGTCGAGAAGGTCCTGCGCGAGCCTGAGGTCCTGCAGCTCAACCGCGTCAGCGAGCTGAACGAGGATGTCAGCCAGCAGGTGATCCTGACCGACGACGTCGGCCACAAGGAAGCCGTGCTGCAGTGGCTGCTGGCCAACGAGACCTATGAGAAGGCCATCGTCTTCACCAATACCCGCGTTGCCGCGGATCGCCTGACCGGTCGCCTGATCGCCGCCGGCCACAAGGTCTTCGTGCTGCACGGCGAGAAGGACCAGAAGGACCGCAAGCTGGCCATCGAGCGCCTCAAGCAGGGCGCGGTGAAGATTCTCGTCGCCACTGACGTGGCTGCCCGTGGTTTGGACGTGGATGGTCTGGACCTGGTGATCAACTTTGACATCCCGCGTCGCGGCGACGAGTACGTGCATCGCATTGGCCGTACCGGTCGTGCAGGCGCTGCGGGCGCGGCGATCTCGCTGGTGGGCCATGGTGACTGGAACCTGATGTCGAGCATCGAGCGCTACCTCAAGCTGCGCTTCGAGCTGCGTACCATCAAGGAACTGAAGGGCACGTACAAGGGGCCGAAGAAGGTCAAGGCGTCGGGTAAGGCCGCCGGCACCAAGAAGAAAAAGGACGATGCGAAGAAGTCCGGCGGCAAGGCGCCGGCGAAGAAGAAACCCGCTTCGAAGCCGAAGTCCGGCCCGTCCAAGGTCGTGAGCCAGGATGGTCTGGCGCCGCTCAAGCGCAAGAAGCCTGCAGCGGAATAAGTCTTTCGCGTCACCCCAACGCCTCCCTGACCGGGAGGCGTTTTTGTTTGTGAGCGGCTAGCCCAGCGTCTCCGGTGGCGCTTCGTAGCTACCTGATTCGTAGCTCACGCCGTGGCGGATCACCGGCGGCGCGTCGCCGTCGTGCAGGCTGGTGACGTTGTCGATGATGGTCTTGTCCTCCAGGGTGAGGCGGTCGAGCATGCGCAGGTGGCCGATCCAGTTGTCCACCAGGAACAGCTCCTGCCAGATTTCCGGGTTGCTCACGTCGCGATATAGCGCCCAGCGTTCGGCGCCGTTGCGCAGGCGCAGGCGGCGCAACGGCTTGGCGGCGCGGACGAAGTCGCGCGTGCGCTCGGCGGGAATCCGGTACTCGATGGAGACCATTACCGAGCCGCGCTCGGGGTTGAACACGAAGGTCGGTTGCCCGGGCACACCGCCCGGTGCGCGGGCGATGCTGGCGGAGTTCAGCTCCGGCAGGCGCGAGTTGTAGAGCAGCGCCACGGAGATCAGCAGCAGGAAACCGGCGGCGATCAGCGCGCCCTGCACACCCATGGTCTCGGCAAAGTGGCCCCAGAGGAAAGAACCCGCCGCCAGCCCGCCGTAGATGGCTGTCTGGTACAGCGCGAGGGCACGCGCCTTGACCCAGTCGGGTACCAGAATCTGCACCGCCGAGTTGTAGGTCGCCACCGCCGCGATCCAGCAGGCGCCACCCAATACCAGTGCAGGGAAGATCACCCAGAGGTTGTCGACCCAGCCCAGGATGAGCATGACCACGGCGAGCGTGGCAGCGGCGAAGCTGATCAGCCGGCTGCTGCCCAGCCACTGCCGCGCCTTGCTCACCACGGTGCTGGCGACGATGGCGCCCAGGCCCAGGGCGCCGAGCATGTAGCCATACACCGAGGCGCTGCCGTCCGGGTTGCGGTGTGCCAGCAGCGGCAGCAGGGCCCAGATGGCGCTTGCCGACAGGCCGAAGACTGCCGAGCGCAGCATCACCAGGCGGGTGACGCTGGAGTACTGGGTGAAACGCAGCGCAGCGATCACGCCTTCGAATATGTGCTCAGGCGGCAGAGTGCGCTTGGGCACGTCGCGGCGCCATTGCCAGATCGCCCAGATCAGCGCGGCGTAGCAGATGCAGTTGAACAGGAAGACCCAGGACGCGCCGGTGGCCGATAGCAGCAGACCGCCGATGGCCGGGCCAACGGCGCGGGCGACGTTGTAGTTGACACTGTTGAGCAGCACCGCATCGCCGAGCATGCGCGGTGGCACCTGCTCGTTCACCGCCGCCTGCCAGGCGGGGATGGTGATCGAGCTGCCCAGCGACAGCCAGAGGATCGACACGATCAGCATCAGCGGGTCGAGATAACCCATGAACGCCAGTACCGTCACCAGCGCGGCGCCGGAGAGTTCCACGGTCAGGCCCACCAGCATGATCTTGCGGCGGTCGTGGTTGTCGGCCAGCACGCCGGACATGATCGACAGCAGCACCAGCGGCAGCGCCGAGGCGACCTGGATCATCGCCACCATCAGCGGGCTGGCGTGGGCTTCGGTGACCACCCAGGCGGCGGCGACCGATTGCGCCCAGGTGCCCAGGTTGGCGAACAGGTTGCAGATCCAGATGATGCGGAACGCGGCGATGCTGAAGGGGGCGAGGACGCCGCTGCGGGATTCGGCTGGATCGGGCTGGAGGGGCAGGTCTTGCTTGGGTGAAACGGACTGCAGCATGGGGACGCCCTTATTTCGAGTGGTCGGTACGCGCTTCGCAGCGGTGCCTTTCCATGCCGGGCAAGTGTAGTGGCTGAGGCGGTTCGCGCCATTGATGATAGTCAGGCGTGGCGTTATCGGAGACATCCGCTGGCAAGCTTCGACAGTGCCCAGCCAGCTTTGTGTTGTTAGGCTGCTTCGGAATTTTCTGTATTGCACTGTCAAATAAGAGCGAAGAGCCGATGAAGCGACTTTCCACCTGCCTGCTGGCCGGCCTGCTGGTCCTGCCGCAAAGCCTCTGGGCCTGGTCCAATCACACCCTGGGCAGCTACATCGCCCTGCAGCAATTGCCCGCTGTCGCTCAGGCGCCGGAGGTCGAGGTAGAGCCGCTGGAGAGCTTCATCAGCCAGCAGCGCGCCGGCCTGGTCAAGCTGCTGGACGAGCAGGAAGCCTACGCCCGCGAACACTTCCGCCAGTACCCGCCGCGCCCGGACGATCTGCGTCTGACCGAGGACGGCCGCGATGACCTGCGCCAGGCCTTCCTCATGGCGCTGCGGCTGAACCCCGAGATCAAACTGGCCACCGCCGTGCAGCCGCCGCCCGGTGGTGAGCTGCCTAATCATGTCGCGCTGCAGCCGGCGCAGGTGCTGGTATTCCGCAACCTGTCCGGCTGGAACCAGTGGCGTTTCGTGCAGTTGCAGGCTGGCGAGAAGATTCCCGCAATCGATGTGCTAGCCAGCGCCGCCGACGAGCCGGACTTCGGCCACGACATCAACCTGTTCAGCGATAACCCTGGCGAAGCCGGCCAGCGCTATGGCTTCGGCACCCAGCCATTCGGCGACCCGCGCTACGAGTTCAGCTCCCAGGCGCCGTTCCACATGGGCTTCTACCACGAGGACGCGATCATCTTCACCGGCGCGCCCTACCTGGAGCGCAACTGGCCGGAGTGGCGCGCCTACCAGTTTTTCGGCCTGGCGCGCTTCGCCTTCCAGAGCGGGCATCCCTACTGGGGCTACCGCTTCCTCGGCTGGGCCATGCACTACATCCAGGACATGACCCAGCCCTATCACTCGACGCCGCTGCCGGGCGAGACCACCGCCAGCATGCTGTGGACGGCGGGCAAGTCCATGGCCGGCTTCGATGCCGACAAGCAGGCGGCAATCCAGCGCGTGGCGGACCGGCATACCGGTGTGGAGCGTTACCAGGTGGACTGGCTGCGCGAGACGCTGCGCCTGGGCGGGCAGTCGCCATTGCTGGCGGCCTATGCGGACGTCGGCACGGACGGCACTTATCCACCGTATTCGACGGAGTATCTGCGTGAAGTGGTGGCGAGCGAGTCCCATGCCCATGCGGCGGCGTTCGACGCGGCGATCGGCCATTGGCTGGAGAACGAGAAGGCGCCGGCGGGGGATTTCAGCGCGGGGAACTCACCGGAGCCGTTCCGCCACGATGAGGCGTTGGATGAGCAGATTCTGCAATTGATCCGGCACTTCGGCGCGCACAGTCGCAACATCGCGAAGGCGGCCCTGCAGCCGTAAAGAGGGCTGGCAGTTACGCCGGGGCTGCGTGGGCCCCGGCGTAACTGCGCAAGTCGCTTAGCCGCCGGAGCAGCCGTTGCCCCACACCTGGTATTCGACGGTGTGACGCTGACCCTGGGAGTCTTCGTAGGTCATGCGTGCCGGCACGATGCCGCATTCGTTGGATACGTCGGTGGTCGAGATCACGTGGGCGACGTCCATTTTCATGTCGTAGGTGTACTGCTCCACGGCCGCGCTTGGCGCCTGGTCGGCGGCGTTCACCTGCTCGGCGAGGGCGAGCGAAGAGAAGCCCAGCATGGCCAGGATGACTACAGCTTTCATGAATTTACCTGCCTTGTTCCCGGTGTCCGGACGTGACGGGTCCGTGACGTTCAGCTCATGGCTGCATCGGGAAGCGTTGGGGAATGATTACGGGTCTTGGGTGGTGTTGCGGCGCGCGCTGTAACAGCACGGAAATAATAGGATTTGCCTGACCTGAGTCATATATCCAGGCGCCAACAAGACTTCGTACTCAGAGGCAACAATCCAGATGTGGCGCGGGTTGCAGGGGTGGTCTTGCGGCGGGCTGTCGCAGGTTCTGGCAATTTCGGAACGCAGTTGCAGGGGGCGCACGAGCGGACTTCGTCCGCGATCGATTCACGGCGCGCCGGAGGCCAATCGCGGGCAGAGTCCGCTCCTACGAAACGATCTGATTCTGTGCCGTGCGGTTCGTGAGCGAGCTCGCTCCTACAGTGGGCGTCAGGTGCTTTTTGTAGGAGCGAGCTTGCTCGCAAACCCGCCCAGCTCAGTCGCGCAGCGGCGACTGCGGATCGAGCAGCGAAGTGCGGATGAAGTGCAGGTAGCTGCACACCCGCCGCAGGGGCGAGGAATCGAAGTGCGGCGGGCGCCGGTCATCGGTGTTGCGGGTTGCGTGGATCGCGTGCTCCACCGCCGCCAGCGCGCGCTGGCGGTTGCTCTCGCTGGGCTGGATGAACAGCCGGATCAGCGCTCGACCCAGGGCGCGAATTGCCCGCCGCCAGGGCATGCGCTCGGCGTACCAGGGCTCCTTCGGCAGGGCCTCTTGCTCGCGACGCAGCTCGATGATCGACAGCCCGATCTCCTGTACCTGGAAGGTCCAGCGCAGCAACCGACGCTGTACATCCGGGCGGCCTGTGGATAACCCATATGCCTGGTTCAACAGATCGCGGGTGCCGCTTTCGAAATTCGACGACAGGCCCTTCAGCGGATCGCTGATCACCCGCACCACGCGCAGGCGCAGTTCAGCTTCGAGGCGCTCCCACAGCCACGGCCGGTTCGGCGGCAGGATGACAATCGCCGCGACCACCGCCATGCCCATCGACAGCAGCATCGCCAGGTATTCATTGATGAAGGTGTAGGCGTCGTAGCGCGCCAGGTTGGCCGGCAGCGAGGCGATGCAGAACCACACCAGCAGGCCGACACCGTAACCGCTCCATTTGGGCCGGGTAATCAGGAAGGCGCCGAGGGCGAACACCGGCGCGAGCACGAAGCACAGCAGCGGGAAGCCATCGATGTGCGGCAGCACGCGGAAGGTGAGGATGAAACCGAGGGTGGCGCCGAGCAGCGTGCCGAGGGTCAGCTGCAGCGACAGGCGCTTGGGGTTGGGCGACGCGGAGGACAGCGCGGCGATCAGCACCGAGGTCAGCGCGAAGGTGGCGCCGCTGAGCCAGGACGTTTCGATCCAGAACACCCCGCCGACTATCACCAGCAGCGCGCAGCGGAAGCCCGCGACGGCTGCGGCAAGCGCATTGGCCTTGGGCGTGAAACGCTCCTTCCACTGCTCGCGTTCGTGCTTGTGCGCGGCGAGCGAGGCATGGGTCTGCGCATAGTTGTGCATGTCGTCGACGAAGCGGAAGAGCAGTTCGGCGGCGGTCTCGAAATCCAGCTGGTCGGCTTCCCGCGGGCAGGTGTGGCCGAGGCTGGCGCGGGCTTCGCGGATGCGCGGCATCAGGTGATGCTTGCACAGTTCGAGCTGCACGCTCAGGCGCTCGGCGTCCGCTTCAGCCAGTGGCCGGCCGTGCCAACTGGCGAGCAGTTCGCTGACGTCGATTAGGCACGGCATCAGCACTTCCAGCACGTTGCTGGCCTGGCGCTCGCGTAGGCGATCGAGCAGACGCTGCAGGGCATGGAAGCGTGTGGTCAGCTGCATGAACTCGCTGTTCAGTCGCGCCAGGCGGCCGCTGCGCAGGCGCATGTGCGGGTCTTCGAAGGCGGTGACGTTGCGCAGGCTTTCCAGGCCCACCACCTCGGCGGCGATTCGCGCACTGGCCTGCTCGAAGCGCTCACGCTCCAGGGTGCCGTCGAGGCCGGCGCTGGCGAGACCGGCGAAGTCGCCGAAGCGGGTGTTCAGCGCGTTGCGCAGGGCGGCGGTGCTGGTCTGCGGCAGGACGATGGCGCTGACCACGCCGGTGCACAGGATGCCCAGGGTGATCTCGATCACCCGCCATAGCGCCTGCATGAAGGCGCCTTCAGGATGCAGGGTGGCGGGGATGCCGATCATGACCGCGGTGTAGCCGGCGAGCAGGCAGGCGTAGGCACGAAAGTCCCGGTAGCGCGCCGCGCCGGCCGTGCACAGCCCGACCCAGATCGCCACGCAGAGCAGGAACAGCACCCGCTCCTGGGCGAACAGGGCGATGAAGGTGACCATCACCGTGAGCCCGGCGAGGGTGCCGAGGATACGGTAGAAACTCTTTGCCAGTACCTGGCCGCTCTGCGGCTGCAGCACGATGAAGGCGCTGACCAGCACGGTATTGGGCTGCGGCAGCTCCAGGCGGTACGCCAGCCACAGGGCGGTGAAGGCGGTGATCAGCGTCTTGAGGATGAACATCCAGGTGACGCCGTCGGTGTGCGCCCAGTCGGACAGGGCGAAGCGCACCGCGGCGGCCTTGTGCAGGCGCACGGACAAACTGCTCATCGGGCTTATCTCGGCAGGCGGTGGTCGGGCTGGGTCGGGCTTTGATAACCCTGTAGTTCTAAGGCGGAGCGAAGGGGTGGCAGCACGTTGCACGAAAGGCGGAGCACGGGTGCGAATCCTGGGGTGTCGCGGCGGGCCGCGTTGGGGAGGGCGATTCTAGAAGTGCGCCGGGGGGCAGGATAAGCTGACGGTTGGATGAATTATTGTTGCCTGAAAGGACAATAATCCCGTCGCGACAGGTATGCGACAATTCGCCGCCTGTCATGAATCTGTAACAAGGCGTTGCCCGTTCGAGCGCCGTTGCAGAGGCCGCCCGCCGTGGCGTGGACAGGCTCTCAGGAGAAATGATGGACCTGCTGCACAACATGCGTGCTTTTGTCTGTGTCGCCGAGACCGGCAGCTTCACCGCCGCCGCCCAGCGCATGGACCTCACCACCGCCTACGTCTCGCGGACGGTGGCCAAGCTCGAAGCGCACCTGCGTACCCGCCTGCTGCACCGTACTACCCGCCGCATCGCCCTCACTGAAGCCGGCCAGCGCTACCTGCAGCGCTGCCAGCAGATCCTCGGCTACATCGAGGAAGCCGAGGCCGAGGCCGGCGACGCCCACGCCCGGCCTCACGGCAAGGTGAAGGTGCATGCCATGACCGGCATCGGCCAGCACTACCTGATCCGCGCGATCTCGCAGTACTGCGAGATCTACCCGGAGGTCACCTTCGACCTGACCCTGGCCAACCGCATCACCGACATCCTTGACGAGGGCTACGACATCTCCGTGGTGATCGCCCAGGAGTTGCCGGACTCGGGCTTCGTTTCCAAGCGCATCGGCAAGACCTACAGCGTGCTCTGTGCTTCGCCCGAGTACGTGGCGCGCCACGGCATGCCGAAGAAGCTCGCGGAGCTGACCGATCATCGCTGCCTGCGCCTGGTGAACTCGGTGATGTCCCTGGACAAGTGGCTGTTCGACGGCCCCGACGGCCAGGAAATGGTCGGCATCAACCAGACCCATTTCCAGGTCAACACCGCCGACGCCATGACCGAGGCTGTGCGCGCCGGCATGGGCATTGGCGCGCTGCCGGTGTACTCCGCCGTGCAGGGGCTGAAGGATGGCAGCCTGGTGCGCGTGCTGCCCGATTACAGCCTGTTCCATCTCAACGTCTATGCGCTATACCCGTCGCGCCAGTACCTCGACGCGAAGATCCGCACCTGGGTGGAATTCCTCCGTGACTGCGTACCCGGCATGCTCGAAGAGCATGAGCGGATGATGCTCGAGCACCGAACGCGGCTGCCCGTGTGAGGCAACTGCCACACTGAGTCCTCCCGCGCCCGGCCTTCGCCGGGCGTTTTTTTCCTGTGTGGCGTTCGGTACATACGAACGCCGCTTTGGGAAAAGATGAATTCTCCGAACGCAAACATTTGCGTCAGTCTCCCAGCGAGCCTGTCGCCAGGCTCACCTCGCAAGCACAAGAACAAATTGAGGGTGACGCGATGTTTGGAACCATGGGGCGGGCGTTGCTCGCCGTCCTGGCGTTGGCCTGCGCTACTGCCATTCAGGCTGCCGATGACCCGCAGACTGCCAATGAACCGCGGACTTCGAATGAACCAATAGTGATCAAGTTCGCCCACGTGGTCGCGGAGAACACGCCCAAGGGGCAGGGCGCGCTGATGTTCAAGCGCCTGGCCGAGGAACGGCTGCCCGGCCGCGTGCGTGTGGAGGTCTACCCGAACTCCTCACTGTTCGGCGACGGCAAGGAGATGGAAGCGCTGCTGCTGGGTGACGTGCAGATGCTCGCGCCGTCGCTGGCCAAGTTCGAGCAGTACACCAGGAAGGTGCAGATCTTCGACCTGCCGTTTCTCTTCGACGATATCGATGCCGTCGACAACTTCCAGCGCAGCCCGCAGGGCCAGAGCCTGCTGACCAGCATGCAGGGCAAGGGCATCCTCGGCCTGGCCTACTGGCACAACGGGATGAAGCAGCTGTCGGCCAACCGCCTGCTGCTGGAACCCAGCGATGCGCGCGGACTGAAGTTTCGCGTGCAGGCCTCGGATGTGCTCAACGAGCAGTTCCGCACGTTGCGCGCGATCTCCCGCAAGATGTCCTTCGCCGAGGTCTACCAGGGCCTGCAGACCGGCGTGGTGAATGGCACCGAGAACACCTGGTCGAACTACGAGAGCCAGAAGGTCAACGAGGTGCAGAAGTACTTCACCGAGTCCAACCACGGGCTGGTGGACTACATGGTGATCACCAACGCGAAGTTCTGGAACGGCCTGCCGCCGGACCTGCGCGCCGAGCTGCAGAAGATCATGGCCGAGGTCACCGTGAAGGTGAACCAGGAAGCCGAGCGGCTGAACCGCGATGCCCGCCAGCGCATCCTCGCCAGCGGCACCAGCGAGATCCACCCGCTCACCGCGCAGCAGCGCGCCGACTGGCGCCAGGCGATGCAGCCGGTGTGGCAGAAATTCCGCGACAACGTCGGCGCCGATTTCCTCCAGGCCGCCGAAGCCTCCAACCGTCCCCATTGATCCGTCCGGCCCCGCCGGATGGCGGGGCTTTCTGGAGCCTTTTCCATGAACCGACTCGTGCGCGTCTGGAACCACTTCGAGGAAGGCGCCATCGCCTTTCTGCTGGCGGCGATGACGCTGGTGACTTTCGTCTACGTGGTGCTGACCAACGTCTTCACCCTGTTCTATGACCTGGGCGACCGTCTGCCGTCGCTGCAGGGGCCGTTCTACGCCATCGGCGACGCGATACTCGGCGTGGCGCAGGACATGTCCTGGAGCAATGCGCTGACCAAGGCGCTGTTCGGCTGGCTGATTTTCTTCGGCATCGCCTATGGCGTGCGCACCGCCGGCCACCTGGGGGTGGACGCGCTGGTGAAGCTGGCGCCGCGCCCGATACAGCGCGGCATCGGCGTGCTCGCCTGCCTCTGCTGCCTGGGCTACGCCGGGCTGTTCATGGTCGCCAGCTTCGACTGGGTGAAGACCCTGTTCATCGCCGGCATTGGCGCCGAAGACCTCGACCACTTCGGCATCCTCCAGGCTTACATCGCGGTGATCGTGCCCATCGGCTTTGGCCTGGTGCTCCTGCGCTACCTGGAAATCCTCGTCAACCTGTTGCGCGGCCGCCAGCTCGGCCTGGGCCTCGCCGACGAGGCCGCGGAAGCCTCGAAGCTGGCCGGCGAAGAAGCCGCGGAGAATCGTCCATGACCGTGATGATCCTGTTCCTCCTGCTGTTCGTCTTCATGTTCATCGGCGTGCCCATCGCGATTTCCCTGGGCCTGTCCGGCGCGCTGACGATTCTCTTGTTCAGCCCGGATTCGGTGCGCTCGCTGGCGATCAAGCTGTTCGAGACTTCCGAGGCCTACACGCTGCTGGCGATCCCGTTCTTCCTGCTGTCCGGCGCGTTCATGACCACCGGCGGCGTGGCCCGCCGGCTGATCGACTTCGCCAACGCCTGCGTCGGCCACATCCGTGGCGGCCTGGCGATCGCGGCGGTGCTGGCGTGCATGCTGTTCGCTGCGCTGTCCGGTTCCTCGCCGGCGACTGTGGCGGCCGTGGGCTCGATTGCCGTGGCCGGCATGGTGCGTTCGGGCTATCCGCGTGAGTTCGGCGCCGGGATCATCTGCAACGCCGGGACCCTGGGCATCCTGATTCCGCCATCGATCGTCATGGTGGTGTACTCCGCCGCCACCGAGACTTCGGTGGGCAAGCTATTCGTCGCCGGTGTGGTGCCGGGCCTGCTGCTGGGCGTGATCCTGATGGTGGTGATCTACATCGTCGCGCGGGTAAAGAAGCTGCCGGCGCAACCGCGCGCCAGCCTGCGCGAATGGCTGTCCGCTGCACGTCGCGCGGGTTGGGGGCTGTTGCTGCTGGTGATCATCCTCGGCGGTATCTACTCGGGCCTGTTCACACCCACCGAGGCGGCGGCGGTGGCGGCGGTCTATTCGGCCTTCGTCGCGCTGTTCGTCTACAAGGACATGCGCCTGCGCGATTGTCCCAAGGTGCTGGTGGAGTCCGGGCGACTGAGCATCATGCTGATGTTCATCATCGCCAACGCCATGCTCTTCGCCCATGTGCTGACCACCGAGCAGATTCCCCAGCAGATCACCGAGTGGGTGATGCAGGAGGGGCTGACGCCTATCGGCTTCCTGCTGATGGTGAACATCGTGCTGCTGGTGGCCGGCAGCTTCATGGAGCCGTCGGCCATCGTGCTGATCCTGGCGCCGATCTTCTTCCCCATCGCCATGCGCCTGGGTATCGACCCGATCCACCTGGGGATAGTCATGGTGGTGAACATGGAGATCGGCCTGGTGCACCCGCCGGTGGGGCTCAACCTGTTCGTCACCTCGGCGGTCACCGGCCTGCCGCTGGGGGCGACCATCCGCGCGGCGCTGCCGTGGCTGATGATCCTGCTGCTGTTCCTGATCCTGGTGACCTACGTGCCCTACATCTCGCTGGCGCTGCCCCACGCCCTTGGTATGTGACAGGTTGTCGCGGCCCCATGAGCCTGTTGCCAAAACAACGGCTTATGGGGCCCATCACTACGACTAAGGATTGGTAAGACCATGGTCGTATGGTTCGGGGAAGGGTGTCGCCGTTACAACTTAGGGCAACAAAAACAACACTCTTCACCGAGGTAAAACGCCATGACAGCGGCATCCGTGTACCCCGTGCGTCCCGAAGTGGCCGCGACCACTCTGACCGACGAGGCCACCTACAAGAAGCTGTACCAGCAGTCGGTGGTCAACCCCGACGGCTTCTGGCGCGAACAGGCCCAGCGCATCGACTGGATCAAGCCGTTCACCAAGGTCAAGCAGACCTCCTTCGATGACCACCACGTGGACATCAAGTGGTTCGCCGACGGCACCCTGAACCTCTCCTACAACTGCCTCGACCGCCACCTGGCCGAGCGCGGCGACCAGCTCGCCATCATCTGGGAAGGCGACGATCCTTCCGAGCACAAGGAAATCACCTACCGCGAACTGCACGAGCAGGTCTGCAAGTTCGCCAACGCCCTGCGCGGCCAGGACGTGCACCGTGGCGACGTGGTGACCATCTACATGCCGATGATCCCGGAAGCCGTGGTCGCCATGCTGGCCTGTGCCCGCATCGGTGCGATCCACTCCGTGGTGTTCGGCGGCTTCTCCCCCGAAGCGCTGGCCGGTCGTATCATCGACTGCCGCTCCAAAGTCGTGATCACTGCAGACGAAGGTCTGCGCGGCGGCAAGAAGACCCCGCTCAAGGCCAACGTCGATGACGCCCTGACCAACCCGGAAACCAACAGCGTGCAGAAGATCATCGTCTGCAAGCGCACCGGTTCGGACATCAAGTGGAACCAGCACCGCGACGTGTGGTTCGAGGACCTGATGAAGGTCGCAGGCTCCACCTGCGCACCGAAGGAAATGGGCGCCGAGGACCCGCTGTTCATCCTCTACACCTCCGGCTCCACCGGTAAACCCAAGGGCGTGCTGCACACCACCGGCGGCTACCTGGTCTACGCCTCGCTGACCCATGAGCGGGTGTTCGACTACCGTCCGGGCGAAGTCTTCTGGTGCACCGCCGACATCGGCTGGGTCACCGGTCACACCTACGTCGTCTACGGTCCGCTGGCCAATGGCGCGACCACTGTGCTGTTCGAAGGCGTGCCGAACTATCCGGATATCTCCCGCGTCGCCAAGATCGTCGACAAGCACAAGGTCAACATCCTCTACACCGCACCGACCGCCATCCGCGCCATGATGGCCGAGGGCAAGGCGGCGGTCGAAGGCGCCGACGGCTCTAGCCTGCGCCTGCTGGGTTCGGTGGGCGAGCCGATCAACCCGGAAGCCTGGCAGTGGTATTACGAGACCGTCGGCCAGTCGCGCTGCCCGATCGTCGACACCTGGTGGCAGACCGAAACCGGCGCCTGCCTGATGACTCCGCTGCCGGGCGCCCACGGCCTGAAGCCGGGCTCCGCCGCCAAGCCGTTCTTCGGTGTGGTGCCGGCGCTGGTGGACAACCTGGGCAACATCCTGGAAGGGGCCACCGAGGGCAACCTGGTGATCCTGGATTCCTGGCCGGGCCAGGCGCGTACCCTGTATGGCGACCACGACCGCTACGTGGACACCTACTTCAAGACCTTCAAGGGCATGTACTTCACCGGCGACGGCGCCCGTCGCGATGAGGACGGCTACTACTGGATCACCGGCCGCGTCGATGACGTGCTCAACGTCTCCGGCCACCGCATGGGCACCGCCGAGATCGAGAGCGCCCTGGTGGCTCACCCGAAAGTGGCCGAGGCCGCGGTGGTTGGCGTGCCGCACGACATCAAGGGGCAGGGCATCTATGTCTACGTCACCCTGAATGCCGGTGAGGAGACCAACGAGCAACTGCGCCAGGAACTGCGTGCCTGGGTGCGCAAGGAAATCGGCCCGATCGCCACCCCGGACGTAATCCAGTGGGCGCCCGGCCTGCCGAAGACCCGCTCGGGCAAGATCATGCGCCGCATCCTGCGCAAGATCGCCACGGCCGAGTACGACACCCTGGGTGACATCTCCACCCTGGCCGATCCGGGTGTGGTACAGCACCTGATCGACACGCACCAGGCCATGCGCGCGGCCTGATCTGCGATCTGAAGAAAAACGCCCCGCTTGCCGGGGCGTTTTTCTTTTCTGCGTTTTGGCTTTTCGTAGGAGCGAGCTTGCTCGCGAACGCATGGCGCGGCGTTATATCGGTTCGCGAGCAAGCTCGCTCCTACAGCAGTATCTCGCACCAGAGTGCGTTCGTAGGCGCGAGCAAGCTCGCTCCTACAGCAGGATCTCGTACCAGGGTGCGTTTCGTAGGAGCAAGCTTGCTCGCGAACAGGCCATGAAGCGGATGACGTGCCAGCGTTTCCGCCCTGCGCACTGCACACTGGTGTGTTCCTGAGAGCGAAGAATTCCTCCGTGGAGGACTCGCGGACAAGGTCCGTTCCTACAGTGTGCTTCCTGCCCACCGGTAACATTTCCCTGCGACAAAATGAGGCGCCAGGAAACAATTCGCACAGCTTCGGTGCGTCTTTTCTGCGCGCGCGGAATGAGTCAATATCGCGCACCCCGCGCCGCTCCTGGAGATTTGATTTTGTGGCCCAATTACTGCAGGTAAATTGGGTTTTACTACCCGCTTTCAGATCACGTAAACTCCGCGCCGTCAAGCCGCGGGGGCCTAGTCTCCCGCGCTTCTATAATTACTTGTCGCATTGAAGAAATAACCGCTCAGGGGCTGTCGCTAGAATGCCGCTCACCCCGGTAGGCGCGCTTTTCACAAGAATCGCGCCGGCAATGCGCAGACGAACAATAACCTTCACTTCTGCACGGGCAGCCTGGGCCAACCCCTTTCTCCTGCCAATCGAAGTCCTACCCTCGAAGGAGTTACTGATGAAGAAGTTTGCACTTCTCGGTGCGCTGGCCCTGTCCGCGCTTTCCCTGGTTGCCCACGCTGACGACAAGCCGGTCCGCATCGGCATCGAAGCCGGCTATCCGCCTTTCTCCTTCAAGACTCCCGACGGCAAGCTCGCCGGTTTCGATGTGGATATCGGCAACGCCCTGTGCGAAGAGATGAAGGTCAAATGTACCTGGGTCGAGCAGGAATTCGACGGCCTGATCCCGGCGCTGAAGGTTCGCAAGATCGACGCCATCCTCTCGTCCATGACCATCACCGACGAGCGCAAGAAGTCCGTCGACTTCACCAACAAGTACTACCACACCCCCGCGCGCTTCGTGATGAAGGAAGGCGTGACCCTGAACGATCCGCTGGCGGACCTGAAGGGCAAGAAGGTCGGTGTGCTGCGCGCTTCGACCCATGATCGCTACGCTACCGACGTCCTGGCTCCGGCCGGCATCGAAGTGGTGCGCTACAACTCCCAGAACGAAGCCAACATGGACCTGGTCTCCGGCCGCATCGACGCGACCATGGCCGACTCGGTCAACCTCGACGATGGCTTCCTGAAAACCGACGCCGGCAAGGGCTACGCCTTCGTAGGTCCGGAATACAATGATCCGAAGTACTTCGGTGGTGGCGCCGGCATCGCCGTGCGCAAGGGTGATACCGCCCTGGTCGAGAAATTCAACACGGCCATCGCCGGCATCCGTGCCAACGGCAAGTACAAGCAAGTACAGGACAAGTACTTCAAGTTCGACGTCTACGGCGAGAACTGATCTACGTCCAGAAGTGGCACAGACCCAGGCCTGATCCTGAAGTTTGTGCCACTTTTTTATTGGGGGTGAGCCTGCAGTCGCGCTTGCCCTGAGCGTCCGTGTCGTTGCGGGCGGCGTCCGGTTTCACGAGGTACGAAATTATGCTCAATGGCTACGGAGCTACCATCGTCGATGGTGCCTGGCTGACGCTTCAGCTCTCCCTGCTGTCGATGGCCCTGGCGATCGCGCTGGGTCTGCTCGGTGCGGCCATCCGCCTGTCGCCGGTGAAATGGCTGGCCTGGTGCGGCGACCTCTATTCCACCGTGATCCGTGGCGTACCGGACCTCGTGCTGATCCTGCTGATCTTCTACGGCGGCCAGGCCGCCGTGAACTGGGTTGCGCCCATGGTCGGCTATGACGACTACATCGACCTCAACCCCTTCGCCTCCGGCGTCGGCACCCTGGGCTTCATCTTCGGCGCCTACCTGTCCGAGACCTTCCGTGGCGCCTTCATGGCCATCCCGAAAGGGCAGGGCGAGGCCGGCTTCGCCTACGGTATGAGCCCGCTTCAGGTGTTCTTCCGTATCCAGGTGCCGCAGATGATCCGCCTGGCCATCCCCGGCTTCACCAACAACTGGCTGGTGCTGGTCAAGGCTACCGCGCTGATCTCCGTGGTCGGTCTGCAGGACATGATGTTCAAGGCCAAGCAGGCCTCGGACGCCACCCGCGAACCCTTCACCTATTTCCTTGCCGTGGCGGCGCTGTACCTGGTGGTCACCAGCGTTTCCCTGGTGCTGCTGCGCATGCTCGAACGCCGCTATTCGGTCGGCGTGAAAGTCGCCGAGCTTTGAGACCGGGAGCCCTCGAATGATCTTTGATTTTTCCGTCATCTGGGACAGCCTGCCGCTCTACTTCAGCGGCCTGCTGGTGACCCTCAAGCTGCTGGCGATCTCGCTGTTCTTCGGCCTGCTGGCGGCGGTGCCGCTGGCGCTGATGCGCTGCTCGAAGAACCCGGCGGTGAACCTGCCCGCGTGGCTCTACACCTACGTGATCCGCGGCACCCCGATGCTGGTGCAGCTGTTCCTGATCTACTACGGTCTGGCGCAGTTCGAGTTCGTGCGTGAAAGCGCCATGTGGCCGCTGCTGTCCAACGCCACCTTCTGTGCCTGCGCGGCGTTTGCCATCAACACCAGTGCCTATACCGCCGAAATTCTTGCCGGCAGCATCCGTGCGACCCCGCATGGCGAGATCGAAGCCGCCAAGGCCATGGGCATGTCGCGGATCAAGATGTACCGCCGCATCCTGCTGCCCTCGGCCCTGCGCCGCGCGCTGCCGCAGTACAGCAACGAAGTGATCATGATGCTGCAGACCACCAGCCTTGCGTCCATCGTGACCCTGGTGGACATCACCGGCGCTGCGCGCACCGTGTACTCGCAGTACTACCTGCCGTTCGAGGCGTTCATCACCGCCGGCATCTTCTACCTGATCATGACCTTCACCCTGGTGCGCCTGTTCAAGTTGGCCGAGCGCCGCTGGCTGGCCTATCTCGCGCCGCGCAAGCACTGAGGAAAAGACCGTGGAACGTATCGATCATCTGTTGCCGTGGAGCAGCCTTGGCAGCGAACGCCGCCTGAGCGTGTTCCGCTACGGCAAGGGCCCGCGCAAGGTCTACATCCAGTCCAGCCTGCACGCCGACGAGCTGCCGGGCATGCGCACCGCCTGGGAACTCAAGCAACGCCTGGCCGACCTTGAGTCGCGCGGGCAGCTGAACTGCGTCGTCGAACTGGTGCCGGTGGCCAACCCCATCGGCCTGGGCCAGACCCTGCAGGCAAGCCACCTGGGTCGTTTCGAGTTCGGTAGCGGGAAAAACTTCAACCGCGATTTCGTCGAGCTCTCCGCTCTGGTAGCCGAGCTCATCGGCGACAAGCTGGGCGCTGATGAGGCCGCCAACGTCGAGCTGATCCGCCAGGCCATGCGTGAAGGTCTCGATGCCCTGCCGCCGGCCTCGTCGGAGCTGCAGGGCATGCAGCGCATACTGCTGCGCCATGCTTGCGATGCCGAAGTGGTGCTCGATCTGCACTGCGACTTCGACGCCGCCATCCACGTCTACGCGATCCCGCAGCACTGGCCGCGCTGGAAGTCCCTGGCCGCGCGCCTCAAGGCTGGCGTGGCGCTGCTTGCTGAAGATTCCGGCGGCAGCTCCTTCGATGAATCCTGCTCGCTGCCCTGGCTGCGTTTGGCGCAGGCCTTCCCGCAGGCGGCGATTCCGCTGGCGTGCCTGGCGACCACCGTCGAGCTGGGCGGCGTGGGCGATACCCGCGTCGACCAGGCACAGGACAATTGCGAAGCCATCCTCGGCTTCCTGGCCGAGCAGGGCCTGATCGCAGGCGACTGGCCGGCGGCGTCGGCCGAGTGCTGCGAAGGCATGCCCTTCGAAGGCACCGAATACCTCTATGCACCCCACGCTGGCGTAGTGAGTTTCCTGCGCAAGGCGGGGGAGTGGGTGGAGAAGGGCGACGCGCTGTTCGAGGTGGTCGACCCGCTGAACGACCAGGTCAGCACCGTTCGCGCCGGGACTTCCGGCGTGCTGTTCGCCATCGAGCGTGGGCGCTATGCCCAGCCGGGGCTTTGGCTGGCCAAGGTGGCCGGGCGTGAGCCGTTCCGCAAGGGCCGGCTGATCAACGACTGAATTCGAGAACCGACACCATGTACAAACTGGAAATCCAGGACCTGCACAAGCGCTATGGCACCCACGAGGTGCTCAAGGGCGTCTCCATGGCGGCGAAAGCGGGCGACGTGATCAGCATCATCGGCTCGTCCGGCTCGGGCAAGAGTACCTTCCTGCGCTGCATCAACCTGCTGGAGCAGCCCCACGCCGGCAAGATCCTGCTCAACGGCGAAGAGCTCAAGCTCACCCCGAACAAGGATGGTGCGCTCAAGGCCGCCGATGCCAAGCAGTTGCAGCGCATGCGCTCGCGTCTGTCGATGGTGTTCCAGCACTTCAACCTGTGGTCGCACATGAGCGCCCTGGAAAACGTCATCGAAGCGCCGGTCCACGTACTGGGCGTGTCGAAGAAAGAGGCGCTGGAAAAGGCCGAGCACTACCTGGCGAAAGTCGGTGTTGCGCACCGCAAGGATGCCTACCCCGCGCATATGAGTGGCGGCGAGCAGCAACGCGTGGCGATTGCCCGTGCCCTGGCGGTCGAGCCGGAAGTGATGCTGTTTGACGAACCGACCTCGGCGCTCGACCCCGAGCTGGTCGGTGAAGTCCTGCGGGTAATGCAGGACCTGGCCCAGGAAGGCCGCACCATGGTGGTGGTGACCCACGAGATGGGCTTCGCCCGCGAGGTCTCCAACCAATTGGTGTTCCTGCACAAGGGGCTGGTGGAAGAGGCGGGCTGCCCGAAGGAAGTCCTGGCCAATCCGCAATCCGAACGCCTCAAGCAGTTCCTTTCCGGCAGCTTGAAGTAAGCTGTCTGTTACCGTCGCCTGGTGATCTAGCCGCATGACCGCACAACGCATCGGATTTCTCCTCTGGCCGCACACGCGGGCGCTGACCCTCGGTCTGGCCGAGGAGGCCCTGCGGGTCGCCCGCCGGCTGCACCCCGAAGCGCTTTATGAGCCTGTGTTCATGAGCGCCGAAACGGTAGCCGAGGCCGATGGCTGGCGCCTGCCGGGGCAGGCCTGGAACGGTGTGCTGGAGCAGTGCCAGCGCATCTTCCTGGTCGCTGACGAGATCCCGCAGACGGTTTCCACGCCGCTGGCTGCCGTACTCAAGCAGCTATCGCGCAGCGGCGTGAGCATTGGCGCGCTGTCCGCCGGCATCTATCCGCTGGCGCAACTGGGCCTGCTCGACGGCTACCGCGCCGCCGTGCACTGGCGCTGGCACGACGACTTCACCGAGCGTTATCCCAAGGTCATCGCCACCAATCACCTGTTCGAGTGGGACCGTGATCGTCTGAGCGCCTGTGGCGGCATGGCGGTGCTCGACCTGCTGCTGGCCGTACTGTCCCGTGACCACGGTGCGGAACTGGCGGGCGCGGTGTCCGAAGAACTGGTGGTGGAGCGCATCCGCGAAGGCTCCGAACGCCAGCGCATCCCGCTGAAGAACCGCCTCGGCTCCAGCCATCCGAAGCTCACCCAGGCGGTGCTGCTGATGGAGGCGAACATCGAGGAGCCGCTGACCACCGACGAGATCGCCCAGCACGTGTGCGTTTCGCGCCGCCAGCTGGAACGCATCTTCAAGCAGTACCTGACCCGCGTACCCAGCCAGTACTACCTGGAACTGCGCCTGAACCGCGCACGGCAGATGCTCATGCAGACCAGCAAGTCGATCATCCAGATCGGCCTGTCCTGTGGCTTCTCGAGCGGCCCGCACTTCTCCAGCGCCTACCGCAACTTCTTCGGCGTGACTCCTCGCGAAGACCGTAATCAGCGCCGCGGCCAGGGCGCCGCCGAAGCCGCTGCGGTGGTCGCCGAGCGCGGCTGACTTTTTTATCCCTGTAGGTCGAATAGCCTGGGGTAGGTTAGCCGCCGCTCACCGTACGGTCTCTAGCTGTGATGCGCCTTTATGTAGGAGCGAGCTTGCTCGCGAACCGCCTGACGCCGATGTGGCCGGGAAGAGCGTTCGCGAGCAAGCTCGCTCCTACATGAAAGCTGCTCCCGTCTTATTCCCGTTTCGCTTGTTCGCCGAGCGAACAAATTCCACCCTCGTTGGTACCCGCAGCAGTTCGCAGGCCTTACACTGCGCCTTCCCGACGCTTTCTGTCGCATTTCCGTAAGCCTCGGCAATTCGCGGGTTGGCGCTATAACAAGTTGTCGCATGGCGGCAATGACGGCCCGCAGTTCGTCCCTACAATCCATTCATCG
The DNA here is from genome assembly GCF_048068295.1 of Pseudomonas sp. NY15435. Lineage (NCBI taxonomy): Bacteria > Pseudomonadati > Pseudomonadota > Gammaproteobacteria > Pseudomonadales > Pseudomonadaceae > Pseudomonas > Pseudomonas sp. NY15435. The sequence continues at coordinate 319,275 of NZ_JBLUQA010000006.1, forward strand.
ATAGCCGCCTCAACCAGGCAGGAGAACACCGATGTCCGCTCCGCAAGCTCAGGTCCAACGCTCCGATTTCGACCAGGTCATGGTTCCCAACTATTCGCCGGCTGCCTTCATTCCGGTGCGTGGCGAGGGTTCCCGAGTCTGGGATCAGAGCGGCCGAGAGCTGGTGGACTTCGCTGGCGGCATCGCGGTCAGTTCCCTGGGCCATACCCACCCGGCGCTGATGCAGGCGCTGACCGAGCAGGCGGGCAAGATCTGGCACGTGTCCAACGTGTTCACCAACGAGCCGGCACTGCGCCTGGCCAAGAAGCTGATCGACGCCACCTTCGCCGAGCGCGTGTTCTTCGCCAACTCCGGCGCCGAGGCCAACGAGGCCGCGCTGAAACTGGCGCGCCGCTACGCCCATGACGTCTACGGCCCCGAGAAGTACGAGATCATCTCGATGGTCAACAGCTTCCACGGCCGTACCCTGTTCACCGTCAACGTCGGCGGCCAGGCCAAGTACTCCGATGGTTTCGGCCCGAAGGTCGAAGGCATCACCCACATTCCGTTCAACGACCTGGAAGCCCTCAAGGCAGCCATCTCCGACAAGACCTGCGCTGTGATCATCGAGCCGGTGCAGGGCGAGAGCGGCGTGCTGCCGGCCGACCAGGCCTACCTGGAAGGCGTGCGCAAGCTGTGTGACGAGAACAACGCGCTGCTGATCTTCGATGAAGTGCAGAGCGGCTTCGGTCGTATCGGTTACCTCTACGCCCACCAGTACTACGGCGTGAACCCGGACATCCTTTCCAGCGCCAAGGGCCTGGGCGGCGGCTTCCCGATCGGCGCCATGCTGACCACCGCGAAGATCGCCGAGCACCTGGTCGTCGGCACCCACGGCACCACCTACGGCGGCAACCCGCTGGCGTGCGCCGTCGCCGGCGCCGCCTTCGACGTGATCAACACCCCGGAAGTGCTCGAAGGCGTGAAAGCCAAGCACGAACGCTTCAAGGTCCGCCTGGAGAAGATCGCCGCCGAGTACGGCATCTTCACCCAGGTCCGCGGCATGGGCATGCTGATCGGCGCGGTGCTCAACGATGCCTTCAAGGGCAAGGCCAAGGACGTGCTCAATGCCGCCGAGAAGGAAGGCGTGATGGTCCTGCAGGCCGGCCCGGACGTGGTGCGCTTCGCGCCCAGCCTGGTGATCCCGGACGCGGACATCGATGAAGGCCTGGATCGCCTCGAGCGCGCCATCGCCAAGCTGACCCGCGGCTGATCCCCCGGCTACGCTGAATCGGCGGGGCCCGCGCCTCGCCGCCTGACCGGCCGGATTGTCCCGGCCGGTGCTTTCGAATGCCCTGATGAGCGCGGCACAGGCTGTGTCGTGCCCACGAATCATGAAACTTTTGTCTGGTTAGAGGAGTGACGCCATGCTGGTGATGCGCCCCGCCCAAGTGGCCGACCTGCAGCAAGTGCAGCGTCTCGCCGCGGACAGCCCGGTCGGCGTCACGTCGCTGCCGGACGACGCGGAACGTCTGCGGGAGAAGATCCTCGCCTCGGAGGCCTCGTTCGCCGCCGAAGTGAGCTTCAACGGTGAAGAGAGCTATTTCTTCGTGCTGGAAGACACCGAAACCGGTCGCCTGGTCGGCTGCTCGGCCATCGTCGCTTCGGCCGGTTTCTCCGAGCCGTTCTACAGCTTCCGCAACGAGACCTTCGTGCACGCCTCCCGCGAGCTGAAGATCCACAACAAGATCCACGTCCTCTCGCTGTGCCACGACCTTACCGGCAACAGCCTGCTGACCAGCTTCTACGTGGAGCGCGACCTGGTGAACACACCGATCGCCGAGCTCAATTCCCGTGGCCGCCTGCTGTTCATGGCCAGTCACCCGGAACGCTTCGCCGATGCGGTGGTGGTGGAGATCGTCGGCTACAGCGATGAGCAGGGCCAGTCGCCGTTCTGGAACGCTATCGGGCGCAACTTCTTCGACCTCGACTACACCGAGGCCGAGAAGCTCTCCGGGCTGAAGAGTCGCACCTTCCTCGCCGAGCTGATGCCGCACTACCCGATCTACGTGCCGCTGCTGCCGGACGACGCCCAGGAAGCCATGGGCCAGGTTCATCCGCGTGCACAGATCACCTTCGACATCCTGATGCGCGACGGTTTCGAGTCCGACAACTATGTCGATATCTTCGACGGTGGCCCGGCGCTGCACGCGCGCACTTCGGGCATCCGCTCCATCGCCCAGAGCCGGCAGGTGCCGGTGCGCATCGGCGAAGGCGGCAAGGGCAACCGCGGCTACCTGGTCACCAATGGCCAGTTGCAGGACTTCCGCGCCGTCGTCGCCGAACTCGACTGGGTGCCGGGCAAGCCCGTCACCCTGAACCAGGAAACTGCCGAAGCCCTGGGCATCGGCGAGGGCGCCAGCGTGCGCCTGGTTGCGATCTGAGGGGAGAGAGCATGATCGTCCGTCCCGTAACCAGCGCCGACTTGCCGGCTCTCTTTGACCTGGCGCGCAGCACCGGCACCGGTTTGACCACGCTGCCAGCCAACGAGCAACGCCTGCAGCATCGCGTGAACTGGGCCGAGAAGGCCTTCCGTGGCGAAGCCGAGCGCGCCGACGCCGACTACCTGTTCGTCCTCGAGAACGACGAAGGCAAGGTGGTGGGTATTTCCGCCGTGGCCGGCGCCGTCGGCCTGCGCGAGCCCTGGTACAACTACCGCGTCGGCCTGACCGTCAGCGCCTCTCAGGAGCTGGGCATCCATCGCGAGATTCCCACGCTGTTCCTGGCCAACGACCTCACCGGGCAGTCCGAGCTGTGCTCGCTGTTCCTGCATGCCGACCACCGCACCGGCCTCAACGGTCGCCTGCTGTCCAAGGCGCGCTTCCTGTTCATCGCCGAGTTCCGCGAGCTGTTCGGCGACAAGGTAATCGCCGAGATGCGCGGCGTGTCCGATCTGGCTGGCCGTTCGCCGTTCTGGGAAAGCCTGGGTCGGCACTTCTTCAAGATGGAATTCAGCCAGGCCGACTACCTGACCGGTGTGGGCAACAAGGCTTTCATCGCCGAGCTGATGCCCAAGTTCCCGCTCTACAGCTGCTTCCTCTCCGAGGATGCGCGCGAGGTGATCGGTCGCGTCCATCCCGACACCGAGCCGGCGCTGGCCATGCTCAAGGCGGAGGGTTTCAGCTACCAGGGTTACGTCGACATCTTCGATGCCGGCCCCGCCATCGAGGCGCCGACCGAGAAGATCCGCGCCATCGCCGACAGCCAGAACCTGGTGCTGGCCATCGGCACGCCGGGCGACGATGCCGAGCCCTTCCTGATCCACAACCGCAAGCGCGAGGAGTGCCGCATCACCGCCGCGCCCGCGCGCCTGGCCGCCGGTTCGCTGGTGGTCGATGCGCAGACCGCCAAGCGCCTGCGCCTGTCCGCCGGGGCTTCGGTCCGCGCGGTACCTCTCTCCGGAAAACGCAACTGACGCCGCCTGGCGTCAGGGGAGCCTGATGATGAATACCCACTACATTGCCGGCCAGTGGCTGGCGGGCGAAGGCGAGCCGCTGGAATCCCTCTGCCCGGTGAGCCAGGCGGTGGTCTGGTCCGGCCAGGCTGCCGCGCCGCGACAGGTCGCCGCTGCCGTCGCCGCCGCGCGCAGCGCCTTCCCGGCCTGGGCCCGCAGGCCGGTGGAAGAGCGCATCGCTGTGCTGGAGCGCTTCGCTGCGGCGCTGAAAGGCCGCTCCGATGAACTGGCCCGCGCCATCGGCGAGGAAACCGGCAAGCCGTTGTGGGAAGCCGCCACCGAAGTGACCAGCATGGTCAACAAGGTCGCCATCTCGGTCCAGGCCTTCCGTGAGCGCACCGGCGAGAAGAGCGGCCCGCTGGCCGACGCCACCGCCGTGCTGCGCCACAAGCCCCACGGCGTAGTTGCCGTGTTCGGCCCGTACAACTTCCCCGGCCACCTGCCCAACGGCCACATCGTGCCGGCCCTGCTGGCAGGCAATGCCGTGGTGTTCAAGCCCAGCGAACTGACCCCGAAGGTCGCCGAGCTGACCCTGCAGGCCTGGATCGAGGCGGGCATTCCCGCCGGCGTGATCAACCTGGTGCAGGGCGCCCGCGACACCGGCGTGGCGTTGGCGGGTAACGATGACATCGACGGCCTGTTCTTCACCGGCTCCAGCCGCACCGGCAACCTTCTGCACAGCCAGTTCGGCGGTCGTCCGCAAAAAATCCTGGCGCTGGAGATGGGCGGCAACAACCCGCTGATCGTCGATGAAGTGAAAGACGTCGATGCCGCCGTCTACACCATCATCCAGTCCGCGTTCATTTCCGCTGGCCAGCGTTGCACCTGCGCCCGCCGCCTGCTGGTGCCGCAGGGCGCCTGGGGTGACGCGCTGATCGAGCGCCTGGTGGCCGTGGCCTCGACCATCAAGGTCGGCCGCTTCGACGAGCAGCCGGCGCCCTTCATGGGCTCGGTAATTTCCCTGGCGGCCGCCGAACACCTGATCAAGGCCCAGGAGCAACTGTTGGCCAAAGGCGCCAAGCCGCTGCTGGCGATGACCCAGCCGCTGGCCGGTGCCGCACTGCTGACTCCGGGCATCCTCGACGTGACTGCCGTGGCCGAGCGCCCTGACGAAGAGTTCTTCGGCCCGCTGCTGCAGGTAATCCGCTACGCCGACTTCGATGCCGCCGTGCGCGAAGCCAACGCTACCCAGTACGGCCTCGCCGCCGGCCTGCTGTCGGACTCCCGCGAGCGCTACGAAGACTTCCTCATCGAAAGCCGCGCCGGCATCGTCAATTGGAACAAGCAACTGACCGGTGCCGCCAGCAGCGCGCCGTTCGGTGGCATCGGCGCCTCCGGCAACCATCGCCCGAGCGCCTACTACGCGGCTGACTACTGCGCGTACCCGGTCGCTTCGCTGGAAAGCGACAGCCTGAGCCTGCCTGCAACCCTGACTCCGGGAGTGAGCCTGTGATGACCGCCTATGAGATGAACTTTGACGGTCTGGTCGGGCCGACGCACAACTACGGCGGCCTGTCCTACGGCAACGTCGCCTCGCAGAGCAACAGCCAGGCGGCGTCCAACCCGCGCGAAGCGGCGAAGCAGGGCCTGTCGAAGATGAAGGCGCTGATGGAAATGGGCTTCAAGCAGGGCGTGTTCGCTCCGCAGGAACGCCCGGCCGTTGCCTCATTGCGCGCCTTGGGCTTCTCCGGTACCGACGCGGAAGTCATCGCCAAGGCGGCCAAGGAAGCCATGCCGCTGCTCGCCGCGGTCAGCTCGGCGTCCTGCATGTGGACGGCCAACGCCGCCACCGTCAGCCCCAGTGGCGACACCGCGGATGGCCGCGTGCACTTCACCGCCGCCAACCTGAACTGCAAGTTCCATCGTTCCATCGAGCATCCGCAGACCAGTCGCATCCTCGCGGCGATGTTCAATGACGAGCAGCGCTTCGCCCACCACGCCGCTTTGCCGGCAGTCGCCCAGTTCGGCGACGAGGGCGCGGCCAACCATACGCGCTTCTGCAAATCCTACGGCGAAGCCGGCGTGGAGTTCTTCGTGTTCGGTCGCAGCGCCTTCGATAGCCGCTTCCCGGCACCGCAGCGCTACCCGGCGCGGCAGACTCTGGAAGCCTGCCAGGCGGTGGCCCGCCTGCACGGCCTGAGCGATGACGGCGTGGTCTACGCCCAGCAGAACCCGGCAGTGATCGACCAGGGCGTGTTCCACAACGACGTCATCGCGGTTGGTAATGGCGAAGTGCTGTTCCACCACGAAGACGCCTTCCTCGATACCGAGCGCGTGCTCGCCGAGCTGCACGACAAGCTGGGCCGCCGTGGCGGTCGCTTCCGCGCCGTGTGCGTGCCGCGCGACCAGGTCACCGTCGAGGATGCGGTGAAGTCCTACCTGTTCAACAGCCAGTTGCTCACCCGCGCCGACGGCAACATGCTGCTGATCGTCCCGGAGGAATGCCGCAAGAACGAGCGCGTGTGGAACTACCTGTCGCGCCTGACCGCCGAGGACGGCCCAATCCGCGAGGTGAAGGTGTTCGACCTCAAGCAGAGCATGCAGAACGGCGGCGGCCCAGCCTGCCTGCGCCTGCGCGTGGCACTGAACGACGCCGAACTGGCGGCGGTCAACCCCGGGGTGATCATGACCCCGACCTTGCATGACACTCTGGTTACCTGGGTCGACAAACACTACCGCGATCGCCTGGCGGAAACCGACCTGGCCGACCCGCAACTGCTCGTCGAGTGCCGGACGGCGTTGGATGAATTGAGCCAGATACTTAAACTGGGCTCGGTTTATCCCTTCCAGCAGATTTGAGTGACCGACATGACCGAAAGCCTCCCGCTGATTCTCGAAGACAACAAGGGCGAGCGCCGCGAGACCCACACTGCGCGCCTGGCCATCCGCCTGGAAGGCCGCGAGCTGTGGCTGGAGGCCGACGGCAAGGGCGGCCTGGTGATCTACGCCGACTCCCATGAGGATGATGCGGAGATCCCTCTGCTGGTGGTGCGCCCGCAGGCTGTGAACCAGTTGGGCCTGAGCCTGGAGCTGGAAGCCGCCGAAGTCCACGAACATGGTCCAGACTGTGGATGTGACCATCACCACTGATCGCGGAGTCCGTGGCCGCTCCGGCCGCGGGGAATGATGGAGGCGTCCGCATGCTAGCTTTGGGCAAACTGCTCGAACTGACCCTCGCCGGCCGTGAGCCGACGGAAAAGATTCAGCTCACCTCGGACGGCACCCGTCTGCACTGGCTGGCCGAAGGCGCTCTCGAAATCACCCCGCCGGTGGCGCGGGACAATGGCCACGACCTGCTGCTCTCGGCCGGCATTCACGGCAACGAGACAGCTCCCATCGAACTGCTCGACCGCCTGGTGCACCGCATTGCCCGTGGTGAACTGAAGCCGGCGGCGCGAGTGCTGTTCCTGCTCGGCAACCCCGAGGCCATGCGCCGTGGCGAGCGCTACCTGGAACAGGACATCAACCGCCTGTTCTGCGGTCGCCATGAAGAGGGCAGCGGCAACGAGGCCCTGCGGGCGGCCGAGCTCGAGCGCCTGGCCGCCGCGTTCTTCGCCCGCGAAGGCCGCCCGCGCCTGCACTACGACCTGCACACCGCTATCCGCGGCTCGAAGATCGAGCAGTTCGCGCTCTATCCCTGGGCCAGCGGCCGCGAACATTCCCGCGAAGAGCTGGCGCGCCTGCGTAGTGCCGGCATCGACGCCGTGCTGCTGCAGAGCAAGCCGGGCATCACCTTCAGCGCCTACACCTACAGCCACCTGGGCGCCGAGGCCTTTACCCTGGAGCTGGGCAAGGCGCGGCCATTCGGGCAGAACCAGTCGGTGAACCTGGATCGCCTGGAAACCATGCTCGAAGGCGTAATCAGCGGCCAGGAGGCAGACGGTGCGCAGCTCGATGGTCTGCAGCTGTTCGCAGTCTCCCGCGAAGTGATCAAGCACAGCGACCACTTCCGCCTGCACCTGGATGATGCGGTGGACAACTTCACCGAACTGGACCACGGCTTCCTGCTTGCCGAAGACATCGGCGGCACCCGCTGGATCGTGGAGGAGCAGGGCGCACGGATCATCTTCCCCAACCCGCGGGTGAAGAATGGCTTGCGCGCTGGCATCCTCGTGGTGCCCACCGAACTCTGAACTTTTGTAGGAGCGAGCTTGCTCGCGAATCGCCCGACGCTGAAGTCGCCGGAAAGATGCATTCGCGAGCAAGGGCTGGGCGCCCCCCCTCGATCCTACAGTCTTCCCACCCTTGTTCCTCCTCTGGCGAGCGCTTAGCATCGGCCCTTTCCGCCTGATGCCCGAGGAGCCTTGCCATGTCCATCATCGACCTTCGTAGCGACACCGTGACCCTGCCCACCGCCGGTATGCGCGAGGCGATGGCGCGGGCCGAGCTGGGCGATGACGTGTACGGCGAAGACCCGACGGTGAACCGCCTGGAAGCCACCCTCGCCGAGCGCCTGGGCTTCGCCGCCGCATTGTTCGTGCCCACCGGCACCATGAGCAATCTGCTCGGCCTGATGGCCCACTGCGGCCGGGGCGACGAGTACATCGTCGGTCAGCAGGCGCACACTTATAAATATGAAGGCGGTGGCGCCGCCGTGCTCGGCTCGATCCAGCCGCAGCCCATCGATGGTGAACCCGATGGCTCGCTGGACCTGGCCAAGGTCGAGGCGGCGATCAAGCAGGACGACTTCCACTTCGCCCGCACCCGTCTGCTGGCGCTGGAAAACACCATGCAGGGCAAGGTCCTGCCCCTGAGTTATCTCGCCGCTGCCCGTGAGATGACCCGGCGCCGTGGCCTGGCGCTGCATCTGGACGGCGCGCGCCTGTACAACGCGGCGGTCAAGCTGGGCGTGGACGCCCGCGAGATCACCCGCCACTTCGACTCCGTCTCGGTGTGCCTGTCCAAGGGCCTTGGTGCGCCGGTAGGTTCTGTGCTCTGCGGCGATGCCGAACTGATCGGCCGCGCTCGCCGTCTGCGCAAGATGGTCGGCGGCGGCATGCGCCAGGCCGGCGGGCTGGCTGCGGCGGCGCTGTATGCGCTGGATCACCAGGTCGAGCGCCTGGCCGAAGACCACGCCAATGCCGAATCGCTGGGCCGCAGCCTCTCTGAGCTGGGCTACAGCATCGAGCCGGTACAGACCAACATGGTCTACGTCGGCATCGGTGAGCAGGCCGGCGCGCTGGGGGCGCATCTGGCCGAACGCGGTATCCGCGTCAGCCCGGCGGCGCGCCTGCGCCTGGTCACCCACCTCGATGTGAAAAGCGCCGATATCCCACGTATTGTCGAAGCTTTTGCCGCCTTTCGTCGTTCCTGACAGAAATTATTGCGCGATAGGGGTTAACTATCGCGCAAAGACACTACAACCTTGATGCGGGGCCGATATAATGCGGCCCTTTGCCGGCGATTCGTGGCCGCATTTTTCCGTGGAAGAACCTATGAAAAGCGCTGAAATCCGTGAAGCCTTCCTCCGCTTCTTCGAAGAGAAGGGGCACACCCGCGTAGCGTCCAGTTCGCTGATTCCCGCGAACGACCCGACCCTGCTGTTCACCAACGCAGGCATGAACCAGTTCAAGGACTGCTTCCTGGGCCTGGAAAAGCGCGCCTACACCCGCGCCACCACCAGCCAGAAGTGCGTGCGTGCCGGCGGCAAGCACAACGACCTGGAAAACGTCGGTTACACCGCGCGCCACCACACCTTCTTCGAGATGCTGGGCAACTTCAGCTTCGGCGACTATTTCAAGCGCGATGCCATCACCTACGCCTGGGAATTCCTGACCTCGGACAAATGGCTGAACCTGCCCAAGGACAAGCTGTGGGTCACCGTCTACGCCACCGATGACGAGGCCTACGACATCTGGACCCAGGAAGTCGGCATCCCGGCCGAGCGCATGGTTCGCATCGGCGACAACAAGGGCGCTCCCTACGCGTCGGACAACTTCTGGGCGATGGGTGACACCGGTCCGTGCGGCCCGTGCACCGAGATATTCTTCGACCACGGCGCCGACATCTGGGGCGGCCCGCCTGGCTCCCCGGAAGAAGACGGCGACCGCTACATCGAGATCTGGAACAACGTCTTCATGCAGTTCAACCGCACCGCGGACGGCGTCATGCACGCGCTGCCGGCGCCGAGCGTGGACACCGGCATGGGCCTGGAGCGCATCAGCGCCGTGTTGCAGCACGTTCACTCGAACTACGAGATCGACCTGTTCCAGAGCCTGCTCAAGGCTTCGGCCGATGCCATCGGCTGCGCCAACGACGACGCACCGTCGCTGAAAGTGGTCGCCGACCATATCCGTTCCTGCGGCTTCCTGATCGCCGACGGCGTCCTGCCGTCCAACGAAGGCCGTGGCTATGTGCTGCGCCGCATCATCCGTCGCGCCTGCCGCCACGGTAACAAGCTGGGCGCCAAGGGCACTTTCTTCCACAAGATCGTTGCCGCGCTGGTCGGCGAGATGGGCGAAGCCTTCCCCGAGCTCAAGCAGCAGCAGGCGCACATCGAGCGCGTGCTGAAGACCGAGGAAGAGCAGTTCGCCAAGACCCTCGAGCAGGGCCTGAAGATCCTCGAGCAGGACCTGTCCGAGCTCAAGGGCAGCGTCATCCCCGGCAACGTGGTGTTCAAGCTCTACGACACCTATGGCTTCCCGGTGGACCTGACCAACGACATCGCCCGCGAGCGCAGCCTGACTCTTGATGAGGAAGGCTTCGAGCGCGAGATGGAAGCCCAGCGTGAGCGTGCCCGCTCCGCCAGTGCCTTCGGCATGGACTACAACAGCCTGGTAAAAGTGGATGGCGATACCCGCTTCCTCGGCTACCAGGGCGTTTCCGGCGCTGGCCAGATCATCGCCCTGTTCAAGGACGGCAAGGCCGTCGAGCAACTGAGCGAAGGCGAGGAGGGCGTAGTCGTCCTCGACCAGACCCCGTTCTACGCCGAGTCCGGTGGCCAGATCGGTGACAGCGGTTACCTGCAAGGTGCCGGCGTGCGCTTCGATGTGCGCGACACCACCAAGGCTGGCGGCGCGCACCTGCACCACGGTGTGGTTGCCCAGGGCAGCCTGAGCGTGGGCGCAGCGGTGAAGGCCGAGGTCGACGCTTCCGTGCGCCAGGCCACCGCGCTGAACCACTCCGCGACCCACCTGCTGCACGCCGCGCTGCGCCAGGTGCTGGGCGATCACGTCCAGCAGAAGGGCTCGCTGGTCGATAGCCAGCGCCTGCGCTTTGACTTCAGCCACTTCGAGGCGATCAAGCCCGAGCAGTTGAAGCAGCTGGAAGACATCGTCAACCGCGAAATTCGCAAGAATTCCGAGGTCGAGACCGAAGAGACCGACATCGAGTCCGCCAAGAACAAGGGCGCCATGGCGCTGTTCGGCGAGAAGTACGGTGACCAGGTTCGCGTGCTGAGCATGGGCGGCAGCTTCTCCGTCGAGCTGTGCGGCGGTACCCACGTGTCCCGCACCGGCGACATTGGCCTGTTCAAGATCACCAGCGAAGGCGGTGTGGCTTCCGGCGTGCGCCGTATCGAAGCGGTTACCGGCGGCGCTGCGCTGGCCTACCTCAATGGCGCCGAAGAGCAGCTCAAGGAAGCAGCGGGCCTGGTCAAGGGCAGCCGTGACAACCTGCTGGACAAGCTCTCCGGTCTGATCGAGCGCAACCGTCAGCTGGAAAAAGAGCTGGAACAGCTCAAGGCCAAGGCCGCCAGCGCGGCCGGTGACGACCTGGCGGGATCCGCCGTGGAAGTCGGCGGTGTGAAGGTGCTGTCCTCGCGTCTCGACGGCCTGGACGGCAAGGCGCTGCTGGCGCTGGTCGACCAGTTGAAGAACAAGCTGGGCAGCGGCGTGATCCTGCTGGGCGGTGTGTTCGAAGAGAAGGTCGTGCTGGTGGCCGGCGTGACCCAGGACCTGACCGCCAAGCTGAAAGCTGGCGATCTGATGAAGCAGGCCGCGGCTGCGGTGGGCGGGAAGGGCGGTGGTCGCCCGGACATGGCCCAGGGCGGTGGTGTCGATGCCGGCAAGCTGGACGAAGCTCTGGCGCTGGCAGTCAAGTTTGTTCAACAGGGCCTCTAAAGGCCCTGAAATACGGGGCCCGCAGCGCGTCCGGCGGGCCTTGGCAGCATGCGGTGATGCATGTTTAATGGGCGCCCTTCAGGAATCAGGCGGCTTTTGAAATGGCTTTGATCGTACAGAAGTTTGGAGGGACCTCCGTCGGCACCGTCGAGAGAATCGAGCAGGTAGCCGAGAAGGTGAAGAAATTCCGTGAAGCGGGTGACGACATCGTCGTGGTGGTTTCCGCCATGAGCGGTGAAACCAACCGCCTGATTGGTCTGGCGAAACAGATCATGGACCAGCCGATTCCGCGCGAGCTGGACGTGATGGTCTCCACCGGCGAACAGGTGACCATTGCCCTGTTGAGCATGGCGCTGATGAAGCGCGGCGTGCCGGCGGTTTCCTACACCGGTAATCAGGTCCGTATCCTGACCGACAGTTCCCACACCAAGGCGCGTATCCTGAGCATCGACGATGCGAACATTCGCGCAGATCTGAAAGCTGGCCGCGTAGTCGTTGTCGCTGGCTTCCAGGGTGTGGACGAGCAGGGCAACATCACTACCCTCGGTCGTGGCGGTTCCGACACCACCGGCGTGGCCCTGGCGGCGGCACTGAAGGCCGACGAGTGCCAGATCTACACCGATGTCGACGGCGTCTACACCACCGATCCGCGTGTCGTGCCGCAGGCGCGCCGCCTGGACAAGATCACCTTCGAAGAGATGCTGGAAATGGCCAGCCTCGGCTCCAAGGTGCTGCAGATCCGCTCGGTGGAATTCGCCGGCAAGTACAACGTCCCGCTGCGCGTGCTGCACAGCTTCCAGGAGGGTCCGGGCACCCTCATTACCCTTGATGAAGAGGAATCCATGGAACAGCCGATCATCTCCGGCATCGCCTTCAACCGCGACGAAGCCAAGCTGACCATCCGTGGCGTACCGGATACCCCCGGCGTTGCTTTCAAGATTCTCGGCCCGATCAGTGCCGCCAATGTCGAAGTCGATATGATCGTGCAGAACGTCGCGCACGATAACACCACCGACTTCACCTTCACCGTGCACCGCAACGACTACCAGGCCGCCCTGGAAATCCTCAAGCAGACCGCCATCACCATTGGTGCGCGCGAAGCCACCGGCGACACCAACATCGCCAAGGTTTCCATCGTCGGCGTCGGCATGCGCTCCCACGCCGGTGTTGCCAGCCGCATGTTCGAAGCCCTGGCCAAGGAAACCATCAACATCCAGATGATCTCCACCTCCGAGATCAAGGTGTCCGTGGTCATCGAAGAGAAGTACCTCGAGTTGGCGGTCCGTGCCCTGCACACCGCTTTTGAACTCGACGCCCCGGCCCGACAGGGCGAGTAAGGCGGGATATACAGAAAGGCGCGGCTACCCCGCGCCTTTTGTCGTTTTTGACTGTCTGACAGGAACTTTCTTTCCGGCAGGACTGGTCAATACTTGGGTGAAGGATTCGCGCACTTGATCTATACGAATCTGCCACCATTTCTTTTTTTGCAGACTGCTTATCCCGTAACACGTAAGGAGAAAGGAATGCTGATTCTGACACGCCGGGTCGGAGAGACCCTGATGGTCGGTGATGACGTCACCGTGACTGTACTGGGCGTCAAAGGTAATCAGGTGCGTATCGGTGTGAATGCGCCGAAGGAAGTTGCTGTGCACCGTGAGGAAATCTACCAGCGCATCCAGAAAGAGAAAGACCAAGAACCAAACCATTAATTTTTCTAAAATTTTTCTTTGCAAACGGGGAAAACATGGATATCATGCGCCCCGTGTTGCGGAGAGGTGGCCGAGTGGCCGAAGGCGCTCCCCTGCTAAGGGAGTACACCTCAAAAGGGTGTCGGGGGTTCGAATCCCCCCCTCTCCGCCATTGCATCCTCTGGTGCGATGAGTTGTCCGGTTACGTAAGTGACTGAAAAGATTGAAAAATCTTGTTGACAGGTCAGAAGAATCTCACTAGAATTTGCGCCCTCATCAGCGCACTCATAGCTCAGCTGGATAGAGTACTCGGCTACGAACCGAGCGGTCGGAGGTTCGAATCCTCCTGAGTGCGCCATATACAAAAGGGCCTGCAGAAATGCAGGCCCTTTTTCTTTGTGCTCGAAAAATCTCGTCTTCGGAAAACTTTCTCTTCGAAAAGCACTGCTTTCGAAGAACTTGAGCGGCGCACTCAGCGTTTTGCCTTGCCCATCACGCAGCCATCCTCATCGAAGGTCACGGTGCGCGAGCCGTGCTTCTTGTCCGCCTCGTAGTGATAGCGCAGCGTCTCGTTGTGCTGGCTGACCCTGTCGGGTCGCCCCAGGGCGCTCTCCACGTCACTGCGCGTCATGCCTGTCCTGATCCTCCCCGCGATGATTGCCTTGCGCCGTGCGCTGCCTGTGACACGGTTGCCGCAGCCGTTCTGTTGCTCGCCAACGATCACCACGGCTTCGTGCTCGGCATCCTTGCTCTGGCCTCTGCTGCGCGCCGCAGGCTTCTGTGGGGTGGCTTCCTGTGTTCGCGCCATCGGTACCGGCTTGCCGCTGCCCGGTGTGGGATTGCTGGCTTCCTGGATTTCCTGCTGTCGTTCCACAGGGCAGCCATACTGACTGAAGAGCACGCTGCCATCGGCAGCCGTACAGCGGAACACCGAGGCCGCCTCGCTGGTCGGTAGCCATAGGGTCAGGAGTGAAATGAGCAGGGCAGGCAGGCGCATGGTTTGTTCCTTGAGGGCGGGCCTGCCAGCAGCCTAGGAGTGGAATTTGTCAGTCGGGGCCGGGTGTCCTGTGGGAGCTTTCGGGCGTCGAACCGGGCAGTGATTCGGCAGTGAACTTTCGCCCGCAAGCGATTGTTCTGGCCGCCATTTTGTAACGCCTAATACACCCCGGAGTGTTATCATTTCCCGCATCTGCCCTCGATGGGCGCATGGGACACCACCATGGACTTACCCAGTAGTTACTCAGAACCCCGATTGCGTACACACGACCTGATGTATTGATCCCCTCTGGCCCGTTCTGCCACTGGGGGTGGAGCGTGCTATGACCGAAGTAGAAGCCAAGAAGCCGCAGGAAAGCCTGCAGGACCGCCTCAATCAGGTGGTCGATCTGCTGCACAAGCACAAGCTGGTGGAAGACCTGACGCACCGTCAGGAAGGCCAGCATCAAGACCGCGTCGAAAACCTCGTGCACCGCCAGAACCTGGCGGAACTCCAGCGCAAGCTGGAAGAACTGCACCCGGCCGACATCGCCCACATCCTCGAGTCCCTGCCGCTGGATGACCGCCTGACGGTCTGGCAGTTGGTCAAGGCCGAGCGCGACGGCGACATCCTCCTCGAAGTTTCCGACTCCGTTCGGGAGACTCTGATCGCCGACATGGACGATCACGAGATCCTCGCCGCGGCCAGGGACATGGACGCCGACGAACTCGCGGACCTCGCGCCGGAACTGCCGCGCGATGTCGTTCACGAGCTCATGGAAACCCTCGATCAGCAGCAGCGCGAGCGTGTGCGTTCGGCGCTGTCCTACGAGGAAGACCAGGTCGGCGCGCTGATGGACTTCGAGATGGTCACTATCCGCGACGACGTCAGCCTGGAAGTGGTGCTGCGCTACTTGCGCCGCCTGAAGGAACTGCCTGGCCACACCGACAAGCTCTTCGTGGTCGACTATGACGGCGTGCTCAAGGGCGTGCTGCCGATCAAGCGTCTGCTGGTGAACGATCCCGACAAGGACGTGGCGGAAGTCATGGCCACTGATCCGGTGACCTTCAGCCCCGACGAGGACGGCTACGACGCCGCCCAGGCGTTCGAGCGTTACGACCTGATTTCCGCTCCCGTGGTGGACAAGAACGGCAAACTGATCGGCCGTCTGACCATCGACGAGATGGTCGACCTGATCCGTGAGGAAAGCGAAAGCGAAGTGCTGAACATGGCCGGTCTGCGCGAAGAGGAAGACATCTTCGCCTCGGTCTGGAAATCGGTCGGCAACCGTTGGGCCTGGCTGGCCACCAACCTGGTGACCGCCTTCATCGCCTCGCGGGTGATCGGCCTGTTCGAGGGTTCCATCGAGAAGCTGGTGGCGCTGGCGGCACTGATGCCCATCGTAGCCGGCATCGGTGGCAACTCCGGCAACCAGACCATCACCATGATCGTCCGTGCCATGGCCCTGGACCAGATCCAGACCAGCAGCGCCAACCGCCTGCTGCGCAAGGAGCTGGGCGTGGCACTGGTGAATGGCCTGGTGTGGGGTGGGGTGATCGGCCTGGTCGCCTTCTACCTGTATGGCAACTGGGAGCTGGGTGCTGTCATGACCGGCGCCATGACGCTGAACCTGCTGCTTGCCGCGCTGATGGGGGTATTGATCCCGATGACGCTGCTGCGTCTGGGGCGCGACCCGGCCATGGGCTCCAGCGTGATGATCACCGCCATGACCGATAGCGGCGGCTTCTTCATCTTCCTCGGACTGGCCACGCTGTTCCTGATGTAGCGCCAGCTGCGCCGAAAAAGCCGCCCATGAGGCGGCTTTTTTGTGGCCGTGATCATGTGCTTGGGCAAATCGCAGGTATGAAAAAGCCGGCTCGGGGCCGGCTGTTTCTGGTATCGCGAATGAGTCAGGCGTCGTTCTGAGCCATCTCGGCATCGTGCGCGATCAGGGCGATCAGGGCGTTCTGCTGACGATGGGTCAGCTGACGGAAACGCTGCAGCAGTTCGCGCTCGTGCAAGCTGAGCTCCGGGCTGTCCAGGCGGATGCCCAGGTTGTCCTGCAGGGCGCCTTCCTGCAGCAGGCTCTGTTCGAGACGCGCAATGATCTCGGAGTTCATGCTGCGGTGGTGGCTGCGGGCGACGTCGGCGATACGCTCACGCATGCCTTCGGGCAGACGTACGACGAATTTGTCAGCAGTACGGCTGGAGTAGGTGGGGGTTGCCTGTTTCAATGGGCGCATACTTTAAACCTGTAAGTCAGGGAGGCCGATGCCATGGGTCAGCGTTCGTTCAGGCCCTTTGACAGCGATTTCCAATGGCCGTTCAGCGCGTCGTCAAAGCTTTTGAAAAAATATCCAATAACTTGACGTCAAACCTTCGGCATATTGTGTCTCGGGTGAAGGCTAAATGCCAGCACCAATCGTCCGAAATGAGACCGTCTAGGCAGACCCTTCTTTGGATTGGATCTGCAGAGAAAGCTGGCGATTTGCCGGTTTCCCTCAGCGTAGTCGATATGTGCTGGGCTCCTGCCTGCCGTTGAGCAGCCTGATGCAGGCACTTCGTCGCGGATATCCATGATGGCACAGCGTCTGGCAGCGAGGCAGCGAGGCAGCGACGGGTGCGTGCGGGGTGTGTCGCCCTGCGATTTCACTGATATCGCACAAGCCAAAGGGTATTATCCGCCCCGCGGATCAAAATTGAAGTAGCGCCGAGCCGCGGGTGCACCGAGAGTCTTATGACCCCAGGCAGACTGATTTTCCTGATGGGCCCTTCGGGTTCTGGCAAGGACAGCGTGTTGCAGGCCGCCAGCGCTCCCCTGGCCGCGATGGATTGCCGGATAGTCCGGCGCGTGATCACCCGTTCCGCCGAAGCGCGCGGGGAAGAAGCCCATTCGGTGAGCGTCGAGGAGTTTATTCGCCTGGAACACGCCGGCGCCTTCGCCATGAGCTGGCGCGCCAATGGTCTGCATTACGGCATTGGGCGAGAGATCGATGACTGGCTCGCCGCAGGCCATGACGTGCTGGTCAATGGCTCACGCAAGTACCTGCCCGAGGCGCGCCGTCGTTATCCGCAGCTGATTGCTGTGTTGCTTAAGGTCGAAACCGAGGTACTGCGCCAGCGCCTGCTCAAGCGCGGTCGCGAGACGCCGGCGGAAATCGAGGAGCGCCTGGCGCGCAATGCGCACTTCGCCGATGGCCTGCCTGGGCCGCTGGTGGAGCTGGACAACTCGGTGTCGCTGGATGTCACTGTGGGCCACCTGCTGGATCTGCTCGCCCCGCCGGACGCCCAGGCCAGCTGAGGTCAGTCCAGGCTCAGCGAGAGGCTGACGCCGTGGGGCGCGAAGCCCATCGCCGCATAGAAACGGTGGGCCATTTCCCGGTCCTGGTGGCTGGAGAGCGCCAGCTTGTAGCACTTCCAGTCCCGCGCCCATTCCACGGCCCGGCCGATCAACGCCTGGCCAATGCCCTGACCGCGTGCACGGCTGTCCACCACCATGTCTTCGAGAATCGCCGAGCGCGCAAAGCCGTGGGCGATGTGCTCGATCAGGTGCAGGGTGCAAGTACCCAGCAATACGCCATCGCGCTCGGCGATCAGTGTCACCCGCGATGGCTGCTGGTTGTCTAGAGCAAGCGCGAGCAGTGCAATATCGGGCAGCGGATCGTGCGTGCCCAACTGCTGCAGCAGCGGAGCGAGGGCCGCCGCATCATCGGCCGTGGCGACGCGCACATCGAAGGTGGCGAACGGGGAATCGGGCAGGGCACCGTCGTCTGTGGTCATGGTGTTTCTCCGGCTGACGACGAAATTATGGACCGGGCTGGTGGCGGCGGCATGACAAAACGCCCGTCGGTGGTTAACATGCCGACCCGATTGTCCCGGTAGCTCAATTGGATAGAGCGTCCCCCTCCTAAGGGGAAGGTTGGAGGTTCGACCCCTCTCCGGGACACCAGCATGAAGAGGCCCGCATTCGCGGGCCTTTTTCGTTTCACTCAGGGCGAATAGGTCGTTTGATTGCGGCCATTGTGCTTGGAGCTGTAGAGCGCCTTGTCAGCCTTGATCAGCGCATCGCTGAGACTGCCCTCCAGGCTCAGGTGGGCGAGACCGAGGCTGATGGTGACGTTGGGGTGGCCGGGCAGGTCCGCGGTGGCCTGGCGCAATTGCTCGACCCGCGCCTGCGCCTGGTCGGCGTTCAGGCCCCAGAGGTACAGGCCGAACTCCTCGCCTCCCAGCCGGGCGAATTCGAAGTCACCCATCTGATGCTTGATCGCCAGCGCGACGCGGGTCAGCACTTCGTCGCCGATGTCGTGGCCGTAGGTGTCGTTGACCCGCTTGAAATGGTCGATGTCGATCATCGCCAGGTAGCGTTGCTCGCCGTCCTCCTCCAGGCGCTTGCCCACGCGGGCCATGAAGGAGCGGCGGTTGGGAATTCCGGTGAGGGTATCGATGTAGGCCTGGTCCAGCAGCAGGCGGGCCATGGCGTAGTTATGCAGCTTGGCCTGGCTGAGGTGGTGGAAGATGTACACCGTGAGCGCGCTGATGAAGACCGGGTAGCAGATCAGCATGCTGTGGCGCACGTTGAACTCGGGCACGTTTCCCAGGAACGGGTTGAGCAGTACCCAGGTGACGAGCAATACCGCGAAGAAGGCCGGGCGGTTCAGCGGCAGTACCGTCGCGCTGTAAAGCACGGTGGAGGCGCAGATCACCAGCCAGGCCTGGCGAACGTCGCTGGGTATGCCCTCGATCAGCAGGCGAGCTCCCCAGGCGAAAGTCACGACGAAGGCAAAGTTGATCAGGTAGAAGTGCAGGGCGCGGCGGGCCACTGCGGCGAGGGCGAAGAGGACGAGGAAGGCGGCGAGGAACAGCAGCGAGATGTAGCTGAAACCCTGGCCGGTCTGGAAGCTGACGATCAGGTCGAAGAGAAGCCAGATACCGATGCTGATGCCGAATACCAGCAGACTGAAGCCTTTTAGCCGCTCGAAATCATGTTGCAGAAACTCGGCGCGCAGTTCAGGTGAAACGTGCTGTTTCACGACTTCCGATTCGATGGTCTTGAACATGAACGGTCCTGTACGGGGGCGGGATCGCTCGCGCGAGCATAGACGAACTCTCATACCCCCGCGCGGCCATCGGCAGGTTGCGCGCGGGGGTTGGTATCAAGGGTGGAGGGAGATGCCGGCCCGTGCCTGCTGGTTATCCAGCAAGGGCTTGCCCCAGGGCCGGTAGCGCACCTCGAAGACGGCACTGGGGTGGCAGCCGGTGGACGCGCTGGAAGGCGCGGCAGGCTCGGCGTGGAAGGGCTGGCCGGCGGCGCTGGTCTGGCGGAAAGCTTCGCGGACGATGCCGACCGAGCAGGGCAGGGCGGCGGCGTAAGCCTGGCGCACGCGCTCAGGCAGCGCGCCGGTACCCGCGCCGTCCTGCCACCAGACCTGTACGCCCAGCCCGGCGATCTGTCCCAGCCAGTTGCCATACACCTGGGGCGAAAGCTTGCCGCCAGAGAAGGCGCTCAGTTGCAGCGGCGCCTTCAGTTGCCCGGCAAAGTCCTTGAGCTGATGTTGCAGGGCCTGACGGCGTTCGACGGCCTGGAAGTTCCAGTCGTCCAATTCCATCGGCAGATACCAGGCGGCGACCGGCAGTTTCCACTGCTCGCTCACCTGCCGCTGCTGCGCCAGGGAGCGGCCCAACTGGTGCTGCCAGTAGGCTTCCAGGCCGGGCGTGTCCAGCTCGCTCTGGCGCTGGTAGTAGGCCGGGTCCATGTACAGACCGAGCACCAGTTGCAGGCCGCTGTCGTGGGCGCTTTTCAGGGAGCGCGCGAGCCAGCCACTGGCGCCGCCGAAGTCGGAGTCGCCGTAGGCAGTCCATTGCACGATCAGGGTTTTCGCGCCCTGGGCCGCACTGGCGCGCCAGAGCTGTTGCCACTGCGCGTCGCTCAGCGAGGCGTCGACATTCAGCGGCTGATAGAACAGGCGGTCATCGGCGTGCGCCACGACAGCAGAGAAGAGCAGGGCGAGGGCGAACATCAGACGGCGCATCAGAAGTTCACCTCGAGTCCCACCAGCCAGCCGTTGGCCTGTTCATAGAGATTGCCCGCCATGCCCAGTTGGTACTCGGTGCGCACGGTGACGTGGGCGCGGTAGGCGTTGTAGCGGTCCTCGCCGTACCAGTACTGCCAGCGCAGGCCGACGCCGCTGCGCAGGTCCTGGCGCCAGTCGTTGCTCGGGTCCTGCGCGGAGAACTCGGCGAAGCCGTACGGCATGATCGTCTGCGGCGAGTCCACCGGCAGCTTCCAGGTGTGGCCCTGCTGGTAGCGCGAGACCCACTGGTGATCGCCAGCGTGGGTCCACCAGGCGAAGTCGGTGTAGAGGAAGCGCTCGTCCCAGTCGCTCTCGTCCACGCGCCAGTCGTTGCGGTATTCGCCCTGGTCGAGGAAGGACGCGGTGGCGCGCAGCAGGAAGTCGGTGGAGGTCTGGCCGTACTTGTCGCGCTGGCGCACGTAGCGTTCGAACTTCTCGGGTGTGCCGATCTCGTGCAGGCGAATGCCGTCGAAGGCGTAGTCGGAGTCGCCGTCGTCGTTCACGGTGTTCTGTTTGTACAGCTCGCTGTAGAGATTGAGGTTGTAGTCGCCAAAGGGCTTGTAGCGCAGGCCGAAACCGGCGGCGAGGGTCTGGGTGTACTGCTTGCGCCCTTCGTTGCCGGCGATTGCCCGGCCATAGACCGAGAGGGTGCTGCCGTTGCGGGTCGGTTCCTCGCCCAGGGCGTGGTCCCAGATGAAGGTCTGCAGGTTCTGCGACTGGGCGCGGCGGCGGTCGCCGGTGTGGTTGTCACCATTGAGTATCGGCACGGTGGTCACGCCCGCGGGGGACCAGGTGCTGGCGATGGTCAGGTTGTCGCGCTGGGACAGCACCTGGTGCGCGCGGCGCTGACGGTAGCGGCGGGCTTCGAGGCTGCCGTACTCGTCGTCGGCTGCCACCGGGTCCTGTTCCAGGTCGATCACCCGGCGCAGTTCGCGGCGGGCGGCGAAGCTGTCCTCGGCTTCGTCGTAGCGCCAGGCCAGGGTTTCGCCCAGGCGGAAGTCCTCGGGGTAGTCGCGGGTGGCGCGTTCCAGATAGGGGATCGCGGTGCGGCGCTCTTGCGGCGTGTCGGTGCCGGCCAGGCGCATGCCGTAGTCGGCACGGAAGCGCGGGTTGTTGGGTTCGCGCCGGACTGCCTCGGCCAGCCAGAGCTTGCTCTGCTGTTTGTCGCCGGCCTTTTGTGCGCTGCCGGCGGCGTTGTAGAAGTGCTGGCCGTTGGGTTCGTGCTGGAGGGCCTCGCGGTGCCGGGTAAGGGCAAGAGGATAGTCGCCACGGGCATCGGCGATGTTGGCGCCCAGTGCCCAGTCGTCCGCGCTGCCTTTCTTCGCCTGCTGCCAGTAGCGCTCGGCAGCGGCGTTGTCGCCGGTGAGCAGCGCGGCGCGGCTGGCGGTGAGGCGGGCGTTGTCGTTGAGTTCACCGGCGGGTAGGGCGTTGAAGATGCTCAGCGCGCCGGCAGGATCGCCAGCAGCTTCCAGGGCATAGGCCAGCGGCAACTGGCTGTCCTTGTCGCCGTGGGCGATGGCGGCCTGGTAGTAGACCACTGCTTCGCCGGGGCGCGCGGGCATGGCGCAACGCCCGAGGGCGCGCAATTCGCCGGGGGTGTTGGAGTCCGGGCTGAGGTAGCGCTGCAGGGCGTCGCAGCGCCCGGCCTCGGCCAGGCGGCCAAGCAGGTAGCCGCGCGAGACCGGGTCGGCTTTGGGCAGCAGGGCTTCGATGCGCGCGACATCCAGCGGCGTGTCGCTGCGCGCGTGGATGCTGGCGAGGCGCTGCAGCAGGGCAGGCGGCAGATTGCCGCCGCGGCGGTCGTAGGCACTCTCCAGCAACTGCTTGGCGCGCTCGGTGCGCCCGGCATTGAGGGCGAGGTAGCTGGCCTGGTCCAGCGCCTTGAGGTCGCCGGTCTGGCGGTAGCGCTGCTCCCACAGCGCCGCCGCCTCACCGGTGCGGCCACGGGCCTGCAGCAGTTCGGCGCGCTGGCGCACGGTGTCGGGTGTCTGCGGCTGGCGCGACAGCCAGGCCAGCGCCAGGTCGCTGCGGCCCTGGCGGCGCCAGGAGTCCACCAATTGGTCACGCCGGGCGGTATCCCAGGGTTCGGGCAGCCGGGTGTTTTCCAGCAGGTCGGTGGCGTCCAGGCGCTGGGCCAATACCAGCCAGGTCTTCGGGTCGTCAGCAGGTTTGCACTGCTGAAGTTTCTGCAACGCCGCGGCCTGGTCGTGGCGCGAGAGCCATTCGGTGGTTTCCAGGCAGGGACGGTTCTGGGCGTCGCTGAGCTTTTCCACCAGCGAGGTGTCGCTGCTGTCTCGGGCGACTTCGAGCAGTTGCGCCTGGCGCGTCGGATCGTTGCGGTCCTGCTCCGGCAGGGTGAGCAGCCAGCGCTTGGCCACTTCGGTCTGCTCGACGGCGATGGCGCGGTCGATGATCGCCAGCCGCGCCTTGCGCGCCGCATCGGCATCCGGGGCCTGCTGGATCAGTTGCTCCAGCGGCTTCTCGTCCAGGCGCTGGGCATAGGCGTTGGCGAGCCGATTCCAGTCCACGGCGGAGAGCTGGTGGGCAGCTGCCAGCGGCGCCAACTGGGCGATAGTGGTGTCCCAGTCGCGCAACTGTTCGGCCCAGTTGGCCCGGGCCTCGCGCAGAACGCGTCCATCGCTGCCCGGCGGCAGGGTGCCGAGCCAGTCCAGCGCCTTGGCGGCGCCTTGGGTTTGGCCGAGCTTGAGGCTGTAGGCCTGCCACAGCCGCACGCGCTCGTTGGCGTTGCTGGTGTGGGCCAGCCACTGGTTGACCTGGGCTTCGGGTGGTGGGCCGTTCTCGATCAGGTCCAGGCGCAGTTCGGTCAGTGCTTGTGCACCGGCATCAGTGCCGGCGAGGGCCTGGGCTTCCTTCTCGGCATCGGCGAAGCGCTGCTGCTTGGCCAGGGCCTGGATAAGCAGGGCACGCGCCTCGGTGTTGTTGGGCACGCGGTCGAGCAGGTGGCGCATCAGGCGTTCGACTTCCGCCCAGTTGTTCTTCTTCGCTTCCTTGTAGCCCTTGTCGAGGTAGGGGAAGCTGCGGAAGCGCTGGAACTCCGTGAGCTGGTCATCGGCGGCCTGCGCCAGTGGCGCTGCGATGCTCGCCAGGATCAGGCCGTAAAGCAGGGTTTGTTGCGGTTTCACACGGCCTCCCGGGCGATGCGATAGGCCTCGTGCTGTTCGCTGGCCTGTTCCTTGAGCGCTTCTTCGAGCACCTGCTGGGTGATCATGCCGCGCTTGATCAGGTGTTCACCGAGGGAATCCTGCTCGGGGTCGAAGTCGATCAGGGCCTGGTTGAAGAGGCTCGGCGGCACCATCCCGCGTACCTGCAGCAGGGTGCCGAACATCACCACGTGGCCACAGAGGCGCTCCATCAGGGCTTCATCGCCGTGGTGCTGTCTGAGTGCTTCGACGATGGCGCGGGTCTCATCGGTCTGGTGGCGGCCGCCGTACCAGTGGCGCAGGCCCAGGGTGACGCGGCCCTGCGGAGCCAGGCGGCCGCGCACCGGGCGCTTGAGGTGGCGGCTGATGGCCCCGAGGGAGACCTGGCTGATCTGCTGCTCACAGGCCAGGACCAGCGTGTTGCCTTCCTCAGCCACCGGCAGCACCGCATAGCGCAGCGCCATCTTGCGCGGTAGCGCTTCGATCAGCTTCGGATCGAGGGTGAAGGGGTTGAGCGGCGCCCATTCCTCACCCAGTTCCTCGGCCAGGGTTTCCACCAGTTGGGTGCTGGTGATCAGCTCACGCAACAGCAGCTCGCGGCCGAGCCGGCGGCGAACCGGGTTGGTCAGCGCCGCTTGCAGCTGCTCCTCGGTGATCAGGCCCTTTTCTTTCAGGCGCTGGCCCAGCGGCGTGCGCTGCGGGCCGGCGAGGGCGGGGAACTCGTGGGTAGTCTTGTCCCAGGCCACGCGGCGCGAGTCGCCCATCTCCATCACCTGCTTGAGCGCGCGCAGGTTGGCGAAGAAGTTGACGAAGTTGCTCCACATCATCCGTGGCGCCGACAGCAGCCCCTCGAAGATGCCGTAGAAGCGGGTGACGAACCAGAAGCGCTGGAACAGCCGGTTGAGCAGCATCAGGCCATTGAGGAACAGCAGCACCACCAGCAGCTGGCTGCCTTCGAGGATCGACGGGAAGCGCCAGGCGTTGGGCGACAGGCTGGTGATCAGCCACATGGTGATCAGCACCAGGAACAGCAGGTTGACCAGGAAGCTCAGCAGGTAGGCGATCAGCCCCCGGCGGTCGCGCCAGAGGAAGTAGTTGAGCATGGTCTTGCTGCTCCAGCCCAGGTTGCGCGTGCCCTGGAAGACGATCCCGGTGATCCACCGGGACTTCTGCCGGATGGCGTGCTGCCAGGTGCGCGGGAAGTGTTCGCGCACGCAGATGACCTGGGAGAAGCGCCGGTCCATGCCCGGCACCCATTCGTTCTTCAGTGCCAACTGCGGGTCGGTGATGGAGTAGCGGGCGAAGATGCACTTCATGCCCTTCTGCTTGAGGCGGAAGCCGATGTCGTAGTCCTCGGTGAGACTCTGCACATCGAAGGCGATGCCGTCGCCGTCTTCCAGCAGCGCGGCGATGGCGCGACGGCTGAAGCAGGTGCCGACGCCGGCGCTGGGCACCTGGCCGGTCAGCGCCTCGCGCACTGGCACGTCCTTGCCGTGGTTCTCGGCGAACTCGTCGACATAGTGGCCGGCGGTGAAACCGGTCCATTCCGGGGCATAGGGGTAGACCGGAATCTGGATCAGGTCCTTGGCCGGCAGCAGGTAGTTGAACAGGCGCAGTTCCAGCGGCGAGATGACGTCTTCGGCGTCATGCAGGATGAAGCCGGAAAACTCGATGCGGGCGTCGGCCTCGAAGCGCAGGATGGCATCGATAATGTTGTTCAGGCAGTCGGCCTTGCTGGTGGGGCCGGGCCGCGCGCAGACCACCTTGTGCACGTTGGGGTAGTGCAGGCACACCGCGTCCACGTCCGCCTGGGTCTGCGGGTCGTTGGGGTAGGTGCCGACGAATATCTGGTAGTTCTCGTAGTCCAGGGTGGAAGCCGCCAGGCGGGCCATCTCGCCCACCACGCCGACCTCGTTCCAGGCCGGTACCATGATCGCCAGCGGCTTTTCCGGGGCGGCGAAGAGGCGCTCCTCGTCGGCCCGGTCGAAGCGGTTGTAGATGCGGAAGCGCCGTACCAGCACCCGACCCCAATACACCAGGTCGATGAACAGGTCATCCAGGCCGAGCAGGAACATCAGCGCGGCCAGGATGATCGCCAGGTACTTCAGGGCATAGAGAACGTAAGTGAGGATATCGACCAGTTCGAGGCTCATTCGAACTCGCTTGGCGTGCGTGATTCACCGAACCAGGACAGCAGCCGGGCGACGATCTTCTCGCTGGCATGGCCGTCACCATAAGGGCTGAATACCCGGCTCATCTGTTCGTAGACTTCCTCGTCGCGCAGCAGGTGGCTGGCTTCGCTGACGATGCGGCCAGTGTTGGTGCCTACCAGCACCACGGTGCCGCCTTCCAGCACGGCGGGGCGTTCGGTGACGCGGCGCAGCACCAGCAGCGGTTTGCCCAGCGCCGGGGCTTCTTCCTGGATGCCGCCCGAATCGGTGAGGATGAAATAGGCACGGTCCATCAGCCAGACGAAGTGCTGGTAATCCTGTGGGGCGATCAGGTGGATGTTCGGCTTGTCAGAGAGCAGGCCGTAGACGGCGTTCTGCACCTGCGGGTTGAGGTGCACCGGGTAGACGAAGTCCACGTCGGGGAAGCGCTGGCCAAGTTCCGCCAGGGCCAGGCAGATGCGCTCGAAACCCTTGCCGAAGTTCTCCCGGCGGTGGCCGGTGATCAGCACCAGACGGCGGTCACCGGTGAATTTGGCCAGGGGGGAATCAGCCGCGGGTTTCCAGTTGGTTTCGTGCAGGTGCTCGCGCATCCACAGCAGGGCATCGATCACCGTGTTACCAGTGACCTCGATCTGATCGATGTTCACCCCCTCGCGCAGCAGGTTGTCGCGCGAGGCCTTGGTTGGCGGGAAGTGCAGGTCGGCGATCACTGCGGTAAGGCGACGGTTGGCTTCCTCCGGCCAGGGCTGGTGGATATTGCCGGTGCGCAGGCCAGCCTCGACGTGGCCCACCGGAATCTGCCGGTGGAAGGCGGTGAGGGCAGCGATGAAACTGGTAGTGGTATCACCGTGTACCAGCACGATGTCCGGACGATGGCGGTCGTAGCTATCGTCCAGCTTGCCCATCATCTGCAGCGACAGGCTGTTGAGTGTCTGACCCTGGGTCATCACATCGAGGTCTTCATCGACCTCCAGTTCGAAGGAGTCCAGTACTTGCTGTAGCATCTCGCGATGCTGGCCGGTGGAGCAGATACGCAGCTCGATTTCCGGAGTACGGCGGAGGACGCGGGCGAGGGGGGCCATCTTGATGGCTTCCGGACGGGTTCCGAAAACCATGGTGACTTTGTACTTCATCAATTGCTCCTTGGGCGCACCCTTGTGAGGCCGCCTTCGGTTTTCCGTGTGGGATTTTTCCAAGGGCAATGAAAGTCGCTCAAGTCCGGGCTGTCCAGCGACAACTGGTGATGCCAGTGATACAGGTCAGATACATTGACCTTTTTGGGTGTTTTGTCGCTTGGCTGCAAGCCGCGTCGCCAGTGGGCTGGCGCCGGTTTGCCGGCAGCGGCGAGAAAAACTGTTGATGAATTTTTCGAGAAGGCGGATCGGTCGATGCTGAGCGCGGAACTGAAGGCGTTCTACCGGGTGGCGAAGCTGGGCAGCATCACCCAGGCGGCGAAGAAACTCGGCCTCAGCCAGCCGACCGTGACCACCCAGATCCGCAACCTGGAAAGCCAGTACGCGGTGGAGCTGTTCTATCGCGGCGGCCGCCGTCTGACCCTGAGCGACGAGGGCGCACGCCTGTTGCCGATGGTCGAAGCGCTGCTTCAGCAGGAAGCCGACATCGAGTTCTACCTGCGCAACTGCGGGCAGATGCAGGGTGCCCTGCGTATCGGCGCCACCTCTCCTTATTATGTGCTCGGGCTGATCAAGAGCTTCCGCGAGCGCTTCCCGCAGATCGAGGTCTCGGTGGAGATCGGCAACTCCCAACAGGTACTCGAATCGCTGATCGAATGCCGGGTCGACCTCGCGGCCTCCTCGCAGCAGGTGGACGACGCGCGCCTGACCCGCGTGGTGCTGGGCAGCGACCCGCTGGTGCTGGCGGTGCACCGGAGCCACCCGCTGGCGGCCCTGCAGTCGGTCAACCTGGCCGACCTGCGCAGCCATTGCCTGCTGATGCGCGAGGCTGGTTCCACCACCCGCCAGCTGACTGAGGCAATGTTGCGGCAGGCCGGCGTGGTGCCGGCCTCGATGCTGGAGATCGGCAGCCGCGAATCAATCCGCGAGGCGGTGATCCGCAACCTGGGCGTGAGCATCATCGCCCGCCAGGAAGTGCCGGATAACCCGCAGCTTTGCGTGCTGGAGATCAAGGGCGCGAGCCTGATCGACGAATACCTGTACTGCCTGAAGGATCGCCGGCAGGCGCGTCTGCCGAGTGCGTTTCTGGCCCTTGCCCAGTCGTAGAAGCGGTTTTTTGTAGGAGCGAGCTTGCTCGCGAACCCGTCCAACGCCGGAGCCGTCGGAAATTCCGTTCGCGAGCAAACGCGCTCCTACAGGACTCCCTGGCGCCGGGGTTTCTCGCGGGGGCGGACTTTTCCCGTGCTTGGCCGATCAGCTCGCCAGCAGCGGCGGCATCGGGCAATCCAGGATATCCGCCACCGCCCGCATCAATTCCGCCTCACCGGCGGTGATCTGGCCGTCGTGTTCCACGCAACGGGCCATAGCCTTGAGCAGTTGCGGTTTCTGCAGCGGGCGCAGTTGCTCCAGCTGTTTCAGCGCGGTTTCCAGATCGCGCAGGGTCGCGGCGGCCGGCAGCGGGCGGGGCGCGAAGGGCAGGCCATTCCAGGCATCGGCGAAGGCCTGCTCGGTCTGCAGGTCGCTGGTTTCTCCGACACGGGCGAGGAAGGACAGCAGCGTCGCGCAGGCGTCGGACAGGTCCGCCAGTGCCACATTGCCGATTTTCCCGCTGCCCGGCAGCAGGTTGCGCTCGATGATGCGAAGCAGGGTCCATTCCAGCAGGTTGACCTTGCCGTCCATCTTGATCAGCAGCGCCATGTTCTCGCGCACGGCGAGGAATGCCTTGGTGTCCAGCTGCTTGAGCGCCGGCATGGCCAGGTCCAGCAGCGGCAGGCGCTGACCGGGGTCGAGCCGCAGCAGCGATTCTTCCAGCAGGTCCAGTTGCAGCGCCAGGCTCAGGTTCAGGCGCTGCTTGATCGCTTCCAGCTGGCGCGCGCGCAGGCCGGGCTCGCTGTCCAGCAGCAGGCCGTAGACCAATGCTTGGGCGCCTTCGCTGTCATGGGCGGCGCGTTGCAGGCGTTCATCCAGGCGCTGCAGGGTGCTGCGGGCTTCCTGCAGGTGCGCAACGGTGGGAGCACCGACAGCGGCCACGGCCACTTCCACGGCGCTGGGCTGATAGGGCTGGCCAGTGACGGCGGCGGTCCAGGCGTCCTTGTTCATCAGCGCCACGTCCAGGCGCGGCTCGAACTTCGGGTAGCGACCGTCCCAACCCGGATCGACCCGGCGGATGCGGTCCTTGAGCGGCGGGTGGGTGTCGAACCAGCTGCTGCCCACACCGTCGCCGAAGTACAGGTGGCTGAACTCGGCGGCACGCGGCGCGCTGAGCAGCGCGCCCAGCGGGTTGCCGCCGATCTTCTTGAGGGCGCCGGCGATGGTCGAGGGATCGCGGGTGAACTGCACCGCCGAGGCGTCGGCCAGGTATTCGCGCTGGCGGCTGACGGAGGCCTTGATCAGTTGGCCGAAGAAGGTCCCGACATAGCCCAGCACATAGAGCACCACGCCGGCGCCGATCACTAGCAGCACTACGCTGCCGCCACCGTTCTTGTCGTTGCTGCTGCTCCGACTGCTGATGCGGATGCCGCTGCTGGTTTCGCTCCAGCCGCGCAACAGCATGCCGCCGATCAAGCCGAGCAGGAGCATGCCGTGGAGCAGGGCGGTCAGCCGCGTATTGAGCAGCATGTCGCCGTGGTGGATATGGCTGAACTCGTGAGCGATCACGCCTTGCAGCTCGTTACGGTCGAGCTGTTCGATAGCGCCGCGGGTGATGCCGATCACCGCGTCGCGCGGGGTCAGGCCGGCGGCGAAGGCGTTGATCGAGCCGTCTTCCAGCACGTACACCGGCGGCACCGGCGAACCGGAGGCCAGGGCCATTTCTTCGACCACGTTGAGCAGACGGCGCTCGTCGGCGTTGCCGGCGCTGAGGTTGAGCAGGCGACCGCCCAGGCACTCGGCCACTACCTTGCCGCCGGCGCTCAATTGCACCTGCTTGTACAGCGCGCCGAGGACGACCACGCCGATGATCACGGCGGCCACCGACAGGTACAGCTCCGGATCGGGCAGGGAGGCGCGCGAGGTCAGGTGCAGCGCCGGCTCACCCAGGTGACGCCAGAGCCAGCCCAGGGCGAAGCTGGTGATGGTCACGAGACAGACCACTGCCACGGTCAGCAGCAGGACCAGGCGGCCGGTCTGCTTGCGGGCGCGGTCCTGGTGTTCGAAGAAGTTCATCGCGCGTCCTGCGCCGGCGTATCAGAAAGCGACTTTCGGCGCGGCCTGGATTTCCTTGCTGTCCTCGAACTCCAGCAGGCTGGCATCTTTGCTGTGGCCGTAGGTGGCGGCGAGGAAGTTGGCGGGGAAGGACTGGCGGTAGGTGTTGTATTCCATCACCGAGTCGTTGTATGCCTGGCGGGCGAAGGCGACCTTGTTCTCGGTGCTCGACAGCTCCTCGCTGACTTGTTGCAGGTTCTGCGAGGCCTTGAGGTCCGGGTAGGCTTCCAGGGTCACGTTCAAGCGGCCCATGGCACCGCCCAGGGCATTCTCGGCGGCGGCCAGTTGGGCCATGCGGCCGGCGTCGCCGGGTTGTTCGGAAGCGGCCTTCAGACCGGCCACCGCAGCGTTGCGGGCGGCGATCACTGCTTCCAGGGTCTCGCGCTCGTGCTTGAGGTAGGCCTTGGCGGTTTCCACCAGGTTGGGGATCAGGTCGTAGCGGCGCTTGAGCTGCACCTCGATCTGCGCGAAGGCGTTCTGGTAGCGGTTGCGCAGGGCGACCAGGCGGTTGAATACGCTGATCAGCAGGAAGATCACGCCAGCGATGATGGCGAGGGTGATGATCGAAGAAACGCTCATGGGATGTCCTTATCGGCAGGCGATCGAGCGTCGATCATAGCTGAAAGCCAGTTAAGCGGGTCGCCTCGTTGCAGGGGGCAGGAGACTGGCCGCAGCGGTAGGAGCGAGCTTGCTCGCGAACCCACCTGGCACCACGGCATCAGGCGGTTCGCGAGCAAGCTGGCGCCTACAGGTTTTGCTCCGGATCAGCGGTTCAGGTACTCGGCAGTAGACACCACCTCGGCGTAGGCGAACGCCAGGGAGGCCATGTAGGCCGCATGCACCTGGGCTGCCGGAACCTTCACGCCGTTGAACTCCAGGTCCAGGGTGGCGCAGGCGTCGTGCAGCACGGTCACCGGGTAGCCGAAGTCAGCAGCGGCGCGCACCGCGCCATCCACGCACATGTGGCTCATGTGGCCGACCACCACCAGCGACTCCACGCCGTGCTGGTAGAGGATGGCCTTCAGGTCGGTGTCGCGGAAGGAGTTGACGAAGTGCTTGAGCACCACCGGCTCGTCGGACAGATTGGCCACCTTGCCGTGGATCTTTGCGCCGTCACTGCCGGGCGCGAAGAACGGGGCGTCGGCGCTTTCGAATTCGTGGCGCACATGTACTACCAGGTCACCGCGCTCGCGGAAGGCGGCCAGTACCTTGGCGGCCTGGTCGGCGGCGGCTTCGATGCCGACCAGCGGCCACTTGCCGGAAGGGAAGTAGTCGTTCTGGATATCCACTAGGATGAGCGCTTGCTTTGCCATGTCCAAATTCCTTTGCGAGTGGTGAGGAAGTGGAGCCAGTATGGTTCGCCGCGCGTCCGGCGGGGATCAGGCGGAACGACAATAACCGGGGGAAAACTGACAATGGGTGTGCAACGAAGCGTCGTCGAGATCGGGTTGCTGCTCTATCCCGGTGTGCAGACGGCGGCGCTGCATGGGTTGACCGACCTGTTCGCGGTGGCTGAGCGCATCGCTGGCGAAGAGGCCGCGCAGCAATTGCCGGCACTGCGCGTCAGCCATTGGTCCGGTGAGGACGGCGGCGAACCCCGGCGTGTGTTCGACACACATCCAGGCGCCCTGAGCCGCCTGGTCGCCGTGCTTGTACCGCCCTCACTGTTCGGCCTGCCCGACGCCACGCCGCTGCGCAACCTCACCGACTGGCTCGCTGCGCGCCACGGCGAGGGCGCCATCGTGGGCTCGGTGTGTATCGGCGGGCTGCTGGTGGCCGAGGCCGGGCTGCTCGACGGGCGAAGCGCCACCGCCCACTGGAGCGGAGCGGAGGCCTTCGCCCAACGCTTCCCGCTTGTGCGCCTGGAACCGCACAAGCCGATGGTGGATGACGGCGACCTGATCACCTCGGCCGGGCTGATGGCCTGGTCCGACCTTGGCCTGCGCATCGTCGACCGCCTGCTCGGCCCGAGCATCGCCAACCGCACCGCGCGCTTCCTGGTGGTCGAGCACAGCGACAGCGCGCAGCAATGCGGCAGCAACTTCGCGCCACTGCTGGGCCACGGCGACGCTGCCATCCTCAGGGTGCAGCATTGGCTGCAGGGCAACGGCGCGGTGGACGTCAGCCTCGCCGCCATGGCCGCCCAGGCCGGGCTGGAGGAGCGCACCTTCCTGCGCCGTTTCCGTGCCGCCACCGGACTCAAGCCGACCGAATACTGCCAGCACCTGCGAGTGGGCAAGGCACGAGAGCTGCTGGAGTTCACCAACGGCACGGTCGACCACATCGCCTACACGGTCGGCTACCTTGATCCGGGTTCGTTCCGCAGCACCTTCCGCAAGATCACCGGGATGGCGCCGAGCGATTACCGCAAGCGCTTCGGCGCCAAGCCAGCCGAGGTCGCGCTCAGGGACTGACCGATGGCGTGTCCGCCGCCTGCTGCAGCATCTGCGCGAGCAGCGGTGCATATTCGGCGTCGGTCATCGCCGGGTGCACCTGCAGGTGCATCAGGTCGGTCCACTGCAACATCCAGCGCTGTACATCGAGCGGGTTCTCGGCCTCCGCCAGGCCGAAGCCGAGCATGTGGCCCATGGCGTGCCAGCGGCCGACCAGCTTCACCCCGGACGGTGGCTGGCCGCCGGTCTTGAGGAAGCGCTGGATGATCCTGTCGCGGTTTTCGATGGGGATGGTCCAGTTCACCAGATAAAGCATGTCGCACCTCCGGCCCGACTCCGGGCTTCGATGGACGCGGACCCGAACCGGCGACGCCGCCAGAGCCGCGCCTGTGTATCCCAGGCGTGACAGTCTCCGGCTGGGAGCGGCGTTCTTCCGACAGGCATAGCAGCACCCAGCGAAGCGGGCGCGGCCACTGATCGGCGGCCGCCAAGGCAGGTGATCGACGGTCACAGCCAACGATCATTCTCCGCCGTGCGCTCACCGCCCGCATCGCCGGTGTTCGGCACGCCGCGCGGCTCGATCAGCATCACCTGTACTTCGTGCTCGGCGTAGGGCTTGTGCTCGACACCGCGCGGTACGACGTACAGCTCACCGGCTCGCAGGGTCAGCGGGCCGTCGCGGAAGTCGATGCGCAGTTCGCCGTCGAGCACGATGAAGGTCTCGTCGGTGTCGGCGTGGCTGTGCCAGACGAAATCGCCATGCAGCTTCACCACCTTGAACTGGTAGTCGTTCATCTCGGCGATCACTCGCGGCTGCCAGGTTTCGTGGATAAGCGCGAGCTTGTTCTGCAGGTTGATCGGTTGGCGTTGGGTCACGGTTGATTCTCCTTTTTTGATTGGGCTGACACTAAGGTCGCCCCGCCAAGCGGTCTTGCAGGAACTTGCGCTTCGATCGCCCAGGCATTGACCTCATCGGGTTGCCACCCCCGTCCTTGGTGCAGACAATCGGACCTTGGTCCGTCAGAAAGGAGGTGCCATCCCATGGCGCAGAACATCTACGACAACCCCGAATTCTTCGCCGGCTACGCCCAGCTGCCGCGCTCGCAGCACGGCCTGGACGGCGCGCCGGAGTGGGCCTCGCTGCGCGCGTTGCTGCCGCCGCTGGAGGGGCTCGATGTGGTCGACCTTGGCTGCGGCTACGGCTGGTTCTGCCGATATGCGGCGGAGCAGGGCGCGCGCACGGTGAGCGGGCTGGACGTGTCACAGAAGATGCTCGACCGCGCGCGGGAGACGACCGAGGCGGCGCAAGTGAGCTACTTCCACGCCGACCTCGAGCAGCTTGAGCTGCCCACCGCGGCCTTCGATCTGGCCTACAGCTCGCTGACCCTGCATTACCTCGAGGATCTGCCGCATTTCTTCCGCAACGTGCACGACGCGTTGCGCCCTGGCGGCAGCCTGGTGTTCTCCATCGAGCACCCGATCTACATGGCGTCGCGCAATCCCGGCTGGATCGTCGAAAAAGACGGCCGCCGCTGCTGGCCGGTGGACCATTACCAGGACGAAGGCGAGCGCCGCACCGACTGGCTGGCCAAGGGTGTGCTCAAGCATCACCGCACCCTTGGCAGCATCCTCAATGCCGTGATCGGCGCGGGGCTGACGCTGCGCCACGTCGAGGACTGGGGGCCGAGTGCGGAGCAGGTGCAGACCATTCCGGCACTGGCCGAGGAGCGCGAGCGCCCCATGTTGCTGCTGGTCGCCGCGCAGCGCTGAGGAGCGAAAAACCGGCGACTATGCTCAGAGCATTGCGCCCGTTTCTTGCCGGAGATTGCCATGTCGCAGCCCTTGCCCGCCGTTCGCCCCAGCGTGATTCCCTGCCTGCGCTACCGCGATGCGCCGCAGGCCATCGACTGGTTGTGCGCGACTTTCGGCTTCCAGCGCCAACTGGTGGTCGCCGATGACCATGGCGGCATCGCCCATGCGCAGCTGGCGCTGGCCGACGGCAGTGGGCTGGTGATGCTTGGCTCGCTGCACGACAACGAGTACGGCCGGCTGATGCGCCAGCCCGACGAGATCGGCGGTTGCACCCAGAGCATCTACGTGGTGGTCAGGGACGCCGAGGTGCTGTATCGCGCGGCGGTGAACGGCGGCGCGCAGATCGTCATCGACATCAAGGACGAGGACTACGGCGGCCAGGGCTTCACCTGCCGCGATCCTGAAGGACATATCTGGAGCTTCGGCACCTACGATCCGTGGCACTGACGGCGACGTTCGCAACATCCTGCCCAACCCCCGTGCTTGACGCTTTCCCACCCGCAATGTTGATATGCGCCCCGTTTCAGGTGCCCCCCGCCGCCGTGCGTGGGGTGAAACGGGAAGCCGGTGCGTCGCCTTCGTGCGATCAGTCCGGCGCTGCCCCCGCAACGGTAAGCGAGCGGAGCATCCACTAGGCCACTGTGCGCAAGCATGGGAAGGCGGATGCCCCACGACCCTCGCAAGCCCGGAGACCGGCCTGGAACCTGTTTGGCAAACCCGCGGTGGGCGGGCGTGAGCCGGTTCCCGGGGCGCGCTCGTTCCGGGTGTCGCTGCGCCGCCTGCGAAATTTCTATTTCGAGGCGATCACCTTGCAACATTCTTCGTTCCTGAACCGGCGCGCCCCGCGCTGGACTCCCGTTCTCTCCCTCTGTGCCCTCAGCTCGCAGCTCGTTGCGGCGCCACTCGACCTGGCCGACGAGATCGTCAGCGCGCCTTCGGTGGAGTCCACCACCGTGGCCGACATGGCGCGCTACGGCAGCAAGCTGGAGGTCATCGACCGCCAGCAGATCGAGCGTGCCGGCCCCAGCGCCGACATCACCCGCGTGCTGCAGATGTACGTACCCGGCCTGTTCGTTGCGCCGAAGAACGGCCCGTTCGACTACGGGACCTACTCGCTGCTGGGCGGGCGCAACGACGACACGCTGATCCTGCTGGACGGCGTGCGCCTGAACAACCGCCTCTACGGCGGCATCTACATCGACACCCTGCCGACCACCGCCGTGGAGCGCATCGAAGTGCTCAAGGGCGGCCAGGGCCTGTTGTTCGGCACCCAGGCGGTGAGCGGGGTGATCAACATCGTCACCCGCAGTGCGCGTTCGCGCGAGGCGGCCGGTGAGGTGAACCTCGGCCTGGATACGTTCAAGGGTCGCAGCGGTGATGCCCGCGCGGAGCGAATCGTGCAGAACGGCCTGGGCGATCTCGGCCTGATGGCCTACGTCAGCCACAACCGCTCCGACGGCTACCAGCCTTACCGCGACCAGGACATGACCAGCACGGTCAGCGACAAGCGCCGCTCCTATGACGTCAACGTGTTCGGCGCCAAGGCCATCCAGGCCATCGGCGAGGCCTCGCGGTTGGAGCTGTTCTACCAGTACGCCGACGCCGAACTGGACTTCGCCCGCCCGACATCCAACCACCACACCAGCAACAACCGTATCCAGCAGATCGCCACGGCGACCTTCCAGCAGAGCGTCAGCGACGACTTCAGCTGGTTCGCCAAGACCCATATCAATGACTGGGACACCCGCTACGACCGCGTCTACAACCTGCAGGGCGGCGGCACCCAGGTGCTCAATCACAACGACTACTGGGGCTTTACCGACTGGGGCGCGCAGCTTGAGGGCAAGGCCAGGTTGGCCGGCGGCCACGAGCTGGTCTTCGGCAGCGACAACCAGTGGTACAAGGGCCAGGACGACGTGCTGATCATCGACAACGACAAGGCCGAGTCCCACGCGCTGTATGCCCAGCTGCGGCCGAACATCGAGGCGCTGCCCGACTGGCACCCGAGCCTGGGCGTGCGCCGCGAGGAAATCTCCGGCGGCGAGGGCGCCACGGTATGGATGCTCACCTCGCTCTACGACCTGACCCAGCAGCTCAAGCTGCGCGGCCAGTTCGGCACCGCCTTCAAGCTGCCCACCGCCGAGCAGTTGTTCGTCAACGAACCGGGCGATGAAGTCGGTAACCGTGACCTCAAGCCCGAGCGCAGCCGCAACGCCGAGTTGGGCCTGGATTACACCGGCGAGCTGTTCGACCAGCCGTGGAGCGGCAGCGTCACCCTGTTCCGCCGCGAGATCACCGACCTCATCACTCTCGCCGGCGACCAGTGGGTGAACGGCAACGGTGAGATCGAGGTACGCGGCGTGGAAGCCAACGGCCAGTGGCAGTTTGGCCGGCACTGGCAGGTCTCGGCCGACGCCACGCGCAACCTGGTGGACAGCCGTGACGGCGTGACGGTCAACAACATCCCGCACTTCTTCGCCCGCGTGCGTGCCGGCTACGACGACAACTTCTGGGGCGCCGGCCTCGCCACGCGCT
The DNA here is from genome assembly GCF_048068295.1 of Pseudomonas sp. NY15435. Classification (NCBI taxonomy): domain Bacteria; kingdom Pseudomonadati; phylum Pseudomonadota; class Gammaproteobacteria; order Pseudomonadales; family Pseudomonadaceae; genus Pseudomonas; species Pseudomonas sp. NY15435. The sequence continues at coordinate 355,972 of NZ_JBLUQA010000006.1, forward strand.
ACGTAGGCTCAATCGTCAGCGCCCAGGACGACGACTACGGCCATTACAGCGTGCTCGACGGCGACGCTTACCGCTACCTCGATGTGGCCCGCGCACACCGCCTGAGCCTGCTGCTGGAGAACCTGCTGGACCGCGACTACGCCACCGGCCGCACCAGTAACGGCATGCGTCAGGTGGACAACCTCGGCCGCCCACGCACCGCCGAACTTCGTTACACCTTCAGCTTCTGATGAAGGCCATCCTGCTGGTCGGCCCATTGGCCGGCGTCCAGGGCGAGCACCTGCAGCGCGCGGTATCGGCGCGTCTTGCCGGTGTCGAGATCATCGACACCGGCGAGGGTTTCGATTCGCTCTGGAGGCGGATGCGCGAGCTGTTCGCCGAGAATCGTCAGCTGTTGCTGGTGGACCTGGAGCCGAGCGCTGACGGTGCCTACCTGGACTGGTTGCGTGCCGAGCTGGCCGTGCTGTCGGCAGGCTATCCCCAGGCGCCGCCGCCCAGGATCACCGCATCGGCGCTTGGCCGGCGCGGGCTGGATGCGACGGCGGTACTGGCGGCGATTGACGATCCAGCGCAGCAGTTGGATTGCCAGGGCATCGGCGAGGTGCCGTCACAGCCGGACTGGTCCGCGCCGCCGCCGCACCGGCATCACCTGTTCCTCTGTACCGGGCCGCGCTGCGTGCGGCGTGGTGCGCTGCCGCTGTGGAAGACCTTGCGCCGCGAGCTGATCCGTCTCGATCTCTACGAGAACGGCGAGGGTGCCTTGCTGACCCGTACCGGTTGCCAATTTCCCTGCAATCGCGGGCCGGTGCTGACGGTCTATCCCGAGCGCGTCTGGTATGGCCTGCACAGTGACGAGCAGGTGTGTCGGGTGGTGCAGGAACATCTGCTTGATGGCGTGCCGGTGGCGGATTTGCGCGTGGATGACGAAGCATGAGGCCGGCATGGCTCTTTGTAGGAGCGAGCTTGCTCGCGAAGCGCTTGATGCCATCGGTGCCCGGTTTGGTTCGCGAGCAAGCTCGCTCCTACACATTGGCATTGGTGCTCGGGCTGGCGGCGATTCTGGGCATGGCGACGGCCACTGCCCAGGACTACCGCAACTGCGCGCAGGACTGGCACATCGATCACCCACCGCAGCGCATCCTCGCCCTCAATCAGCATGCCGCTGACCTGCTGCTGGCGCTGGGCGCCGGGGAACGGCTGATCGGCGTGGCCTACATCGATGACGATCTCGACCTGACGAAGGGAAGCTATCGCGGCGTGCCGGTTCTATCTCGCCAGTACCCTGCGGCGGAATCGGTCTACGCGCAGCGTCCGGACCTGGTAGTGGCCGGCTTTGCCTCGGCCTTTCGGCTGGGCAACCTGTCCCGCGAGGAACTGGCCGGTCATGGCGTCACCAGCTACCTGCTGGATGCCGGTTGCGCAGCGCGGCAGGACGATCTGTTCGCGGGTATCGAACTGGATCTGAAAACGCTGGGCAATCTGATGGATGAGCAGGAGCGAGCGCAGGAACTGATTCGCCAGCAACGCGCCGAGCTGGCCAACGCGCGCCGCCACTTCGCCGGGAGCACGCCGCTGGAAGTCTTCTACCTCGATAGCGCCAGTAACGGCCTGGAGAGCCAGGGCCGGCGCGGCGTGGTCACGCAGTTGCTGCACGCTGCCGGCGCGCACAACCTGTTCGAGGATGTCGATCTGGGCGGCTTTACCGCCAACACAGAACAACTGCTGGCGCGCGACCCGGATGTGATCCTGCTGGCTGACGCGCTGTGGTCCACGGCCGAGCAGAAGAGGCGAGCGTTGCGCGCCGACCCGGTCCTCTCACGCCTGCGTGCCGTGCGCGAAGGGCGCTTCGTGGCGCTGCCTTTTACCCACCTGTTCCCCGGCGTGCACAGTGGCCAGGCCGCTCGAGAACTGGCGCAGGCGCTGAGCCGGTTTTGAGCGGGGACGTCCGGTCTGTTCGTCGTCCACTGTTCCTACCCAAGCGCTGGAGCGCGTGTTAGAAAGCGCCCATCGATCATTCGGAGGTTGTCATGGGCAAGTTGCGCGTTGGGGTGATTTTCGGTGGGCGTTCGGCGGAGCACGAGGTGTCCCTGCAATCGGCGAAGAACATCGTCGACGCACTGGACCGCGAGCGCTTCGAGCCGGTGCTGATCGGTATCGACAAGGAAGGCCGCTGGCACCTCAACGATGCCTCCGACTACCTGCTCAACCAGGAAAACCCCGCGCTGATCGCCCTCAACCGCTCCAACCGCGAACTGGCGGTGGTGCCCGGCAAGGCCGAGCAGCAGTTGGTGGAAACCGGCAGCCGCCAGTTGCTCGACCATGTCGACGTAATCTTCCCCATTGTCCACGGCACCCAGGGCGAGGACGGTTGCCTGCAGGGCCTGCTGCGCATGGCCGACATCCCCTTCGTCGGCTCCGACGTGCTGGGCTCGGCCATCTGTATGGACAAGGACGTGAGCAAACGCCTGCTGCGTGATGCTGGCATCGCCATCACGCCTTTCGTCACCCTGACCCGCGCCAGCGCCGGGCGCACGCCATTTGCCGAGGCGCAGCGCAAGCTCGGCCTGCCCCTGTTCATCAAGCCGGCGAACATGGGCTCCTCGGTGGGCGTCAGCAAGGTCGAGGACGAGGTTGCCTACGACGAAGCCGTGCGCCTGGCACTGGCCTTCGACGACAAGGTGCTGGTGGAGTCCGCCGTGAAGGGCCGCGAGATCGAGTGCGCGGTGCTGGGTAACGAACAACCGATTGCCAGCGGTTGTGGCGAGATCGTGGTGGGCAGCGGCTTCTACTCTTACGACAGCAAGTACATCGACGAAGACGCGGCCAAGGTCGTGGTGCCGGCGGATATCCCGGCCGAGGCCAGCGAGCGTATCCGTCAGCTCGCCGTGGATGCCTTCCTGGCTCTGGAGTGTTCCGGCCTGGCGCGGGTCGACGTGTTCCTCACCGAGACCGGCGAGGTGTTGATCAACGAACTGAACTCGCTGCCCGGCTTCACCCGCATCAGCATGTACCCCAAGCTCTGGCAGGCTGCCGGGATGACCTACAGCGAGCTGGTCAGCCGCCTGATCGACCTGGCCATCGAGCGCCACGCCGCGCGTCGGAACCTGCAGACCAATCGCTGATCCACAGCCCGGCTCCTGCTTCTGCGCTACCCTGAGTGCCCGTCGCCCGGTTTCGGGCGGCCGGCCCCGTGTCCCCATTACCCGCGCAAGAAGGAGCACGAGATGAGCACCGTAGTATTCGCCGACGGCACCGCCGTTCCCGCCATCGGCCAGGGCACCTGGCGCATGGGTGAGGACCGCTCGCAGCGCAAGCGCGAAGTCGCCGCCCTGCGCGAAGGTATCGAGCGCGGCCTGACCCTGATCGACACCGCCGAGATGTACGGCGAGGGCGGCTCGGAAGAGGTGGTCGGCGAGGCGCTGGCCGGGCTGCGCGAGCAGGTCTTCCTGGTCAGCAAGGTCTATCCGCACAACGCCAGCCGGCGCGGCGTGCCCGAGGCCTGCGAGCGCAGCCTCAAGCGCCTGCGCACCGACTGCCTGGACCTCTACCTGCTGCACTGGCGTGGCCAGTATGCGCTGGAGGAAACCGTCGAAGCTTTCGAGCGGCTGCGCGAGGCCGGCAAGATCAAGCGCTGGGGCGTCTCCAACTTCGACCTCGACGACATGCAGGAGCTGAACGAGCCGGCCTGCGCCACCAACCAGGTGCAGTACAGCCTGGAGGAGCGCGGCATCGAATGGGACCTGCTGCCCTGGTGCCAGGAACAACGCATGCCGCTGATGGCCTACTGTCCGGTCGGCCAGGGCGGCAGCCTGCTGCGCCACCGCACCCTGGTGGAAATCGCCGGCCGTCACGACGCCACGCCGGCCCGTGTGGCGCTGGCCTGGCTGATCCACCAGCCGGGCGTGATCGCCATTCCCAAGGCAGTAGAGCCGCTGCACGTGCGCGACAATGCCGCTGCGCTGCAACTGCGACTGACAGCAGAGGACCTCGAAGCCCTGGACGCGGCCTTCCCGCCGCCGACCCGCAAGCGCCACCTCGCCGTGGTCTGAGCGCGGCCCGCCGCCCGGTCGTCGCCCATCCCGGCGCGACCGGGGGGCGATGCTAGCCTTGCCCAATGGCCAAGACGGCCTGGAGGGCAGAGGCGATGAGCAACTACACGGCGGATAGCGCCGCCATCAACCGGGTACTCACGGACTATGTCGAGGGCATGACCTTCGGCGACGAGGCCAGGCTGCGCCAGGCCTTCCATCCTTCCTGCAAGATCATCGGCAACTACCATGGCGCGCTGGAGTGGTCGTCGCTGGACGAGTTCATCGGCGCCATCAAGGCCGAGTCGCCGCCTTCGGAAGGCGCGCCGCCAGCGTGGGAGCTCAAATCCCTGGACATCACCGGCGACAGCGCGGTGGCCAAGGTCACCGACGAGTTTCTCGGCATGCACTTCACCGACTACCTGTCATTGCTGCAGGTCGGCAACGGCTGGCAGATCATCAACAAGCTCTACTACCTGCACGAGTGACGTGGAACGCATCGGCCTGCGCGGTACACCGGAAACCCTGCTGATCACCCTCTACGCCAAGGCGAAGGAGAGCGAGCTGCCCGACAGCCTGCTGCGTGACCGGTTCTCGCGACAAGCCGTGGAGCAGATCGACTATGACTTCGCGCGCCTGCACATCGGCCCTGCCGAGCAGGTGGGCATTGCCCTGCGGGCCAAGCTGTTTGACGACTGGGTGCGCGACTTCCTCGCGCAGCATCCGGCCTGTGTGGTGTTGCAACTGGGCTGCGGGCTGGACAGTCGCGTCTTTCGCATCGACCCGCCGTCCACCGTGCAATGGTTCGAGGTGGACTTCCCCGAGGTGATCGCGCTGCGCGAGCGCCTGTATCCGCCGCGGGAAAACTGCCATCTGCTGGCCACCTCGCTGACGGCTCGGGACTGGTGGCGCGCGGTGCCGACCGGGCGGCCGGTCCTGATCCTTTCCGAAGGCGTGCTGCCCTACGTCGAGGCAGACAAGGTGCCCGAGTTGCTGCGCGCGCTGGTGATGCACTGTGGCCAGGGTGAGCTGGCGCTGGACGGCTACAGCCGCCTGGGTATCCGCCTGCTGCAGTGGAATCCGATGATCCGCCGCACCGGCGCCGTGCTGCACTGGGGCATCGACGAGCCGCAGGAACTGGAGCAGCAAGTGCCGGGCCTGCGCTTCGTCGAGGCCATCGCTGGCTACGACCGCGCGCAGATCGCCCGTCTGTCGCTGGGCATGCGCCTGCTTTACGAGATCACCCTGGCCATTCCGGCGATGCGCCGCATGGGGCGCCTGCTGCGCTATCGCTTCGGCTAGACAGGCCGATTCGGCCGCTGGCTGCTTTACTCATCCCTCTACGACGACAGTGCGCAGGAGCCGGCGATGAAGCTCGAGCCGTTGATGGAAATGAACGTGAAGGCCAGCGTGCCCGTGGAAATCGGCCGCGTGCCGCAGGGCCAGCGGCTGATCTCGGCAGCCGGCGGGGGGACCTTCAAGGGCCAGCGCCTGAGCGGCGAAGTGCTGCCCGGCGGTGGTGACTGGATTCTGGTGGATGGCGACGGTGGCTGGCATCTGGAGGTGCGCCTGGTGCTGCGCACCGACGATGGCGCGCGTATCCTGATGCAGCACAACGGGCTGCTGGTGGCCAACCCGAAGATCATCCATGCGGTCTCGCGGGGAGACAGCACCGAGTTCGGCGACACCTATTTCATGATCCAGCCACGTTTCGAGGTGGGCGACGACCGCTACCGCTGGCTCAATCACCAGTTGGCGGTGGGGGAGGGCCGGCTGGGGCCAGGCTGGGTCGAATACCGTTTGTACTCACTCGCCAATGGATGAGCGATGAAGAGCAAGACTTGTCACACACGGCGGGCACAGTTGGCGCATCAAGGAACTGGAGGCGACGCCATGGCTCTGCCCCCCCACATGCAGCCCGACGACAAGGTGGTGCTGTTCGACGGCACCTGCCGCCTGTGCAACGGATGGAGCCGCTTTCTCCTGCAGCACGACCGCGAGCGCCGGGTGAAGCTGTGCAGCGTGCAGTCCGCCGAGGGCCAGGCAATCCTCGACTGGTTCGGCCTGCCCACCGAGTATTTCGACACCATGCTCTATGTCGATGGCCGTGAAGGTTTCGAGCGCAGCGACGCCTTCCTGCGGGTGGTCGGCCAGTTGCCGGCGCCGTGGAACTGGTTGCGCGTGCTCTGGCTGATCCCCAGGCCGCTGCGCGACTGGTGCTACGACCGCATTGCGCTCAACCGTTATCGCCTGTTCGGCCGCGAAGATATCTGCCTGATGCCGTCGCCACAGTTCCGCGGGCGTTTCCTTGGCAATGACTAGCGCGGCCATCGCCCGGCTGGCGCTGGGGGTGGTATTCCTTTATCACGGGCTGGTGCCCAAGCTGCTGTTTCTCAGCGCCGATGAAGTGCGGATGATCGAGGCCCACGGCTGGCCGCTGTCCACCCAGCGCATTGCCGAGGTCGCAGGCGTCGCCGAGATCGTCCTGGCGCTGGCCATCCTGTTGCTGCGTCGGAGCCGCTGGCCGCTGTGGCTGGCGGTGGCTGCGCTGGTCGGACTGCTGGTGGACGTCGCACTGCTCGCCCCGGAATTGCTGCTGGGGGCCTTCAATCCGGTGTCCACCAATATCGCCGCCCTGGCGTTGTGCGCCATCGCCCTGCTCGGCGAACGGGGCGCGCACGCGTCGCGCCCCGCACCGTTGCGCTAGACCGGCGTCAGAAGCTGCGGGAGACGCTGGCCACCACGGTGGCCGTGCACACGTCGCCGAAACCGAACTGGGTCCGGCATTCGTTCTGCGACAGGTCGGTGTCGATGTAGCTCACTGCCCAGTCGAAGCCCACCCATTCGTGGCTCAGCTTCGCCTCCCACTCGTGGTAGGTATCGCGGGTGCTGCCGTCGCCGGAAAGGTAGAGCGGGTCCTTGGCATCGTTGCGGCCGTAGCGCACGCGCAGCTTGAACTCGGCCGGCAGCTCGGCGTTGTAGGCCAGGTAGGTGTAGAGGTTGGCCTGGTCTTCGCCGAAGTAGGTCGGGTAGTCGTTGCCGTAGTACGCCGCCACTTCGAAGCCGTAGGCGTGGAGGATGGCGTAGGTGTCGCTCTGGTTGAACTGGCTTTCCTTGGGGTAGGCGTACTTGATGTAGCCCAGGTCCAGGGCGACATCCTCGTTGGCCTGCCAGTACCAGCCGCCGTAGTAGTCGATTTCCTGGCGGGTCTTCAGGCCACCGCCGAAGTCGACGTTGGAACTCCATACGCCCAGGTAGGCGCCGGAGGCGTGCTGCAGGGTGGCGCCGACCTGCAGGGCCGGGTCGCCCTGGGTCTGCGAGATGCCGCGGGTGCGGTAGTCGCTGACCAGCGCGGTGTCGATCTGCAGGTTGAAGTCATGGCCCAGCTCGACGGCCAGGGCGGAGGTGAGCGGCGCGCAGGCGAGCAGCGCGCCGGCCAGCCAATGGGGGCGATTCATGCGGGGAGTCCCTTTGTTGTGATTGTCTGTGGGCAGATGAAAAATCCCGCGCAGCACCCGCCCTCCCGGCTATGCCGAGGAGCGTGAAGGGAGTGCAGGGCTGGCGGGCAAGGCGCCGGGGCTGTTCAGACCCCGGCGCAGGAGCCCGGCTCAGAGAGCCGGTTGATCGTCGGCGCGGTAGACTTCGCGGCCTTCGAACAGGGTGCGCAGCACGCGGGCTTCGTCCAGTTGCTGGTCGGGCACGCTGAACACGTCGCGGTCGATCACCACCATGTCGGCCTGCTTGCCGGGAGCGAGGGTGCCGATCTTGTCGGCCAGGCCGATGGTCTGCGCGGCGTTGCGGGTGTAGGCGTAGAACATGGTCTGCCGATCCACGCGCTCGGCGGCGTTGAGTACGCCTTCCTCACCCTGGCGGGTCACGGCCTGGTAGATGGCCTTGAGCGGATCAGGCGTGGAAACCGGCCAGTCGCTGGCGCCGGCGATGGTGGCGCCGTTGTCCAGCAGCGACTTGGCCGGGTACATGTAGCGGTAGGCTTCGTCGGCGATGTAGGGCTTCACCAGCTCCACGGTGTAGGGCTCGGCGGTGGCCCAGTCCAGCTGCATCGAGGCGATCACGTTCAGCTGCTTGAAGCGCGGGAAGTCCTTGGGGTTGACCAGTTGCAGGTGGGTGATCGAGTGGGTCACGGCGCTCTGCCGGTCCTTGCGCGCCTGGGCGAAGCCATTGAGCGATTCGCGCACCGCGCGGTCACCGATGGCATGCACGTGCACCAGCCAGCCGCGGGCGTCGGCGGCGCTGACCAGCTCGCCGAAGTGCTTCGGATCGATCAGCAATTCACCCGGCTTGTGGCTGTTCTTGTAGTCCTCGAGCAGCGCGGCGGACTGCGCGGGGAACTCAATCACGCCATCGGCGAAGACCTTGATCCCCGGCAGCGTCAGGTTGGGGATGCCCTGGAACTGCTGGCGGACCTTCTCGATCACGTCCAGGTCGGCCGGCGTGCTTTTCGGGTTGACCACTTGCAGCGCGGCGACGTGGGCGGTGAGCTGGCCGTCACGCGCCAGGTCGCGGTAGACCGGCAGCACGCCGACGGTCTTCTCGGTGGGCTTGATGGCGAACAGTGCCTCGCCAGGCGTGCCGTTGGCGGCCGGGTCCATCCAGGCGGTGATGCCGAGGCTGTTGTTGTACTTCACCGCCGCCACGCCAGCGCGATCCATGGTGGCGGTGTCGGGAACCGGCATGGCGGCGGCCACCAGGTCGAAACCGGAGTCGACGAGGAAGCCGGTGGGGTTGAAGTCCTTGTCGTGGGCGACGTTCTGCTGCTCCAGCGGGCTCAGGCCGCGCAGGCGTTTCGCATCCAGCCCGGCGCGCTTGAGCATGGCGGCGTTGGCCCAGGCGGTGTGGTGGTCACTGCCGATCAGCACCACCGGCGTGTCCTTCCACTCGCCCTGGTTGAAGCGCTTGGCCAGGCCATCGGCCTGGGACCAGTAGGTGGAGTTCATGCCGTTCATGACAATGGTGTCGTGCACCTTGGCCTTGCCGCTGTCGCGATCCTGCTTGAGGCGCTTCTCGAAGGCGTCCAGGTCCATCTGTTCGTCCAGCAGGCTCGCGGAGATCAGCTCGAGGCCGCCGAAGATCGAGTGGGAGTGGCTGTCGATGAAACCGGGCATCAGTACCTTGCCGCCCAGGTCGACCTGCTTGCTGCCGGTGCCGGCGAGCTTGCGGATGTCTTCGTTGGAGCCCACCTGCAGCACCTTGCCGCCAGCGACCGCCACGGCCTGCTGCAGCGGTTGGCCAGGCTCGGCGGTGAAGACCTTGGCGTTGTACAGGATCAGGTCTGCGTTCTGTGCCTGTGCTTCAAAAGTGCCGAGTGCGATGGCGAGCGCCAGCGCGCCCTTGAGCATGCCGTGCATGACTTCCCCTTGCTTTTCGTTGGATTATTGTTGGTCTGCGGCGCAGGCTACTGGCGGACGGAGTCGCGCGGAAGTCGCCAATGGGCATAACACTTGTGAAGGATTGGCACGAATGACGATGGACAGATTCAGCAGCCTGGCAATGTTCGTGGCCAGCGCCGAGACCGGCAGTTTCAGCCGCGCCGCCGAGCAACTGGGCAAGACACCCTCGGCGGTGACCAAGGCGGTCGGCCAGTTGGAGATCGAAGTCGGCGCGCGCCTGTTCGAGCGCACCACGCGCAGCATGTCGCTGACCGAAGCCGGCCAGCTCTATCTGGACGGCGCCCGCGAGGTGCTGGCGCGGATGCGTGAAACCACCGAGGAGATCGCCCAGTTGCAGCACAGCCTGCGTGGCGTGCTGCGCATAACCGGGCCGCTGATCGTCGGCCCGGTGTTTCTCGACCAGGCCTGCGCGGAGTTCCTCGACCTGCATCCGGACGTGCGCCTGCAGGTGGACCTCTCCGACAGCTACGTCGACCTGCTCGACGGCCGCTACGACCTCGCCCTGCGCATGGGCAACAGTGACCTGCCGGGGCTGATCGCCCAGCCGCTGGCCGAGAGTCGCCTGGCCATGTGCGCCAGCCCGGCCTATCTGGAGCGGCGCGGTACGCCCCGTCACCCCAGCGAGATTCCAGAGCACGACTGCCTAGTCTATCGCCATCCGGCGCTGGATGACCGCTGGTGGTTCGATGTGGAGGGCGAGCGCTTTTCCACTCCGCGCACCGGCCGCCTGAACAGCGATAACCAGGCGGTGCTGCTGACCGCCTGCCTCGCCGGTCACGGCCTGCTGCCTTGCCCGCGCTGGAGCGTGCTGGAGCACTTGCGCAGCGGGCGGCTGGTGACGGTCCTGGACGACTACTTCTTTGAGCCCGATACCTTCGGTGCGCAGATCCTGGCGGTCTACCCGAGCAACCGGCGGGCGACGCGCAAGATCCACGCGTTCATCGAGCACCTGCGCGAATACTTGCGACGCGACGGCATCCTTTGAGTTCCTAGAGCAGCGCCCCGGCCCAGGCCGACACCAGCAACAGGGCTGCCATCAGCTGGTTGAGCCGCTGCATCTGCGTGGGCGAAAGCAGGCGCTGGCTGCCGATGCCCAGGCCGGCCCAGACGGCCGTGCAGGGAATCGACACGAGGAAGAACAGCAGCGACAGCAACTGCACGCGGTCCAGCCGATCGACACCGTGGCCGGCGTAAACGCTGATCACCGCCAGCGCCATCATCCAGGTCTTCGGGTTGACCAGTTGCAGCGCAGCGGCGCCGACCGCTCCCAGGCGCGCGGCATCGCCGTCGCGTTCCAGGTCCGCTGGCGGGCTGCGGAAAATCTGCCACGCCAGCCAGCTCAGCCAGAGCACGCCGACGACGCTCATCGCCTGCTGCACGTGCGGCCGGCTGGCCAGCACTTCGCCCAGGCCGCTGCCCACCGCCAGCACCAGTGCGGCGGCGGCCGCGCAACCGCCGAACATGATCGGCAATGCGGCGCCCCAGCCGAAGCGCGCGCTGTTGCTGAAGATCAGCAGGTTGGTCGGCCCTGGTGTGATCGAAGCGACGAAGGCGAAGAGGATGAAGGGCAGCCATTGGCCGAGCTGCGAGAAGTGCATGGCGGGAACTCCGGTGAATCCGTGGGAGTTCATCTTCGCCAGCACGGCGGGTTCAGTCTGGAAGCTTTGAGCAGCGCTTGCGGTAGTAAGCGGGGGTGACGCCATAGGCGCGTCGGAACCAGCGGCCGAGATGGCTCTGGTCGGCGAAGCCGAGGTCGGCGGCGATGTCGGCGGGCGCCAGGCCGCGGCCAAGCAACTGCCGCGCACGGGCCAGGCGCAGCTGGATCAGGTAAGCGTAGGGCGGCAGGCCGAAGGCCTGCTTGAACGCGCGGGTCAGGCGGAAACGGTCGCAGCCGCTGGCGCGCGCCACGTCATCGAGGCCGATATCGGTGGTCAGGTTGGCGTGCAGATAATCCCGCGCACGCTGCGCCACCAGCGGCAGGTGCGCTTGCGTGGCGCCGCGCTTGCGCCAGTGCAGGTGGCAGGTCATGCCGTCGAGCAGGTCATCGAGGGCGCTCTGCCGGACGATCTTCAGGTCGTTGCCGTGCACCGCCTGGAAGGCATTGTCGATGCGCCGCGCCAGTTGCGGGTCGTCGATCAGCAACTCAGGCACGGCCAGCTGGCAGTTGCCCGGCGCCTCTTCGAACAGCGTGGCGATCTCCCGCTCCAGCCAGGGGGCGTCGAGATAGAGGGTGCGGTAGGTGAAGCCGCCCTCGGTGGGGGCATCGCCGTCGTGGATGTCGCCGGGCTCGAGGAAGAACACCTTGCCGGTGGTGCTGACGTAGCGCTGGTTGCGGCTGCGGAACTGCTGCACACCGGACTCGGTGTAGCCGATCAGGTAGCTGTCGTGCCAGTGCGGGTCGTAGGCGTGGCCCTTGAAGTGCGCGCGCAGGCTCTGGATGCCGGTGTCGGCATCCTGTAGCAGGTCGATCCAGTTGTCTTTGTGCATGGGCCGCCTCCGCACCGCTTGCCCGGTCGGCCAGCATACCGCGCGTGGAGTGGCTGTCTGGAAGATTCGTGCAGCCGATGGTCGACTCGCATGCTTCGTCGACGCTGACGATATGATTGCTTCTTGCGCACATCGCCACACTCCAGGAGGGAGCCGTTCATGGGGCAGGACTACAACCTGGCATTGATCATCGCCGCGGCGCTCAGCGCCATCGCAGGGGCGCTGCATGTCGGCGTGGTGCTGGTCGGGCCGCGCTGGTACCGGCTGTTCGGCGCTGGCGAAAGGCTCGCCCGGGCCGCCGAAGCCGGGCGGCTTTATCCGGCCCTGATCACCTTCGGCATCGCCTTCGTGCTGTTCATCTGGTCCGCCTATGCGCTCTCCGCAGCCGGAGTGTTGAGGCCGCTGCCATTGCTGCGCCCGGCGCTGGCGGCGATCTCGCTGATCTACCTGCTGCGCGGCGTGGCCGGCCCGCTCATTCTCAAGGGCACCGGGCGCAGCCAGCGCTTCATCTACGTCAGCTCGGCAATTTGCCTGGGGTTTGCGCTGATGCATCTGCTAGGGCTGGCGCAGGTGTGGGGGCGGCTGGAGAACTGAGGGGCTGCTGCTTGCGAGTTGTGCCCCTGCGCAGTGCATGGCGGAGCGTCAGCGCGGGGCGTTCGACGTAGTAGTACGACACGCCACTGAGCAGGAAGGAAAACACCAGCACCGCTGGAACGATGTAGTCCGAATAGCTGATTGGCCAGAACGCCCGCAGGATGTAAATGACCACGAAGTGGTTGAGGAATACGCCGTAACTGATGTTTCCGAGGAACTCGTCGATCGAATGGAATGGGAATTTCGTCAGCAGATAGACGGCCGGGATGCCCAGTGCGATGCCGGCGCTCACTTCGGCATTGAATGGCCGACGCTCGATAATTCCAGTCATGATCGCCGCGAACATCAGCGCTGCCGCGACGGCGGTGCAAGCTGCAATGATCAGACCCTTGGCCCGTGCTTTGTACAGGTAGCTGCCGCAGAGGAATATGAACAGTACGCCGGGCAGAAGCCGGTATCCGTAATTGTCCGTGTTGACGTAACCCAGGCACGCGACGAGGAAGACGCCGACCGATAGCGAAAACGCAACACCGCGTAGCCTGTAAATGATCAGGAAAGGGATGGCCAGGTAAAAACACGCCTCCAATCCCAGTGACCATGCCGGCGGCAGGATGTCTGGGCTTGCAGCTCCGAACATGTAGAAACCCAGCGGCACCATGGCGATGCTTGCGGCCATGTTTCCGAGCGTCAGCTCGGCTGCCTGGGGTGTGTCGGGAAGGAGGAAGTGGATGGCCAGGCAAGCACTTGCGAAGTAGAGAATGAACTGGGGATATAGCCGCATCGCCCGGTCCAGGTAGAACAGGCCGACTTTATCCAAGGAGGCGTAGTTACGCTCGATCAGCGAGGTCATTACGAAGCCGCTGATCAGAAGGAACGAAATCACCGCGACCACGCCCGGGTTCAAGCCGGCAAAGGTTTTTCCCAAATGGGAAACGGCCACCAGAACGGCCAACAACAGACGATACGCCCCCACCCAAGCCCCCAGCATCCCTGTAATTTTTGCAGCTAAATTACGACGCTTTACCGTCGAAGAACAGGCTCCCCTATACCGCCGTACAGTGGGCGCGATGACGACGCCTCATTCAGCGCCGACGAATACGTCACGGGAGGTGGAACTGCCCCTGGCCGGTTGGCCGGCAGGGACAGTCACCAAGGATGTATCGCGTGGAATCAGCCCGCTGCGGCCTCGAAGCTGTCGCTGCGCGCCATGCGCCAGATGCGCTCGTAGAACTCGCCTTCGATGTTGCCCGAGAGCAGTTCGCCGGGTTTGAGGAAGTAGTGCAGGTGCGAGAACAGGCGGATCTCCGTGGCGGAGACACGACGTACCAGGTGCTTGGCTTCCAGCTGCGACGGGTGCTGGATGCCGGCGGCGGCGATCATCTCCGCCAGGCCCTTGAGCGTGTTGCGGTGGAAGTGGTAGACGCGCTCGGCCTTGTCCGGCACCACCAGGGCGCGCTGGCGCAGCGGGTCCTGGGTGGCGACGCCGGTGGGGCATTTGTTGGTGTGGCAGGACTGCGACTGGATGCAGCCGATGGCGAACATGAAGCCGCGCGCCGAGTTGGCCCAGTCGGCGCCCATGGCCAGCACGCTGGCGATGTCGAAGGCGCTGACGATCTTGCCGCTGGCGCCGATGCGGATCTTGTCGCGCAGGTTCAGGCCGACCAGGGTGTTGTGCACGAACAGCAGGCCCTCGCGCATCGGCAGGCCCATGTGGTCGGTGAACTCCAGCGGTGCCGCACCGGTGCCGCCTTCCTTGCCGTCGACGACGATGAAGTCGGGGAGGATGCCGGTTTCGTGCATGGCCTTGGCAATGCTCATGAACTCCCACGGATGGCCGATGCACAGCTTGAAGCCCACTGGCTTGCCACCGGAAAGCGCGCGCAACTGGACAATGAAGTCGAGCAGTCCGTGGGGCGAGTCGAAGGCGCTGTGGGAGGAGGGCGAGATGCAATCCTGGCCCATGGGCACGCCACGGGTGGCGGCGATTTCCGGGGTCACCTTGTGCTTGGGCAGGATGCCGCCATGGCCGGGCTTGGCGCCCTGGCTGAGCTTGATCTCGATCATCTTCACCTGCGGGTCGACTGCCTGCTTGGCGAAGCGCTCGGGGCTGAAGCTACCGTCGTCGTTGCGGCAGCCGAAGTAGCCGCTGCCCAGTTCCCAGGTCAGGTCGCCGCCGTATTCGCGGTGGTAGGGGCTGATGCTGCCTTCGCCGGTGTCATGGATGAAGCCGCCGAGCTTGGCGCCCTTGTTCAGCGCGCGGATGGCGTTGGCGCTGAGCGAGCCGAAGCTCATCGCCGAGATGTTGAACACCGAGATGGAGTAGGGCTGCTTGCACTCCGGGCCGCCGACGGTGACGCGGAAGGTGCACGGGTCCGCCACCGGCGCGGGGCGGATGGAGTGGGCGATGAACTCGAAGCCCGACTGATAGACGTCGATCAGGGTGCCGAAGGGCTTGTCGGCGGTCTCGTTCTTTGCCCGCGAGTACACCAGGGCGCGCTGGGCGCGGGAGAAGGGCAGGGCCTCCTGGTCGCCTTCGAGCAGGTACTGGCGGATCTCCGGGCGGATGGCTTCCACCAGGTAGCGGATGTTGCCCAGGACCGGGTAATTGCGCCGTACCGCATGGCGCTCCTGCAGCAGGTCGAAGACCCCGAGCACGCTCAGGGCAAGGGTGGTGAGGGTGAAGGGCCACACCCAGTCATGCCCGAGGAAGGGCAGGCTGAGCACGGTGAACAGGACGCAAGCGGCAAAAAAGGCATAGCGGCTTAGGAGCGACAGGTTCATGGAATCTCCAGTCGTCAGGCTTTGATCACGGTCAGGTTGGCCGAAAGGGCCGCCACAGAGCATGGCAGGCATCACGCGAACGTGCCTGGGCAAAGGTCAATGCGGCGGACTTTCGGAAGTCGTTCTAGTTCTGGCGGGCATCGACGGTAGCCCGAAGCGATGGAAAAAGAAAGCTAGCTAACGATTTTCTCGGGGGCTGAGAAAGCTTGTTTCGGGCGGTGCAAGGAGTCATGTGTCCGGGCTGTTCGCGAGCAAGCTCGCTCCTACAGGACTGAAGCCGGTGCGCTCTTCGTAGGAGCGAGCTTGCTCGCGAACCACCATTCACTCGGGCTAACAGGCAATCACATTCACCGCCAACCCGCCCTTCGCCGTCTCCTTGTACTTGTCCATCATGTCGCGCCCGGTATCGCGCAGGGTGTCGATGGCCTTGTCGAGGCTGACCAGGTGCTGGCCATCACCGCGCAGGGCGAGTTGGGCGGCGTTGATGGCCTTGAGCGAGGCCATGGCGTTGCGCTCGATGCAAGGCACCTGCACCAGTCCGGCGACCGGGTCGCAGGTCAGCCCGAGGTTGTGCTCCAGGCCGATCTCGGCGGCGTTTTCCACCTGCTCGAGGCTGCCTCCCAGGACTTCCGCCAGTCCACCGGCGGCCATGGCGCAGGCCGAACCCACTTCGCCCTGGCAACCGACTTCGGCACCGGAGATGGAGGCGTTGAGCTTGCACAGGATGCCGATGGCGGCGGCGGTCAGCAGGTAGCGCTCGATGCTTTGCGCGTTGGCGTTGCTGTCATAGCGCGCGTAGTAGTGCAGCACCGCCGGGACTATGCCGGCCGCGCCGTTGGTGGGTGCGGTCACCACGCGTCCGCCGGCGGCGTTTTCCTCATTGACTGCCAGTGCCCAGAGGTCCACCCAGTCCATGGCCCCGAGGGTGGTGGCGATCAGGTTGCCGCTGTCCGCCTCGTTCAGCCGGCGATAGAGCATGGGCGCACGACGGCGCACCTTGAGGCCACCTGGCAGTGTGCCTTCGGTTTCCAGGCCGCGGTTCACGCAGGCCTGCATTTCCTCCCAGATATGCGCCAGGCCGGCGTGGATTTCCGCCTCGCTGCGCACCGCCAGCTCGTTCGCCCACATCAGATCGCTGATGCGCTTGAAGCCGTGCTCGTGGCACAGGCGCAGCAATTCCTCGGCACTGTGGAAGGGGTAGGGCATGGGGCTGTCGGGCAGGGCGCGGTCGGTGTTGAAGTCCGCCTGGTCCACTACGAAGCCGCCGCCGACCGAGTAGCAGACGCGCTCGGCCAGCAACTCGCCCTGTTCATCCAGCGCGCGCAGGTGCAGGCCATTGGGATGGGCGGGCAGGCTGTCATCGTGAAAGACCAACTGGCGCGCCGGGTCGAAGTCGATCTCCTGCACGCCACCCAGGCGCAGGCGATGGCGCAGCAGGATGTCGTCCACCTGCGGGGCGAGGGTGGCGGGATCGGCTTCGGCCGGGTCGATGCCGAGCAGGCCGATCAGGCAGGCGCGGTCGGTGGCGTGGCCCTTGCCGGTGGCGCTGAGGGAGCCGTAGAGGTGCACTTCCACGGCGGCGGTGTGCGGCAGCAGATCGGCGTCGCGCAAGCGGTCGACGAACTCGCGGGTGGCGCGCATGGGCCCCACCGTATGGGAACTGGATGGCCCGACACCGGGCTTGAACATGTCGAAGACGCTGAGGCTCATGGGGATTCCTCCTGCCTTCAGCATGGACCCATGAAGCCTCGAATGCTCACCGACCGCTCGGCGGCTGGACATTCACTGTAGGAGCGAGCTTGCTCGCGAACGAGTTCGCCGGCGGCTCCAGTGCTGCACGGTTCGCGAGCAAGCTCGCTCCTACAAAAGCGGCTCTAGCCCTGCGCCTGCAGGAACAGCGAGAACAGCTCCGACTGCGACTTGATCCCAAGCTTGGCGTACATGTGCTTGCGGTGGACCTTCACCGTCTCTGCGGAGATCGCCAGTTTGCGGGCGATTTCCTTGCTGGAGCAGCCGCTGAGCATCAACCGGCCGACTTCCAGCTCGCGGGCGGTGAGCGGGGTTTCCATCTGCTGCGCGGTGGACTCCAGGCGGTTCTGCCAGCGCGGCGGCGGGGGCGCTTCCTGCACTTCGCGCTCGAAGGCCATGCGTTGGCGCATCAGTCCGGCAACCCAGGGTTGCACCAGCGCGAGCAGGGCGATCTGCTCCGGGGTGAAGCGGCCCTTGCTGCCCACTGAGCAGCAAAGGGTCCGCTCGCCGTCGAGCTGCACGTTGATCTGCACCTCATCGGCCACCACGTTGAGGCTGAAGTAGCGCTGGTAGTAGTCGGTCTGCTCGAACATCTCCGGCGCCACGTCATCGAGCCGGAACAGCCCGCTGCCGGGCGCCTCGCGGCTGGCGATGTAGAACGGGTCAAGCAGGTAGAGGCCCTTGAGGTAGTCCTGGAACAGCGAATCCGGGCCACCGTCCTCGCCGGGACATTCGGCGAACACTTGTGGCCGGCCATCGCTGAAAAGCAGCACGACCCAGCTGTCGAAGGGCACATACTGGCCCAGCAGACGCACCAGCGAGGTCCAGAAAGTTGGCTTGTCCAGTGCCTCGATCAGCTGCCCGACCGAACGATGCCAGGCGATATCCTGAAGGGAAAGGCTCATGACTCTACCCCCGATGGGTTACCACGCGGGCGTAATTACCCGGTGATGGCACGCCCGGCATACTCGGTGGATGCCTTGAGCCGGCGCGGTGCGCATTTTGACCCTTTTGCGTTGCGCGGTCACTGGAATACAAGAATCCGAGGAAGCCCCATGAAAGTAGAACTCGTCCAACTCGCCGGCCGTGATGGCGACGTGGCCTGGAACCTGGCCCGCACCCTGGAGGCCATCCACGCCTGCGCCGACGACACCCAACTGGTGGTGTTCCCCGAGACCCAGCTGACCGGCTTCCCCACCGAGCAGAATATCGCCGCCATCGCCGAACCGGTGGACGGCCCCAGCGTCCAGGCAGTACAGCGCGCCGTGCGGGAGAAGAACATCAGCGTCGCCGTGGGCTTCGCCGAAGCCGCCGAGGACGGTCGCTTCTACAACACCACGCTGCTGATCACCCCCGAAGGCATTGCGATGAAGTACCGCAAGACGCACCTGTGGGCGTCGGACCGCGGCATCTTCACCCCGGGCGACCGTTACGCCACTTGCCTGTGGAACGGCATTCGCGTGGGCATCGTGATCTGCTTTGACATCGAGTTCCCCGAGTCTGCCCGCGCCCTGGGCCAGCTGGGTGCCGAGCTGATCATCGTGACCAACGGCAACATGGACCCGTACGGCCCGACCCACCGTACCGCAATCATGGGCCGCGCCATGGAAAACCAGGCCTACGCCGTGATGGTCAACCGCGTCGGCGAAGGTGACGACGGCCTGGTGTTCGCCGGCGGCAGTGCGGTGGTCGACCCCTACGGCCAACTGATCGTCGAAGCCGGCCGCGAAGAGTGCCGGCAGATCGTCGAGCTGGATTTCGAGCGCCTGGCGCAATCGCGTCGCGACTACAGCTACCTGGCCGAGCGCCGCTTTGTGCTGCCGGGCGAGATGCGCGAGCACGACGATGGCCTGCGCGAGCTGATCATTCCCGCCTGAGTTCCCTTCCGGCACCGCTGCAAGGATGCCGGGGCGCAGGGCTGCGCCGATACAGCGTTATTCCACATTCGACGGGCGACCTGAGCGCCCGCGAGGCCTGCGGGTGAGCGCAGGCCAGCAACTTAGTACTGCCATAACAAACACAACGCGGAGTAAGCAGTAATGGCTCGACTCAAACGAACCCTGTCGCTGGGTTCGGTGGTGCTGTTCGGCATCGCCTACATGACCCCGATCATCGTCCTCGGCACCTTCGGCATCCTCGCCGACGTCACCCGCGGCGTAGTGCCCTCGGCCTACCTCGTCGCCTCCGTGGCCATGCTGTTCACCGCGCTCAGCTACGGGCGCATGGCTGCCGCCTTCCCGGTGGCGGGCTCGGCCTACACCTACGTGCGCAAGTCGATCAGCCCGAAACTGGGCTTCCTCGCCGGCTGGGCCGTGCTGCTGGACTACCTGTTCCTGCCCATGGCCATCTGGCTGATCGGCGCGGCCTACCTGCACTCCGCGTTTCCGGCGGTGCCCCAGGCGCTCTGGGTGCTGGCGTTCATCGGCGTGACCACCGCGATCAACGTGGTCGGCCTGCGCCTGGCGAAGAATATCAACGGCGTGCTGATGCTGGTGCAGTTCCTCGTCCTGATCGCCTTCGTCGGCCTGGCCATTCACTACGTCATGGGTGATGGCAGCCGTCCGCTGTGGACCCTGGAACCCTTCCTCAAGGAAGGCACTCAGCTGCCGCTGATCATGGGCGGAGCGGCCATCGCCTGTTACTCCTTCCTGGGCTTCGACGCGGTCAGTACCCTGACGGAAGAAACCCACGAGCCACGCAAGACCATTCCGCGCGCCATCCTGCTGATCACCCTGATTGGTGGCGGCATCTTCATCGCTGCCAGCTACTTCGTACAGCTCGCGCACCCGTCGGTGGAGTTCCAGAACGCCGATTCCGCCGCGTATGAAATCGCCCGCAACATCGGTGGCGACCTGTTCGTCAGCTTCTTCCTGATCGGTCTGATCGTCGGCCAGTTCACCTCCGGGCTGTCGGCCCAGGCCAGCGCGTCGCGCCTGCTGTTCGCCATGGGCCGCGACGGCGTGCTGCCGCGTCCGTTCTTCGGGCGCATCAGCAAACGTTTCGAAACCCCGGTGAACAGCATCGTCCTGTGCGGCGTGGTGGCCCTGCTGGCGCTGCACATGGACGTCACCACTTCCACCTCGTTCATCAACTTCGGCGCCTTCCTCGCGTTCAGCCTGGTGAACCTCTCGGTGATCTTCCACTACTACCTCAACGCCGAGCGTCGCGGCCTGCGCGAGCTGGTGCTGTTCCTGCTGTTCCCGCTGATCGGCCTGCTTGCCGACCTGTGGTTGATGGTCAGCCTCGACCACCTGGCGATCTGGCTCGGCGCCACCTGGCTGGTGCTCGGCGTGATCTACCTGGCGGTGATCACCGGCGGCTTCCGCCAGCAACCACCGGAGATGCATTTCGAGGAGGCGTGAGCCCCGCGCGGGGCTATGCTGGGGACTCCGAGCCGTGATGCCCGAGGAGATCCCGCCATGCCCCGCCTCACTCTCTACCATTCGCCCCAGACTCGCTCCAGCGGCACCCTGGTGCTGCTGGAAGAACTGGGCGCCGAGTACGACCTCGAACTGATCAACATGAAGGCCGGCGAGCAGCGCAAGCCGGGCTATCTGGCGCTCAACCCGCTGGGCAAGGTCCCGGCGATCCGCCTCGGCGAATCGCTGGTCACCGAGCAGGGCGCCATCTTCATTTATCTTGCCGACCTCTTCCCCCGAGCGAACCTTGCTCCCGCTCTCGACGACCCGCTGCGTGGCCCCTATCTGCGCTGGCTGGTGTTCTATGGCTCCAGCTTTGAGCCGGCCATCGTCGACCGCGCTTTGAAACGCGAGCCCGCGCCAGCGGCCATGAGCCCCTACGGCGATTACGACAGTGTGATGCGCGCCCTCGCCGAGCAACTGGAAACCGGGCCTTACCTGCTGGGCAACCGCATGACCGCCGCCGACGTGCTGTGGGGCGCGGCCCTGCGCTGGACCATTGGTTTCGGCGTGGTGCCCAAGCTGCCGGTGTTCGAACGCTACGTGGAACTGGTCACCTCTCGCCCGTCCTTCCAGCGGGTATGGGCGCGGGACGTGCAGTGGGCGGAGGAGCATCTGAAGGCCGCTGAAGCGAAGGCGCCCTGAACAGAGGGATGTATCGGAAGTTTTGCGAAAGGAGAGACCAAGCGAAGAATTTGAGGAAACAGTCTCAAGATGCTTGGGAAAATTCCTTTTTCGGCGTGGGCATATTTCCCATGTGGCCGAGCTGGTCAATGATCCATTCAACGCAGCGCACCCCATCGCGCGGCGTCGGCAACCATAACTACTACAAGCCGCTACGAGCGTTATGTCCCCCAAGGCCCTTCCACCTGGAAGGGCCTTTTTTATCCCTTCCCCTTTGCGTCGGAAAACAAACCCGGGATGTGGCGGATGTCTCAGAAGTGCATAGGGCGATTCCTACGCGGATGAGCGGGCTTGGATAAATCCGTCAACTTACCGATCATGCTTCCCGCACCCTGTTCCTACAGGGTGCTCCTAATGATTGATCGACTAGTCAATCGTTATCGTTTGGCCCGCCAGCAATGGCGGGCCTTTTTTATGGACGGGTGTTCCTCTTGCGGCCTTTGTTCATCGGGTGCCCGTGAGGCTTACGTCAGATTCTGTGATTTATCTGAAACGTAGGCACCGACTGTCAGCCCTTGGCCGCGCTGACACCTTCCAAGGTGGCAAAGGAGGTGTCCTTCGCTGTCAGCAGGAAATCCCGCATGAACGGCGCGTCCAGCATGTCCGCGCGGATAGCGGCGAACAGGGTGCAGTACAGGCCTTTCTCGCCCAGGCGCTTGGCAGTCACGTAGCCCCGCGAGCTGTATTCGTGCAGCGCCCAGTTGGGCAGGCTGCAGACGCCGCGGCCGGAAGCCACCAACTGCATCATCATCACCGTCAGTTCCGAGGTGCGTACTTGCGCAGGCTCCACGTCGGCCGGCTCGAGGAAGCGGGTGAAGATGTCCAGTCGATCACGTTCGATGGGGTAGGTGATCAGTGTCAGGTTGGCCAACTCTTCCGGGACGATGTAGGACTTGCCGGCCAGCGCGTGGTGGTTATCCACCGCCAGCAGTGCCTCGTAGGTGAACAGCGGCACGTAGGTAATGCCGGCGATTTCCACCGGGTCGGAAGTCACCACCAGGTCCAGGTCGCCGCGGGCCAGGGCCGGCAGCGGGGCGAAGGAGAAACCGGAAGCGAGGTCCAGTTCCACTTCCGGCCAAGCGTCGCGGAACTGGTCGATGGTCGGCATCAGCCACTGGAAGCAGCTGTGGCATTCGATGGCCATGTGCAGGCGGCCGGCGGTTCCGCCGGCCAGGCGCGCCAGGTCGCGTTCGGCGCCGCGCAGTTGCGGCAGCACGGCGTCGGCCAGTTGCAGCAGGCGCAGCCCGGCGCTGGTGAAGCGCACCGGTTTGGTCTTGCGGATGAACAGGGACAGGCCGAGGCGCTCCTCCAGTTCCTTGAACTGGTGGGACAGGGCGGACTGCGTGAGATGCAGGCGTTCGGCGGCTTCCACCAGGCTGTCGGCTTCGCGCAGGGCATGCAGGGTTTTCAGGTGACGGAGTTCAAGCATGGCGCGGCCTCGCCTCAATATGAGGGAATCTTGATTAAACGGCGGATCAATTGAGCTGCTCTCATGATAAGTCGGCGGCTGGCGCTTCACCAGTCCGGCGCTCACCAACTCAGGTAGAACATGCCTTTGGCCAACAGGACGATCAGTACCACGTGGGCAAACACGCTGTAGTGAATACGCCGCGAGCGCTGGCCGGTCATGCGTCCCACCCGAAACGAGTACATGGCGAAGATGAAATGGCCTAGGACGCTGGCGGCCAGCAACAGTTTGAGGCTGAGCAAGGTGGCGAAGGACGTTGCCAGCGGATCGACCAGCAGCGGCGCATAACGCAGGTGCAGCATGCCCAGGCCGCTGCCGAAGAGCGTCAGGATCACCCAAGGCATGACCCGGCGCAGGCGACGCCCCAGCGCGCCGTCGACCATTCTCATTGCCCGCGCCGGCACATGGTGGTGCACGCTCTCCAGGATAAGCACCTCGAAGAACACCGTGCCGACGAACATGATCGCAGCGAACAGGTGCAGCACCAGCAGGACGGGATAAGCCATGACGAAACTTCCGAGCGAGGAGTTCCTATCTTCGCGACTGTCGGGGCAAGCCTCCCTTGATCCCTGTCATGGGAAACCCGGGAAGCGTGGGGAAGGGCCGTTGGCGACCGCTCGGCGACTTTCATCAAACTGTCACGGAGCTGTGGCAGAGCGAACGTCGGAAATTCATCAGAATCGCTATCCACTGGGGTTTTGCGTTCCGGATTTTCACTCATGCGTGCTTTTCTACTGGCAGCCGCTCTGTTCTGCGGCCTGTCCTCCATCTCTATTGCCGATCGGGCCGTTGCCGCGGATCGTTGCGATGCGCGGGTGCCGACCGAAATGGTCGACCTGGGCGACGTGCGCCTGGCCTACCAGAGCATCGGCCGCCCCCAGGACCCGACGCTGCTGCTCGTCATGGGCCTGGGCGGTCAACTCATCCACTGGCCGGATGAAGTAGTCGAAGCGCTCTGCCAACAGGGTTTTCGGGTGATCCGCTACGACAACCGCGATGTCGGCCTGTCTTCCTGGCGCGTACCTGCACCCAGCGGCAACCTGACCTACGAAGTGATTCGCTATCGCCTCGGTCTGCCCGTCAGCGCGCCCTACAGCCTGACCGACATGGCCGGCGACGCGCTGCATCTGCTGGACGCCCTGCATGTGGAGCGCGCCCATGTGCTGGGTGCAAGCATGGGGGGGATGATCGCCCAGCACGTGGCCGATCTCGCTCCCGATCGCGTCATCAGCCTCACCCTGGTCATGACCAGTTCCGGTGCCGAAGGCCTGCCGGCGCCCAGTGAATCCTTGTTGCGTCTGCTCGCGCGGCGTGAAGCGGCCAGCCGTGAGCAGGCCATCGAACAGCAGGCTGACCTGCTGGCCGCCCTCGGCAGCCCGGAAGTGCGTGACGACCGCCAGCAATTGCTGGAACAGGCGGCGCGCTCCTACGACCGCGCCTTCAACCCCGAAGGCGTGCAGCGGCAGATGCTGGCGATCCTCGCCGAACCGAGCCGCGTGGAGTTGCTCAATCGCCTGAATGTGCCAACGCTGGTCGTCCACGGCACCGCCGACCCGCTGCTGCCGGTGATGCACGGCGTGCACGTGGCCGCGCATATCCGTGGTTCGGTGCTCAAGCTGATTCCGGGGATGGCGCATCGCTTCCAGGAGGATTTCAAGGAGCCACTGCTGGGGGCGGTGCTGCCTTATCTGCGTGAGCATCAGGGTGGTGGGCACGTCGCTCAGCTCTGATGTTTTTGTTGGAGCGGACTCTGTCCTCGATGTGCAACCCGCCAGTTCGGAGCTGTCCGAAATCGATCGCGGACAGAGTCCGCTCCTGCGCTCCCTGTGAGATTCAGCCTTCCGGCAGGCTGTAGCGTTCAGCGAAATACTGTCGCAGGAACTCCACCGCCACCCGCACCTTGGCCGAGCTGGCCAGGGGCGCGGCGTACACCGCCCAGATGTCCGCCTGCTGCTGGTACTCCGGCAGCACTTGCACCAGGCGCCCGTCTTCCAGGCTGTCATGCACGTCCCACCAGGAGCGCAGCAGGATGCCGCGCCCGTCGATGCACCACTGATGAACCACTTCGCCATGGTTGGATGACAGTGGCCCGGTCACCTTCACGCTTTCCTCGCCGTCCGGCCCTTGCAGGTGCCAGATGCCGAAGGGGTGGTCGCGCTCCTTGATCACCAGGCAATCGTGTCCTGCCAGTTCCGCCAGTGCGCGCGGTGTGCCGCGACGTTCCAGATAGGCGGGAGCGGCGCAGAGTACGCGGCGATTGCGCGCCAGGGGGCGGGCGATGAGGTTCGGATCGATCTCGTTGCCGACCCTGACGTCCAGGTCGAATCCTTCGCCGATCAGGTCCACCAGCCTGTCCTGCACATCCAGCCGGATATCCAGTTGCGGGTGGCGCGTGGCGAGCTCCGACAGGGCGGGGGCGACGAAGCGGCGGCCCAGTCCCAGGCTGCTGGCGATGCGCAGCTGGCCGCTGGGCTCTCGGTGCAATGCTGACACGTCATCGCCCATGCGCTGCACCGAGTCGAGGATGCGCAGCGCCCACTGGTAGACCCGCTCGCCATCCTCGCTGACCGAGACCCGGCGGGTGGTGCGGTGCAGCAGGCGCACGCCGAGGTCCTCTTCCAGCAGGCGGATGCGCTTGCTGACGAAGGCGGCGGACATGCCCAGCTCGCTGGCCGCGGCGGCGAAGCTGGAGCGGCGGGTGACATGGATGAAGACCCGCAGGTCTTCCAGGTTCGGCAGATTGTTCACATTTCGTGTTTCAAGAATCAACGGTCGATCTGATTATGTTTGTTTCGTCGACTTATAGCATGGCCCGCGCTGCTTCTTTCTTCTGACCTGCGAGGTGCCCCATGAGCAAGACCTACAGAATCGCCGCCATTGCCGGAGACGGTATCGGCCAGGAAGTCCTCCCCGAAGGTTTGCGCGTCGTCCAGGCGGCCGCGCGCAAACATGGCCTGGCGCTGGAGTTCGAGCATTTCGAATGGGCCAGCTGCGACTATTACCTGGAGCACGGCAAGATGATGCCGGACGACTGGTTCGAGCAACTCAAGGGCTTCGACGCGCTGTTCTTTGGCGCGGTCGGTTGGCCGGACAAGGTGCCGGACCACATTTCCCTCTGGGGCTCGCTGCTCAAGTTCCGCCGCGACTTCGACCAGTACGTGAACATTCGCCCGGTGCGCCTGTTCCCCGGCGTGCCCTGCCCGTTGGCCGGGAAGAAGCCCGGCGACATCGATTTCGTGGTGATTCGCGAGAACACCGAGGGCGAGTATTCGTCCCTGGGCGGCCGCATGTTCGAGGGTACCGAGAACGAGTTCGTCCTGCAGGAATCGGTGTTCACCCGCCGCGGCGTCGATCGCATTCTGAAGTACGCGTTCGACCTGGCGCAGACCCGTGAGCGCAAGCGCCTGACGTCTGCCACCAAGTCCAACGGCATGGCGGTGAGCATGCCGTACTGGGACGAGCGCACCGCCGCCATGGCCGCCAACTATCCGGATATCACTTGGGACAAGCAGCACATCGATATCCTCTGCGCCCGCTTCGTTCTCCAGCCGGAACGCTTCGATGTGGTGGTGGCCTCCAACCTGTTTGGCGACATCCTCTCCGACCTCGGCCCGGCCTGCGCGGGCACCATCGGTATCGCCCCCTCGGCCAACCTCAACCCCGAACGCAAATTCCCTTCGCTGTTCGAACCGGTGCATGGCTCGGCGCCGGACATCTTCGGCCAGAACATCGCCAACCCTATCGCCATGATCTGGTCCGGCGCTCTGATGCTCGACTTCGTCGGTCAGGGTGATGCGCGCTACCGCGCCGCCCATGACGAGATTCTGGCGGCCATCGAGCAGGTCATCGCCCAGGGGGCGGTCACTCGTGACATGGGGGGGCAGTTGTCGACCCAGGCGGTGGGGGCGGCAATTGCCGAGATCGTTAGCAGATAAATCCTGACTCTGTGGCGATCACGCATGAAATGCCCGTGGCTGTATGGCTGCGGGCATCAAGGGGGAGAGCACGAGGCGATGGAGAGCTCTTGCGCCCTGCGTCGATTCATCGCAGACTGTTAACCAATGGATATTTGTTAACTGATGGTTAATTAAAAGAGAGTCAAACGGCTCGCTGATCCTTCATCCGCTGCCTGCGTCGGATGCGAAACAACAACAAAAAACGTCCCAGGAGACGCCTGATGTCCCCCTTGATGTCCCGCAACAAGAAGAAGGTCGATGTTTTCCTGATTTCCATGAGCCTGGTCGCAGTGCTGCTGACCGTGATCGGGCTGGCTGCGTTTCCGACCCAGGCCGAGCAAGCCGCGAACCAACTGTTCGAAATTGCCACCCGTACCTTCGGCACAGCCGTGCAGCTGCTGATCTTCGGCAGCTCCCTGGCCGTGCTCTACATCGCCTGCAGCAAGTACGGCCACATCCGCTTCGGCAGCGGCAAGCCGGAATACTCAACGGCTACCTGGGTGTTCATGTTCATCTGCGCCGGCATGGGGTCTTCCACGCTCTACTGGGGCGTGATGGAGTGGGCGTACTACTACCAGACGCCAGGCCTGAACATCGCGCCGCAGTCCCGTGAAGCGCTGGAGTACAGCGTCGGCTACTCCTTCTTCCATTGGGGCATCAGCGCCTGGTCGATCTACGCGCTGGCCTCGCTGGCCATGGCCTACCACTTCCACGTGCGCAAGAAGAGCGGCCTGAACCTGGCCTCCATCGTCGAGGCCGTCACCGGCTTCAAGGCCACCGGCCCGGTGGGGCGTGTGGTCGACCTGATCTTCCTGCTGACCATGATGGGCGCGCTCACCGTGTCCCTCGCGCTTACCGCCTCGACCCTGACCCGCGGCCTGTCCGGGTTGGTGGGGACACCGGACACCTTCTTCGTTCAGGTCATGGTGATCGGCGTGATCGCCGTACTGTTCTCCCTGAGCTCCTACATCGGCATCGATGGCGGCCTGCAGAAGCTGAGCAAGATCGTCTGCTACGGCGCGCTGGTGTTCGCCGCAGTGGTGCTGCTGGTCGGCCCGACCCAGTTCACCATCAACAACACCGCCAATGGTTTGGGCCTGATGATCCAGAACTACGTGCACATGAGCCTGTTCACCGACCCGGCTGGCGATGGCGCGTTCACCCGCAACTGGACGGTGTTCTACTGGCTCTGGTGGGTGTCCTACGCGCCCGGCGTGGCGATGTTCGTGACCCGTGTTTCCCGCGGCCGGCAGATCCGTGAAGTGGTGTTCGCCCTGCTGCTGGGCGGCAGCTTCGGTTGCTGGTTCTTCTTCGGTGCGCTGGAGAGCTACAGCATGCACCAGTTCATCACCGGCGCCATCGACGTGCCGAAGATCCTCAGCGAGCAGGGCGGCGAAAGCGCCGTGGAAGCGCTGCTGCTGGGGCTGCCGTGGGGCAAGCTGTTCCTCGCCGTGTACCTGTTCATCATGGCTGTATTCTGCGCCTCGCACATGGACGCCGCTGCCTATGCCGTGGCTGCCACCAGCACTCGCAACCTGCAGGAAGGCGACGATCCGACTCCGACACACCGGCTGTTCTGGGCCATCACCCTGACCCTGGTGCCGCTGGCCATGCTGTTTGCCAAGGCCTCGCTGTCGACCATGAAGACCGCCGTGGTGCTGACCGCGATTCCCTTCACCTTGATCCTGCTGGTGAAGGTCTATGGCTTCTTCAAGTGGATGCTCCACGACTACGGCTCGATGCCGGCCTATCGCATCGAAGAGGAAGCCGCCGCCATGGCGCTGGAGGGACAGCCTCCGCTGGCACCGGCTCCGCAGGACGAGTCCGTCGCCGACAAGGTGGCGCTCGCCCAATGAATCCTGCGTGGCGCCGCCAGCCCGAGGGCGGTGCCACCGGCAGGCTTTTTTTTGCCTGCGCTGTTAACCATCGGGTTGCAGTTAACTAACAAGTAAAGACCGCGCGTTGCGCGAGTCGATGAAAGCCTGGAGATATCTGATGACCGACTTCGAACGCCTGCCCGCCGACTTCTGCCGTGACCATGAGCGCGCCTTCACCATTCCGGCGAACTTCTACACCAGTGACGCCGTGTTCCAGCACGAGAAGGAAAAGATCTTCGCCCACAGCTGGATCTGCCTGGGTCACCGCAGTGAAGTGGCCGAGAAGAATGCCTACATCGTCCGCGAGGTGATCGGCGAGAGCATCATCGTTGTCCGTGGCCGCGACGACGTGCTGCGCGCCTTCTACAACGTCTGCCCACACCGCGGCCACCAATTGCTGGAGGGCACCGGCGGCATTGCCAAGAACGTCATCGCCTGTCCGTACCACGCCTGGACCTTCAAGCTCGATGGCGAGCTGACCCACGTGCGTAACTGCGACCAGGTCGAAGCCTTCGACAAGGGCGACTTCAGCCTGGTGCAGCTCAAGGTCGAGGAGTACGCCGGCTTCATCTTCGTCAACATGGACCCGAACTCCGGCAGCGTCGAAGACCAGTTGCCCGGCCTGCAGGCACGCATGCGCGACGCCTGCGCGGTGATCGATGACCTGCACCTGGCCGCGCGTTTCGTCAGCAGGACCCCGGCCAACTGGAAATCCATCGTCGACAACTACATGGAGTGCTACCACTGCGGCCCGGCGCACCCCAGCTTCGCCGACTCGGTGGACGTCGGCCAGTACGGCCACACCCTGCACGGCAACTGGACGCTGCAGTACGGCATCGCCAAGTCCTCGGAGCAGTCCTTCAAGGTCGACGAGTCGGTGACCGACCCGTCCTTCGCCGGCTTCTGGGCCTGGCCCTGCACCATGTTCAACGTGCCGCCGGGCGCCAACTTCATGACCGTGATCTACGAGTTCCCGGTCGACGCCGAGACCACCCTGCAGCACTACGACATCTACTTCCTCAACAAGGACATCACCGAAGAGCAGCAGAAGCTCATCGACTGGTACCGCGACGTGTTCCGCCCCGAAGACCTGCGCCTGGTGGAGAGCGTGCAGAAGGGCCTCAAATCCCGCGGCTACCGCGGCCAGGGGCGGATCATGGTGGACAAGCAGCGCACCGGCATCAGCGAGCACGGCATTGCCCACTTCCACAACCTGATCGCAGTGTCGCACCTGGACTGAGGCTTCCCGGCCCGCGGGCCGGACCTTGCGTAAAGCCCGCCCCGCGCTGTCTCGGGGCGGCAACCCATAAGAACAGAGCTGCCGTGCCTGAGGGGGCGGCGGAGGCGGGTGGCGAAAGCCCCCGCGAGATTGCAGTTGAGGTGAACCATGGCCAATTCCTACGAGATGTTCAGCGTGCGCGTGACTGCCGTGGAGCAGGCGACCCCGCAGATCAAGCGCTTCACCCTGGCGCGCACCGATGGCCAGCCAATGCCGGCCTTCACCGGCGGCAGCCATGTGATCGTGAAGATGGCCGGCGGCCTGAGCAATGCCTACTCGCTGATGAGCGATCCGCGCGACCTTGGCCACTACCAGATCGGCGTGCGCCTGGAAGAACAGTCCAAGGGCGGCTCGGCCTTCATGCACCAGCAGGTGGAAGTCGGCAGCGAGCTGACCATCTCCACCCCGAACAACCTGTTCGAGCTCGACCCCACGGCCGGGCGCCACGTACTGATCGCTGGCGGCATTGGCATCACGCCGTTTCTTTCCCAGTTGCATGAGCTGGAAGGTGGCACCGTTCCGTACGAACTGCACTATGCCTTCCGCAGCCCGGAGCATGGTGCGTTCCGGAGCGAGCTGGCGGGCAGCCCGCATGCCGCCAATGTGCGTTTCTACGTGGACAGCGAAGAGCGCCGGCTCGATCTCTCCGTGTTGCTCGGGTCGCTGGCGGCGAATGATCACGTCTATGTCTGCGGGCCGAAACCGCTCATCGATGCGGTGATCGAGGGTGCGAAGAAAGCCGGCATTGCCGACGCCCGTGTGCATTTCGAACAGTTCGCCGCCGCTCCCGCCAGCGGCGGCGCCTTTACCCTGGTACTGGGCCGTTCCGGTCGCGAACTGCGTGTAGAGGAGGGCATGACCATCATCCAGGCCATCGAGAACGTGAAGGCCGCCCAGGTGGATTGCCTGTGCCGCGAAGGTGTCTGCGGCACCTGCGAGACGCGCATCCTTGAAGGTGAGGTCGAGCATTTCGACCAGTACCTCTCCGACGAGGAAAAAGCGTCGCAGCAAACCCTGATGCTCTGCGTCTCCCGCGCCCGCGGGGAGCGGCTGGTGATCGACCTGTAACTTCCTGGCCTTGATGTAGGAGCGAGCTTGCTCGCGAACCCACTGCGTAGTCGGGTTTGTTCGCGAGCAAGCTCGCTCCTACAGGTCCAGTGCTGTCATCCATCGGTTTACAGCTGTGTATACTGCGGCCCTTGATCACCTCCAGGGACCGCGCCACCGATGATGGAAAACAGCTTCGCCTTCCGTCTCAAGGAACTGCTCGAACTCCACAAGCTGACGCTGCAGACAGTGGGCACGGCGCTGGGGATCTCGCGCACGGCGGTGCACAAGTGGACCAAGGGCGGCGAGATCGACTACGACAATCTGCGCAAGCTGGCGGACTTCCTCAAGGTCAACTGGCTGTGGCTGCGTTACGGTGAGGAAGCCCTGCGCAGCGTGCAGGACGCCGAACCCGTCGAGCTGCCGATGACCGACCTGCGCCGGCGCTACACCGCCGAGATCATGGAGAGCGAGACGCGCATGAAACTGGCCCAGGAGGGCGCGCGGATCGTCACCTGGGAATGGAACCTGATCAGCGACGAGGTGACCTACTCACCCAACGTCGAGGCAGTCTACGGCTGGCACGTCAGCTCGAATCACGAGTTCTGGAGTCACCTGCCGGCCGAGGACGTGACAGCGGTGCAGGCGATGTACGATCGCGCCGCGGCCGAGGGCAAAGGCTGCGAGTGCGACTTCCGCATCGTCCAGCCCGACGGCAGCCTGCGCTGGATCGCCTCGCGCGCCACGGTGGTCAACGACGCCGTTGGCCGACCGCTGAAAATGGTGGGCATCAGCATGGACAACACCGAGCGCATGGCCACCGAGGAGCAGCTGCGCAACAGCGAGGAGCGCTTCCGCGCCATCTTCGAGCTGACCTGGGGCGCGCTGGCCTACATCGGCCTGGACGGCAGCTGGCAGCGCGTCAACGGCAGCCTCTGCGAACTGCTGGGATACCGCGCCGAAGAGCTCTACGCCATGACCTTCCAGGCGATCACCCATCCCGACGACCTGGCGACCAACCTCGAACTGCTGCGTCAACTGCTGGCCGGGCACTTTGACCGCTACGTGGTGGAGAAGCGCCTGCGCCGCCGCGACGGCGAGTACGTCTGGGTGCGGGTGCGCACCTCGCTGCAGCGCCATCGCCAGGACGGCCTGCCTGATCACCTGATCAGCGTCTTCGAGGACATCCGCGCCGAACGCGCCGAGCGCGAGCGCCTGCAGGCGCGCATTGCCGAGCTGGAGGTTCAGCTGGCGGCGCGCGGCTGACTCAGTGCAGGCGCACCCAGATGAATACCAGCAGCGAAGCTGCCACCAGCCAGGCCAGCGCGGCCATCGCCAGCGACAGTTCCAGGCGCATGCGGTCCACCATCAGGTAGAGCGCGGCGAGGTAGACGAAGTAGGGAATGATCGACCACATACCGAACAGGATGGTGGTCTTCAAGTCGTCCAGCGAACGGCTCTTGCCGACGATGTAGTGGGCGATCAGGGCGAAGGTGGGGAACAGCGGCACCAGGCCGGCGATGTAGTAATTGCGCGTCTTCGACAGCGCGGCGAGGATCAGCACCACGCCGGCGCCGATGGTTGCCTTGAGGATCAGGTCCACGTCGTTCTCTAGCTGGCGACGCCACCGGGGCGTTGGCGTCGGGGGGATTACTCGGTGGATTATCCGCGAGACTGGCTGCCCACTCCAATTCGACGTTCAGGCGACCTGTGTACTCGGTTCCAGCGGGCTTTCGCTGCGCAGGAACTGCTCCAGGCGCTCCCGCTGCCGGGCGTTGAGGAACAGGCCGAGCTTGGTGCGGCGCCAGAGAATGTCGTCGGCGTCGCGCGCCCATTCCTCGCGCACCAGGTATTCCACTTCCCGCGTATAGAGGCCGGCGCCCAGGTGTTCGCCCAGTTCGCTGAGGTTGTGTGCACCGTCCAGCAGTTTCCAGATGCGGCTGCCGTAGGTGCTGGCCCAGCGCCGGGCGAGGGCGGGGTCGAGCTGGCGCAGGCGTTCCATGAGCTGGATGGCCAGGTCTTCCACGGTGGTCATGGCTTCGCCGCCGGGCAGCGGGGCGTTGGCGGTCCAGCTCGCTTTCATCACGCCGGCAAAGTGCCGCGCCAGTTGATCCAGTGCGGCTTCGGCGAGCTTGCGGTAGGTCGTCAACTTGCCGCCGAACACCGAAAGCAGCGGCGCCTCGCCAGGGGTGTTGTCCAGCGCCAGGGTGTAGTCGCGGGTGACGGCGGATGGGTCGTCGGACTCGTCGTCGCACAGCGGGCGCACGCCGGAGAAGCTGCGCAGGATGTCCTGGCGGCTCAACTGACGCTTGAAGTGGGCGTTGACCACATTGAGCAGGTAGTCAGTCTCTTCTTCGCTGATGCTGATCTGCGCCGGATCGCCCTTATATTCGCGGTCGGTGGTGCCGATCAGGGTGAACTGGCGCAGATACGGAATGGCGAAGACGATGCGCCGATCCTCGTTCTGCAGGATGTAAGCGTGCTCGCCGTCGTACAGGCGCGGCACGATCAGGTGGCTGCCCTGGATCAGGCGGATGCCGTAGGGCGGTTTCTGCCGCAGCTCCTCACGCAGGAAACGGTCGACCCAGGGACCGGCGGCGTTCACCAGCGCGCGGGCGCGGATCGAGTAGAGGCTGCCGTCGTGGCGTTCCAGGTGCAGGTGCCACAGGCCCTTGCTACGCCGGGCGCTGACGCAACGGGTGCGCGGGTGAATATGGGCGCCGTTCTCGCGGGCGGCCATGGCGTTGAGCACTACCAGGCGGGCGTCGTCCACGGAGCAGTCGGAATACTCGAAACCACGGGTGATCTCGGTCTTCAGCGGGCTGTCGATACCGAAGCGCAGGCCACGGGAGGCCGGCAGTTTTTCGCGTTTGCCCAGGTGATCGTAGAGGAACAGGCCGGCGCGGATCATCCAGGCCGGGCGCAGGTGCGGGCGGTGCGGCAGCACGAAGCGCAGTGGATGGACGATGTGCGGGGCCTTGGCCAGCAGCACCTCGCGTTCGGCGAGGGCTTCGCGGACCAGGCGGAATTCGTAATGCTCGAGGTAGCGCAGGCCGCCGTGGATCAGTTTGCTGCTGGCGGAGGAGGTGTGGCTGGCGAGGTCGTGCTGTTCGCAAAGGAACACCGACAGCCCGCGCCCGGCGGCATCCGCCGCGATCCCAGCACCATTGATGCCGCCACCGACGACGGCCAGGTCATAGACTTCGGCCAGGGGCGCGTGGCGCTTGCTGGTTGGGTGCATGGAGACCGCCTTGGGGATTGAAAGTGAATCTTTTGATGTTCGTTTTCGAAAATATCCTAGTTCAGTGAACGGAATATGACCAGCCTTCGGCGCGAATTCGCGCAGGCATTCGTCTGAATGTTCGAAAATGAATGGGCGAGGGGCTCAGACCAGGTCGAGCTGGACCTTGTGCTGGTGCAGCAGGCGCGCCACGGCGGCGGGCGGCGGGCTGTCGGTGAACACCCGGCTGACCAGGGAGATCGGCCCCAGGCGCACCATGGCGTTGCGCCCGAACTTGCTGGAGTCGGCGGCAAGGAACACCTGCCGCGCGTTGTCGATGATGGCGCGGGAGACACGCACTTCCTGATAGTCGAAGTCCAGCAGGCTGCCGTCCTCGTCGATGCCGCTGATACCCACCACGGCGAAATCGACGCGGAACTGCTCGATGAAGTCCACCGCCGCCTGCCCGACTACGCCGCCGTCGCCGCGCACGGTGCCACCGGCGATCAGCACTTCGAAGTCGTCCTTGCCGGCGAGGATGCTGGCAACGTGCAGGTTGTTGGTGATGACCTTGAGGTTCTGGTGGCCGAGCAGGGCGCGGGCGATGGCTTCGGTGGTGGTGCCGATGTTGATGAACAGCGAGGCGTTGTCCGGGATGTGCGCGGCGATGGCCTCGGCGATGCGCTGCTTCTCATCGCGCATCTGGTCGGCGCGGGTGTTGTAGGCGGTGTTCTCGATGCTCGAATCCCAGGCTGCCCCGCCGTGGTAGCGGCGCAGCAGGTTCTGTTCGGCGAGCTGGTTGATGTCGCGGCGGATGGTCTGCGGGGTCACGGCGAACTGCTGGGCGAGCTCCTCGATGCTCAGGTAGCCGCGTTCACGGACCAGGTCGAGGATGCTTTGCTGGCGGGGGGGCAGGTTCATTCGCTGTGCTCGTGAGGACGGGCCGAAGGGGCAAGGATGCCGGAGTGGGCAGGGTATGTCATGAACTTGTAGGAGCGAGCTCGCTCGCGAACCCCGCTTGGCACCTTGGCATCAGGCGGTTCGCGAGCAAGCTCGCTCCTACAAAGAACCTGTCGCGTCAGTCGTCGGCGGCCCAGTCGCGAGTGCGCTCCACGGCCTTCTTCCAGCCCTTGTACAAGCGCGCGCGCTCGGCCTCGTCACAGGCCGGCTGGAACACCCGCTCGATCACCGCTTTGTTCTTCAGCTCGTCCAGGCCGCCCCAGAAACCGCAGGCCAGCCCCGCCAGCACGGCCGCGCCGAGGGCAGTGGTCTCGCGCATCTGCGGGCGCTCCACCGCAGTGCCAAGGATGTCTGCCTGGAACTGCATGAGGAAGTTGTTGGCCACCGCGCCGCCGTCCACGCGCAGGGCGCGCAGTGGCTCGCCGGCATCCTGCTGCATGGCGTCGAGCACGTCGCGGGTCTGGTAGGCGATGGATTCCAGGGTGGCGCGGATCAGGTGATCGGCCTTCACCCCACGGGTCAGGCCGAACAGTGCGCCGCGGGCATACGGGTCCCAGTAGGGCGCGCCGAGGCCGGTGAAGGCGGGGACCAGGTAGACGCCGTTGCTGTCCTTCACCTTGGTGGCGAAGTACTCGGAGTCGTGGGCGTCGTTGATCACCTTCAACTCATCGCGCAGCCACTGTACGGTGGAGCCGCCATTGAACACCGCGCCTTCCAGCGCATAGGCCACTTCGCCGCGCGGGCCGCAGGCGATGGTGGTGAGCAGGCCGTGGGTGGACTTCACCGCCTTGGCGCCGGTGTTCATCAGCAGGAAGCAGCCGGTGCCATAGGTGTTCTTCGCCTGGCCCGGCTCCACGCACATCTGGCCGAACAGCGCGGCCTGCTGGTCGCCGGCGATCCCGGCGATGGGCGTACGGTGCACGCCGAGACCGCCGACCTTCGCGTGGCCATAGATTTCGGAAGACCCGCGTACCTGCGGCAGCATGGCGCGCGGCACATCCAGCGCGGTGAGCAGGCGCTCGTCCCAGTCGCACTTGTGGATATCGAACATCAGGGTACGCGAGGCGTTGGTGTAGTCGGTGACGTGTACCTCGCCCTCGGTAAGCTTCCAGATCAGCCAGGTGTCGACCGTGCCGAACAGCAGCTCGCCGCGCTGGGCGCGTTCGCGGGCACCTTCGACGTTATCGAGGATCCACTTCAGCTTGGTGCCGGAGAAGTACGGATCGATGACCAGCCCGGTGGTGTCGCGGATGTGCTGTTCCAGGCCGTCGCGCTTGAGCTGCTCGCAGATAGCCGCGCTGCGCCGGCACTGCCAGACGATGGCGTTGTGAATCGGTCGGCCGGTGGCCTTGTCCCATACCAGGGTGGTTTCGCGCTGGTTGGTAATGCCGATGGCAGCCACTTCGGCGACGCTGATATTGGCCTGGGCCAGCGCCTCGACGAGGGTCGAGCTCTGGGTTGCCCAGATTTCCATCGGGTCATGTTCGACCCAGCCCGGCTGCGGGTAGATTTGCGCGAACTCGCGCTGGGCCGTGCTGACCACGTTGGCGTCGTGGTCGAAGATGATGGCGCGCGAGCTGGTGGTGCCCTGATCGAGGGCGACGATGTATTTCTTGTTCTTCAGGTCGGTCATGCGGGCGGCCTTGTGCGGATTCCGTTCGGCAGTCCCGGCCACGCGGGCCGGAAGGTGAATGGCGCAGACCATACGGGATTCGTCCGTGTCGGTGAAGCGAACACCGTGCAGTGCAGCACGCCTTGGCATACTGTTATGCGCTGGAAAGCCGCTTGCGAGAAGCCCGCCGATCATGACCCCCGCTATCGACCTGCTGAAGAAGAACCGCGCCGAACACCATGTGCTGAGCTACGAGCACGACCCCAAGGCGCCGTCCTACGGCCTGGAGGCCGCCGAGAAGCTCAACCTCGACCCGGCGCGCGTATTCAAGACTCTGCTGGCAGCGAGCGAGAAGGGCGAGTTGCTGGTGGCGGTGGTGCCGGTGGCAGGCACGCTGGACCTCAAGGCGCTGGCTCATGCGGCAGGCGTGAAGAAGGCCGACATGGCCGACCCCACTGCGGCGCAGCGCGCCACCGGTTACCTGGTCGGCGGCATCAGCCCGTTGGGGCAGAAGAAGCGCCTGCGTACCTTCATCGATGAATCCGCCCAGGGCTTCCCGACTATCCACGTCAGCGCCGGGCGCCGTGGGCTGGAAGTGGAGCTGAGCGCCGAGACGCTGGCCGGGCTGACTTCGGCAAAGTTTGCGCCCATCGGGCGTAGCTGACCGGTCGAAAGCGAAGACTGTTCGGTCCATTCTGTACGGTTCGCCGCCCGTCGGCTTCTGTCATGCTCGGCCATCACTTACAAGGAGATCGCCATGCTGCTCGACTTCCATCAGGTGGACGCCTTCACCGACCGTCCCTTCGCCGGCAACCCGGCCATGGTCTACCGCCTCGACGGCTGGCTGAGCGACGAACTGATGCAGAAGATCGCCGCCGAGCACAACTTGTCGGAGACCGCTTTCCTGGTGCGCGAATCCGAAGGCTGGCGTATCCGCTGGTTCACCCCGACCGCCGAAGTGCCGCTGTGCGGCCACGCGACCCTGGCCAGCGCCCATGTGCTGTTCGAGGTGTTCGATGAGCCGGGCGAGGTGCTGGAGCTGAATTCCCTGTCCGGACCGCTGCGCGTTACCCGTGAGGATGGTCGGTTGGCGCTGAACTTCCCGGCGCAGCCGCCGAGCGAAACCGGCACCACCGTGGAGCTGGCCAGCGCACTGGGCGTGGATGTGGTGGATGCCCTGAGCAACGCCTCGCATCTATTGGCGTTGCTGGAGTCCGAGCAGGCCGTGCGTGAGTGCAAGCCCGACTTCGCCGCTCTGGCGCGCCTGCCTTACCTGGGCGTGATCGTCACCGCGCGCAGTGATGACTATGACTTTGTTTCGCGCTTCTTCGCCCCGGCCATTGGTCTCAATGAAGATCCGGTGACCGGCGCTGCCCACTGCAGCCTGATTCCCTACTGGTCGGGTCGCCTGAACAAGCTGCAGATGCGCGCATTCCAGTGCTCCGAGCGGGGCGGCGAGCTTTGGTGCCGCCTGGAAGGCGACCGAGTGAGCATCGCCGGCTACGCGCGCCTGGTGGCCAGCGGTCGTCTGCTGGTTGTTTGATCTGTGACCGGGGGGGCTTCCCGCTCCCTGGCGTAGGCTGGCCTTCACTGAATACCGTGCCCCTCTGGCGCGGTTCGCAGATTCGGAGGCAGGCCCGTGGCCATTCTGCTCATCGCTGACTATCACCGCACCGACGGCTCCGCCGTTCTGGCTCCCGCGACCCTGAGCGCGCTGACTGCCGCCCGGCAGATCGGCGGCGAGGTGCATCTGCTGCTGGCCGGTAGCGTCCTCGACGAACTGGCCGCGCGTGTCCGTGCCATTGATGGCGTTGACCGCGTGCTGCTGGCGGACGATCCCGCCTACGACCATCTGCTGGCGGAAAGCCTGTCAGCGCTGGTGGTGCAGCTTGCGCCGCGCTACAGCCATATCCTCGCGCCGGCCACCGCGGTGGGGCGCGATTGCCTGCCGCGGATTGCCGCTCTGCTGGATGTGGACGCGGTATCCGACGTCATCGCTGTCCTCGACCACCAGACTTTCCAGCGCCCGATCTACGCCGGCAACGCCATCGCCACCGTGCGCTGCGAGGCGGCGGTGAGCGTGCTGGGCATTCGTCCCACTGCATTCGATCCGGTTGCCCTTGGCGGCGGCAACGCCGAACTGGAACGCATCGGCGGTCCGGGCGATCTCGGTCTGGCGCAGTGGCAGGGCGAGGAGCATCCGGACTTCGAGCGCCCCGCGCTGGAGTCGGCGAAAGTCATAGTGGCCGGTGGGCGTGGTCTGCAAACCGAAGAAGGTTTCGCTGCGCTCTATCCGTTGGCGGATCGTTTGCACGGTGCCGTCGGCGCTTCGCTGGCGGCGGTGGACGCGGGCTTCGCGCCGGCAGAATTGCAGATCGGCCAGTCCGGGCGCATCGTTGCGCCGGAGTTGTATCTGGCCGTAGGCATTTCCGGCGCGGTGCAGCACGTGGCGGGCATGAAGGACGCCAAGGTGATCGCCGCGATCAACCTCGACCCGGACGCGCCGATCTTCGAGATTGCCGACTACGGTTTGCAGGGCGACCTGTTCGAGTTGCTGCCCGAACTTGAGAAGGCGCTCGCCTAGAGCGCCACACTGCCCTGGGCCGGGAACAGTACCAGGTGCTCGGCGGCGACGCCGATACCGACCTCATCGCCCGGCTGGTGGTCGGCGTGGCTGGGGAAGAGCGATTCGAGCTGAGTGCCGGTGGGCAGTTGCAGACGATAGAGCGTCGCCGCGCCGAGGAAGGACTTGCCGACAATCCGTGCCTTCAGTGCGCCATCGGCAGCCGGCACCAGGTCGTCAGGGCGCAGCAGTACATCCACCGCACTGCCA
Organism: Pseudomonas sp. NY15435; assembly: GCF_048068295.1. Classification (NCBI taxonomy): domain Bacteria; kingdom Pseudomonadati; phylum Pseudomonadota; class Gammaproteobacteria; order Pseudomonadales; family Pseudomonadaceae; genus Pseudomonas; species Pseudomonas sp. NY15435. The sequence continues at coordinate 395,374 of NZ_JBLUQA010000006.1, forward strand.
TCCGGCAGGCTGTAGGCGCGGTTGCCGCGTAGCAGGCCCAACTCGGTCTGCACCGCATCGTTGCCGTGCATCTGTCCGCGAATGAAATAACCCTGGCCGACGAAGCTGGCAACGAAGGGCGTCTGCGGCTCGTGGTAGAGGTTGAACGGGGTGTCCCACTGTTCCAGCAGGCCGTTGCGGAACACGCCAACGTGATCGCTGACGGCGAAGGCTTCTTCCTGGTCATGGGTGACCAGGATCGCGCTGGTGCCGCGCGCCTTGAGGATGTCACGGACCTCGTGGCTGAGCTGGCGGCGCAACTCCACGTCGAGGTTGGAGAAGGGTTCGTCGAGCAGCAGCAGTTGCGGCTGCGGCGCCAGCGCGCGGGCCAGTGCCACACGCTGTTGCTGGCCGCCGGAAAGTTCGTGAGGGAAGCGCAGGCCGAGGCCGTCGAGCTTCACCAGTTCCAGCAACTCGCCGACGATGCGCTCGCGCTCGGGGTGCTTGCGGATGCCGAAGGCGATGTTGTCCGCCACCGACAGGTGCGGGAACAGTGCGTAGTCCTGGAACACCATGCCGATCCGGCGCTTCTCCGGCGACAGGGTGAAGCCGGGGCGGGAAATCACCTCGCCGCCCAGTTCGATGCGCCCGCTCTGTACTGGCTCGAAACCGGCGATGGCGCGCAGGGTCGTGGTCTTGCCGCAGCCCGAGGGGCCGAGCAGGCAGCCGATGTCGCCGGCGTTCAGGTGCAGGCTGACGCCTTGCACCACACGCTGCTGTTCATAGCCACAGGAAAGATCGTCGAGGTTGAGCAGCAGCGTTTGGGTCATCGGACTCGAAGTGGGGCTTAAGCGTAGTGCGCGTGCTCGACCAGCAGTTCGAGCAGGGCTTTCTGGGCGTGGAGACGGTTTTCCGCCTGGTCCCAGGCCACGGAGCGCGCGTCGTCCAGCAGGTCTTCGCTGATCTCTTCGCCACGGTGGGCCGGCAGGCAGTGCATGAATAGTACATCCGCCGCCGCGCCGTCGAGCAGCTCACGTGTTACCTGATATGGCTGGAACAGGCGCAGGCGCGCGGCCGCTTCGTCTTCCTGGCCCATCGAGGCCCAGACGTCGGTGCTCACCAGGTGTGCGCCGGCTACCGCCTCACGCGGGTCACGGAAGATCTTCACGCGCTCGCCGGCCAGTTCCATCAGGGCGGCGTTCGGCTCGTAGCCTTCCGGGCAGGCCACGTTCAGTTGGAAGTCGAAGCGGATGGCTGCCTCGATGTAGCTGTTGCACATGTTGTTGCCGTCGCCGATCCAGGCCACGGTCTTGCCGGCGATGCTGCCACGGTGCTCATGGAAGGTCTGCATGTCGGCCAGCAACTGGCAGGGGTGCAGGTCGTCCGACAGGCCGTTGATCACTGGCACGCGGGAGTTCTCGGCAAACTCGATCAGGTTGCTGTGGGCGAAGGTGCGGATCATCACCGCATCGACCATCCGCGACATCACCCGTGCGGCATCGGCGATCGGCTCGCCGCGGCCCAGCTGGGTGTCGCGCGGGGAGAGGAAGATGGCCTGGCCGCCGAGCTGGATCATGCCGGCTTCGAAGGAAATCCGCGTCCGCGTCGAGGCTTTCTCGAAAATCATGCCCAGCACGCGGTTCTTCAGCGGTTCGTAGAGCACACCTCGGTCTCGCAAGTCCTTCAGCTCGGTGGCGCGGCGGATCAGACCGAGCAGTTCTTCGGTCGTGTAATCCAGCATCGAGAGGAAGTGACGTGCGCTCATGGTTCGTACCTACTACTTATTCTCAGAATCAGGCCGAGGTACCGACCGGCTTTCGTGAGAAAAAACGGGCTGAACCTGCGGCGGGACCGCATGGAGCGGAAAATGGAGGAAGGCGCGATCCTATAAGGAAATGACGGATCTACGCAAGTTTCGCCCGGAAGGCCCGTCGGGCGGGGTTTCTCCATGGTCGTTCCTGATGCCCGGGGATTCACCCGACGGAAGCTGGTGGTGCTGCGCCAGGACTGGATTCATAGTGCTTTGCACCCCACGACCGGCCCCATGAGGCGCCGGCGACAACAAAAACGAGGCGAGCCATGAGCAAGACCCTCCACCACCGTGCGTGCCACCTGTGCGAGGCCATCTGCGGCCTGACCATCGAGACCGAGGACGAGCGCATCCTGTCCATCAAGGGTGATGCCCAGGACAGTTTCAGCCGCGGCCACGTCTGTCCCAAGGCAGTAGCGCTGCAGGACATCCAGAACGACCCCGACCGCCTGCGCCAGCCGGTGCGCCGCGTCGGCAGCGAATGGCAGCCGATCGGTTGGGATGAGGCTTTCGAGCTGGTCGCCACCCGCCTGGCGGAGATTCGTGAGCGCCACGGCAACAACGCGGTGGCGGTGTACCAGGGCAATCCCAGCGTGCACAACTATGGCCTGATGACCCATAGCAACTACTTCCTCGGCCAGTTGAAGACCCGTAATCGCTACTCGGCGACCTCGGTGGACCAGCTGCCGCATCACCTGGTCAGCCAGCAGATGTTCGGCCATGGCCTGCTGATTCCGATTCCCGACATCGACCACACCGACTTCATGCTGATCCTGGGCGGCAACCCGCTGGCCTCCAACGGCAGCATCATGACCGTGCCGGATGTGGAGAAACGTCTGAAGGCGCTGAAGGCTCGCGGCGGCAAGCTGGTGGTGGTTGACCCACGCCGTACCGAGACGGCGGCAATTGCAGACCAGCATCTGTTCGTCCGCCCTGGTGAGGACGCCGCGTTGCTGCTGGGCATTCTCGATACGTTGCTCAGCGAAGGGCTGACCCGTGAAACGTCCCTGCCGGTGAGTGGCCTGGATGCAGTGCGCGAAGCACTGGCGCCGTTCAAGGTTGACGCCATGGCCGCGCGCTGTGGCGTGCCGGCTGATGAAATCCGCCAGCTGGCACGGGCGTTCGCCGCCGCCGACAAGGCCGTCTGCTACGGACGCATGGGCGTTTCGACGCAGGTCTTCGGCAGCCTGTGCCAGTGGCTGGTGCAACTGATCAACCTGGTCACCGGCAACCTCGATCGTGTCGGCGGCACGCTGTGCACCACGCCGGCCGTTGACCTGGTAGCGACCACCGCGGGTGGCGCGTTCAATCGCTGGCAGAGTCGCGTGTCCGGCCTGCCCGAGTACGGCGGCGAGCTGCCCGTGGCGGCGCTGGCCGAAGAGATGCTGACCGAAGGCGAAGGGCAGGTGCGCGCGTTGGTGACGGTGGCCGGCAACCCCGTGCTGTCCACGCCCAACGGCCGGCGCCTGGAACAGGCGCTGGACGGCCTGGAGTTCATGCTCAGCGTCGATCTGTACATCAACGAAACCACCCGCTACGCCGATCTGATCCTGCCGCCCACCGCACCGCTGGAGCACGACCACTACGACACGACCTTCAACGTCTTCGCGGTGCGCAATGTCACCCGTTTCAACGAGGCGATCCTGCCCAAGCCCGAGGGCGCGCTGCACGACTGGGAAATCTTCGTCGGCCTCGCCAAGGCCTACGCCGCGCGCCAGGGCGCCGAGCTCAAGCCGACTATGGCGCCGGAGCAGATGATCGAGATGGGCCTGCGCTTCGGCCCCTACGGTGATGCCAGCGAGCACAAGCTCAATCTGGCGCGGCTGCGCGAATACCCGCACGGGCTGGACCTGGGCCCGCTGCAGCCGAACCTGGCGCCGCGCCTGAAGACCGCCAGCCGCAGTATCGAGGCGGCGCCGGAGATATTCCTGAATGATCTGCGTCGCTTCGCCGATACCCAATCGCCGGCGGTTGACCAACTGCTGCTGATCGGGCGTCGCCACGTGCGCAGCAACAACTCGTGGATGCACAACTATCACCGCCTGGTGAAGGGCAAGCCGCGCCATCAGCTGCTCATGCACCCGCAGGACCTGGCCTCGCGCGGGTTGGCGGACGGGCAGAAGGTGCGGGTGCGTTCGCGAGTCGGCAGCATCGAAATCGAGGTGGCGGCCAGTGATGAAGTCATGGCCGGTGTGGTCAGCCTGCCCCACGGCTGGGGCCACGGGCGGCCGGGTGTGCAACTGTCCATCGCCCGCGAGCAGGGTGGCGCCAGTGCCAACGACCTGACCGACGAGCGCCATCTCGATGCGCTCTCCGGCAACACCGCGCTCAACGGCGTGCCGGTGGAGGTCGAGGCGGCCTGACAGGCTGTCGCAGGGTATTTGCAAAGCCGAGCGTTGCACTCGGCTTTGCAGTACAATGCGCCGTACCGTGCCGGCCTATGCCCCGAGAGGCGACTGCCGGGTCAGTGTCTGATAGTTAAGCCGAGGAAGTTCATGGATATCATCGATACCATCAAAGAGCAGATCTCCAGCAACCCTGTTCTGCTGTACATGAAGGGTTCGCCGAACGCTCCCCAGTGCGGTTTCTCGTCCCGCGCCGCGCAGGTGCTGATGGCTTGCGGCGAAAAATTCGCCTATGTCGACATCCTGCAGAACCCGGAAATCCGCGCCAACCTGCCCAAGTACGCCAACTGGCCGACCTTCCCGCAACTGTGGGTCGGTGGTGAACTGGTCGGCGGCAGCGATATCCTGGCCGAGATGTTCGAGAAGGGTGAGCTGCAACCGCTGATCAAGGACGCCGTGAGCAAGGCCAACGCCTGAGTCTTTCGTGCTGTTGCACAAAGCCCCGCCTTGGCGGGGCTTTGTTTTTGGGAAGAAATAAAAGATGACTGAACAGACGCGGGCCAACGCCGCGCGCTGGGCGTGCGGATACTGCTTCGCCATGGGCGGGATGGTCCATGGCAGCGTGATGGGGCGGGTGCCTGCCCTCAAGAGCATGACCGGGGTGGACGAGCAGCAACTGGGCCAGGCCCTGCTGGGCGCGGGCTTTGGCGCGCTGCTGGCGTTCGCTTTTGCCGGCGCGCTGGTGCGCCGCTACGGCAGCCGGGCGATCACCGTGCTTTCGGGGCTGGCGCTGATGGCGACCTTTCCCCTGCTCGGGCTGGCGCAGGACGTCTGGGTCCTGGCAGCGGGCTTCCTCGCTGTCGGCCTGACCTTCGCGACCATGGATGTGGCGATGAACACCCAGGCGGTTGAAGTCGAACGGCGCCTCGGCCGCCCGTGCATCTCCAGCCTGCACGGCATGTACAGCCTGGGCGGGTTGGTCGGTGCTGTCGGAGCAGCGGCTTTCGCCGACCTGGCGCCGATCTGGCACTTCAGCCTGCTGGCGCTGATCGCCGTGGCGATCCTGCCGCTGTTTGCCCGTCATCTGTTCGAGGGCCGTCCGGAGCCCATGGAGGAGGAGGCGCCAGCCCAGCGTGGCTGGCGCCTGCCGCCACCGGCACTGATCGGCCTGGGTCTGCTGACGCTCTGTGCGTTCGTTTCCGAAGGAGCGGTCGCCGACTGGGGGGCTTTGCTGTTGCACCAGGTATTGGGCGCGTCCGAACGCCTGGCAGCACTGGGCTTCGCGGCATTCTCCGCGACCATGGTGCTGGGCCGGTTGTTCGGTGATCGCCTGCGCGTGCGCTTCGCTGACGAGGCGCTAGTGCGCAGCCTGGCGCTGCTGGCCATTGCGGGCATGCTGTTGGCGTTGTTCAGCCCGTGGATAGGCGGGTCGATCGCTGGTTTTGCGCTAGTGGGCGCCGGACTGTCGGTGGTGGTGCCGATCCTGATCGGCGCGGCGGGTAACCGGCCGGGTGTCGAGCCTTCGCGCGGCGTGGCGGCAGTGGCGTCGTTCGGCTATGGCGGCTTGCTGATGGGCCCGCCGTTGATCGGCTTCCTCGCCGAACACGTGGGCTTGCGCCTGTCGCTGCTGGTGGTGATCGGGTTGTGCGCGGGCCTGGTGTTCAAGGCCGGGCTGGTGCGTCGTCCGCCCAAGGCGAATGTCTAGAAGGGAAGGGCACCGGCGTCCACAACTGCGCCGGTGCCTTGTTTCTGATCAGTCGTCTTCGTGCATGTGCGACTGCAGGTAGTTCTCCAGGCCGACTTTCTGGATCAGGCCCAGCTGGGTTTCCAGGTAGTCGATATGCTCTTCCTCGGACTCGAGGATGTCCTTGAGCAGGTCGCGGCTGACGTAGTCATGCACGCTTTCGCAATGCACGATGGCGTCGCGCAGGTCCTTGCAGGCCTTGAGCTCCAGGTTCAGGTCGCACTGCAGCATTTCCTGGGTGTTCTCGCCAATCAGCAGCTTGCCCAGGTCCTGCAGGTTGGGCAGGCCTTCGAGGAACAGGATGCGTTCGATGAGCTTGTCGGCGTGCTTCATCTCATCGATGGACTCGTGGTACTCGTGCGCGCCGAGGCGCTTCAGGCCCCAGTCGTTCCACATGCGCGAGTGCAGGAAATACTGGTTGATGGCGATCAGCTCGTTGCCGAGGATCTTGTTCAGATGCTGGATGACTTTCTTGTCGCCTTTCATGCCGGGGTCCTGCCGTGTGGAGTGGGAGAGATTGAAATTCTCGCGCCCTTATAACCATCTGTCAAACATAAGTCCTTGAATTTGTTATAAAAAGGAATATGAATGCGAATGTTTTCATTCCGCAACTGGGCGCTAAATCACTGAATTGCGGGCATAAAAAAACCGGGCCATGGCCCGGTTTCTTCGGAATTGCTGCTGAACTGATCAGCGGTATTTTTCTCAGCCTGCCGCATAGGCCAGGTTGTAGTTCATCGCCTGGGCGCTTTGCAGCTCGCCGAGGGTATCGCGAACCACCTGTTTGGCCAGGCAGGCGCACTTGCCACATTGAGTGCCGACACCGGTGCACTCGCGCACTTCGCGATAGTTGCAGGCGCCGTCGTAGATCGCATCGCGGATCTGGGTATCGGTAACACCGTTGCAGAGGCAGACGTACATGGTTGCACTACAGTCGCTGTGGGGTTGTTGGAAGCGATACTAATAATAATGAGAATGATTGTCAAAAGTTGCCGGGGTCTCATTTCGACGGTCCGATAAATGGTCAATCGGTTCAGTGAGTTAGCCCCGAGTCCGCGCAGATGTAGGTGTTGCGGGTGGGGTGTATGATGGCTGCCCCACTGGAGTGACGGGCCCTCAAGCACGGCAGTTTCGACCGGGCGCAGCCGCCACTCCCAGCGCCTCACCATTAAGGAGAATCAAATGAGCGTACTCGTAGGTAAGAAAGCTCCCGATTTCAACGTGGCCGCCGTACTGGGCACTGGCGAGATCGTCGACAGCTTCGTGTTGTCCGAAGCCATCAAGGGCAAGTACGGGCTGGTGTTCTTCTACCCGCTGGACTTCACCTTCGTCTGCCCCTCCGAGCTGATCGCCCTGGACCACCGCATCCCCGACTTCCAGGCGCGCAACGTCGAGGTGATCGGCGTTTCCATCGACTCCCACTTCACCCACAACGCCTGGCGCAATACCCCGGTGGACAAGGGCGGCATCGGTCCGGTCAAGTACACTCTGGCGGCCGACATCACCCACGAGATCTGCAAGGCCTATGACGTGGAGTCCGAAGGCGGCGTGGCTTTCCGCGGTGCATTCCTGATCGACAAGAACGGCGTGGTGCGCTCGCAGATCGTCAACGACCTGCCGCTGGGCCGCAACATGGACGAGCTGCTGCGTCTGGTCGATGCCCTGCAGTTCACCGAGGAGCACGGCGAAGTCTGCCCGGCCAACTGGAAGAAGGGCGACAAGGGCATGGCCGCCTCGCCTGAAGGCGTCGCCGCCTATCTGGCCGAGCACGCCGGCAAGCTGTAAGGCTGTCCGGTGATGAAAGAGCCCCGCTTCGGCGGGGCTTTTTCATGGGCGCGCAGGATTGCTTTTCGTAGGAGCGAGCTTGCTCGCGAACAAGGGATCAGGTGTGCATAGCGGCCAGGTCTGACGTTCACCGGGCGGTGGTTCGCGAGCAAGCTCGCTCCTACAGGAAGCCGGCAAGCCCTGCGTGCAGGAAAGAAAAAGCCCCGCCTGAGCGGGGCTTTGTCATGGGATCAGGAAGAGAGGATCAGTCCTCGTCTTCCATCCAGCCGCCGAATTCCTTCCAGCGGTTGACGATGCCGCAGAACAGCTCCGCGGTCTTCTCGGTGTCGTAGCGCGCCGAGTGGGCCTCGCGGTTGTCGAATTCGATGCCGGCGGTCTGGCAGGCCTTGGCCAGTACGGTCTGACCGTAGGCGAGGCCGGCAAGGGTCGCGGTGTCGAAACTGGAGAACGGGTGGAACGGGTTGCGCTTCACGCCGCTGCGGTTGACCGCCGCGTTGAGGAAGCCGAGGTCGAAGCTGCTGTTGTGCCCGACCAGGATCGCCCGCTTGCAGCCATTGGACTTCAGCGACTTGCGAATGCCGCGGAAGATCTCGGTCAGCGCCTGTTCTTCCGGTACCGCCATGCGCAGCGGATGGTCCAGCTTGATGCCGGTGAACTCCAGCGCAGCCTGCTCGATGTTGGCGCCTTCGAAAGGCTCCACGCGGAAGAAGTAGGTGTGCTCGGGGAACAGGTAGCCGCTCTCATCCATGCCGATAGTGACGGCGGCGATTTCCAGCAGGGCGTCGGTGCCGGCGTTGAAACCGCCGGTCTCAACGTCCACCACGACCGGCAGGTAGCCACGGAAACGGCGCGCCATCGGGTGGCGCGGGCCGGGCGGGAAGGAACCGTCGAGTTCTCCTTCGAAGATTTCGTTCTCGTCACTCATGCCTCGGTCTCCAGCAGGCGCCAGCGCAGTTTTTCACCGGCGCGCAGCGGGACCACGTCGAAGTCGCCGAAGGGCAGGGATGCCGGTGCTTCCCATTCTTCGCGGACCAGGGTGATGCGGTCGCTGTTGCGCGGCAGGCCATAGAAGTCGGGGCCGTGCAGGCTGGCGAAGCCTTCCAGCTTGTCCAGCGCCTTGCGCTGCTCGAAGGCTTCGGCGTACAGCTCGATGGCGGCGTAGGCGGTGTAGCAGCCGGCGCAGCCGCAGGCCGCTTCCTTGGCGTGGCGCGCGTGGGGGGCCGAGTCGGTGCCGAGGAAGAACTTCGGGCTGCCGCTCACTGCTGCATCCAGCAGGGCTTCCTGGTGGGTATTGCGCTTGAGGATCGGCAGGCAATAGAAGTGCGGGCGGATGCCGCCGACCAGCATGTGGTTGCGGTTGTAGAGCAGGTGGTGGGCGGTGATGGTGGCGCCGACGTTAGCCGGGGCGGCCTTGACGAAGGCGGCGGCATCGCCGGTGGTGATGTGCTCGAAGACCACCTTGAGGGTCGGGAAACGCTCGACCACGCGGGTCAGGTGCTCATCGATGAAGCGCTTCTCGCGGTCGAACACGTCGACTTCGGCACGGGTCACCTCGCCGTGCACCAGCAGCGGCAGGCCGACTTCGGCCATGGCTTCAAGCACGTGGAAGATGTTGTCGACGCTGGTCACGCCAGAATCGGAGTTGGTGGTGGCGCCGGCCGGGTACAGCTTGGCGGCGTGCACGAAGCCCGAGGCCTTGGCAGCGCGGACTTCCTCTGCGCTGGTGCGGTCGGTGAGGTACAGCACCATCAGCGGCTCGAAGCGGCTGCCGGCCGGACGGGCAGCCAGGATGCGCTGGCGGTAGGCGTCGGCTTCGGCGGCGTTGCGTACCGGCGGAACCAGGTTCGGCATGATGATGGCGCGGCCGAAGGTGCGGGCGGCGTCGCCGACGGTTTGCGCGAGTGCGGCGCCGTCGCGCAGGTGGATGTGCCAGTCGTCGGGGCGCAGGAGTGTCAGGCGGTCGGACATGCGGATTCCAGGGGTGCGGTTGCAGCGGGAAGAGGGTGAAATGCTACCGGAAAAGCCCGCCGCCGGCACTCGCTATCAAGTTTTGCCGAGGCCGACCGATAGAATCTGGGACGCCTATTTACCTGTGTGGATGCCACCGTGCGCCAGCCATCTCTACTTCTCCTCACTCTTTGTGCGAGCCTTCCGGCCTGGGCGCTGACCTTTCAGACGCGCATGGAAAGTGCGCAATGGACGGTAGAGGGCGACCAGTTCGAGTGCCGGTTGTCGCAGAGTGTGGCCGGTTTTGGCCTGGGCGAGTTCGTCTGGCGCGCCGGTGAGCAGCCAACCTTCCGCCTCAAACCGCAGACGGGCTGGCTGGGCAGTGGCTCGGCGACCTTGCTGGCGGCCGCGCCACCGTGGCGGCCGGGGCAGGGTGACCTGAACCTGGGGTCTGTGCAGGTGGGTGCGGGCGATGTTCCGTTCAACAGTACGCAGCAGCAGGCCGGGCGCTTGCTCGGCGGTCTGCTGGAGGGCCGCGCGCCGGAAGTGCGCCACCGCACGCGCACCGGCGAGACCCTGCTGGTGCGGCTGATGCCGACGCGTTTCGCGGATGGTTACACGAAGTTCCAGGACTGTTCGACGAAGATGCTTCCGGTCAACTTCGACCAGGTGCGCCAGAGCCAGGTCGGCTTCCCGGACGGCGGCACCGAGGTCGACCCGTTGGGCCGCGCCAAACTGGACATCATCCTGCAGTACATGAAGGCCGACCCGACGGTGAATCGCATCGAACTGGACGGTCACTCCGACAACACCGGCAACCGCCTGGCCAACCGTGAAGCCTCGCGCCGACGCGCCATCGCCGTGATGGAGTACCTCAAGGCCAACGGCGTGGCGGAAGCGCAGATCACCGTGCGTTTCTATGGCGAGCGTTACCCCTTGGTGAAGAACAACTCCGCCGCCAACCGCGCGAAGAACCGCCGGGTGACGGTGAACCTGTCCCGCGAGGCGGTGGCTGAGCAGCCGGCTGTTGAGGCTCCGCCTGCACCTGCCGCAACCGCTCCCACCGCACCGACTCCCGCCGCCAACGCTCCTGCGCAGGGCGCGCCCGCGACGCCTGCCGCCAGCGCCTCCAATCCGCCTGCCACGCCGCCCGCAGTACCCAAGGGTTAAGCCGCGGCGTCGGGTCGCACCGACGATAGTATTTGTCGCTTTGTCGTCAAAAGCTGTCGCCCCTCTGTAAATTATTCCGAGCGGACAGTAGAATCGGTCCCTTTCGTGACAACCCCCGTGGAGTTGAGTGGCATGGCGGACGTGAAGAAGGTAGTCCTGGCGTATTCCGGTGGCCTGGACACCTCCGTAATTCTGAAGTGGCTGCAGGATACCTATAACTGTGAAGTGGTGACCTTCACCGCCGACCTGGGTCAGGGCGAGGAGGTCGAACCGGCCCGCGCCAAGGCCAAGCAGATGGGCGTGAAAGAGGTCTTCATCGAGGACCTGCGAGAAGAGTTCGTCCGCGACTTCGTGTTCCCGATGTTCCGCGCCAACACTGTCTACGAAGGCGAGTACCTGCTGGGTACTTCCATCGCCCGTCCGCTGATCGCCAAGCGCCTGATCGAGATTGCCAACGCCACTGGCGCTGATGCCATCTCCCACGGCGCCACCGGCAAGGGCAACGACCAGGTTCGCTTCGAACTGGGCGCCTATGCGCTCAAGCCGGGCGTGAAAGTGATTGCTCCCTGGCGCGAGTGGGACCTGCTGTCCCGCGAGAAGCTGATGGACTACGCCGAAGCCCACAACATCCCGATCGAGCGCCACGGCAAGAAGAAATCGCCGTACTCCATGGATGCCAACCTGCTGCACATCTCCTATGAAGGCGGCGTGCTGGAAGACACCTGGACCGAGCACGAAGAGGACATGTGGAAGTGGACCGTCTCCCCGGAGAAGGCCCCTGACACCGCGACCTACATCGAGCTGACCTACCGCAAGGGTGACATCGTCGCCATCGACGGCAAGGACATGAGTCCGGCCCAGGTCCTGACCGAGCTGAACCGCATCGGCGGCGCCAACGGCATCGGCCGTCTCGACATCGTCGAGAACCGTTATGTCGGCATGAAGTCCCGCGGCTGCTACGAGACCCCCGGCGGCACCATCATGCTCAAGGCGCACCGTGCCATCGAGTCGATCACCCTGGACCGCGAAGTCGCTCACCTGAAGGACGAGCTGATGCCGCGCTACGCCAAGCTGATCTACACCGGCTACTGGTGGAGCCCGGAGCGCGAGATGCTCCAGCAGATGATCGATGCCTCCCAGGAACACGTGAATGGCGTCGTGCGCCTGAAACTGTACAAGGGCAACGTCATCGTGGTCGGCCGCAAGTCCGACGACTCGCTGTTCGATGCCAACATCGCGACCTTCGAGGAAGACGGCGGCGCCTACAACCAGGCCGATGCCGCTGGCTTCATCAAGCTCAACGCGCTGCGCATGCGTATCGCCGCGAACAAGGGCCGCAAGCTGTTCTAAGCGGACCTTGCAGGAGCAAGCTTGCTCGCGAAGCTTTTGCTTTTTGCGCGGTTCGCGAGCAAGCTCGCTCCTACGAAAAGAACAACAATCCCCGGCCACGAGCCGGGGTTTGTGTTTATAAGCCCGCACTCCGGGCACCTGATGAGGAAAGAATCGATGAGACTGCTGCATACCATGCTGCGCGTCGGCGACATGGACAAATCCATCGCCTTCTATACCGAAGTCCTGGGCATGACCTTGCTGCGCCGCAAGGATTATCCGGACGGCCAGTTCACCCTGGCGTTCGTTGGCTACGGCAACGAGGACGACAATAGCGTCATCGAGCTGACCTACAACTGGGGTGTGGACAAATACGAGCTGGGCACCGGCTACGGCCACATCGCCCTGGAAGTGGCCGACGTCTACAAGGCCTGCGAGGACATCCGTTCGCGCGGCGGCAAGATCACCCGCGAGCCGGGCCCGATGAAGCACGGCACCAGCATCCTGGCCTTCGTCGAAGACCCGGACGGCTACAAGATCGAGCTGCTGAGTCCGCAGCGCAAGGACTGATCCGTCGACCGTCGTCGAAGCGTCCTTGGAAAACCCCGCCCACACCGGCGGGGTTTTTCTTTTCCGGCTGTCATCAGAAAGTCACTGCAGCGTTCATACTCAAGAGGCATCGACGTCGGACGCGTCGATTGCGGAAGCAGTTTCCGCCATTCGCTTGTCACAGTCAGAAGGAGCGCGCTGCGGGCCGGAGAATCCCCGCCGCGACGCTCCCGGCAATGACGGCCGAATGGACGGCCGCATCGATTTATCGGAAGGCCCGCGCCACGGCGCCCGGCTTCCATCGTCAAGGAATACAGCATGTCCCCAAGACCGGTAAACAATGCCTCGGTCAGCCCCAAGGGCAGCCTCGAAACCCTCTCCCAACGTGAAGTCCACCAGCTCAGCGAAGCGGGCTCCGGCAGTACCTACAAGCTCTTCCGCCAGTGTGCCCTGGCCATCCTCAACACCGGCACGCAGATCGACAACGCCAAGCACATCCTCGACGCCTACCGCGACTTCGAGCTGGAAATCCACCAGCAGGACCGCGGCGTGCGCCTGGAACTGTTCAACGCGCCGGCCGACGCCTTCGTCGACGGCGAGATGATCGCCAGCACCCGCGAAATGCTGTTCAGTGCCCTGCGCGACATCGTCTACACCCAGAATGCCCTGAACAGCCGGCGCTTCGGCCTGGACAGCTCGGCCGGCATCACCGACTACGTCTTCCACCTGCTGCGCAACGCCCGCGCGCTGCATGCCGGTGTGGAGCCGAAGATTGTCGTCTGCTGGGGTGGCCACTCCATCAGCACCAACGAGTACAAGTACACCAAGAAAGTCGGCCACGAACTGGGCCTGCGCAGCCTGGATGTCTGCACTGGCTGCGGCCCGGGCGTGATGAAGGGCCCGATGAAGGGCGCCACCATCGGCCACGCCAAGCAGCGCATCACCGACGGCCGCTACCTGGGCCTGACCGAGCCGGGCATCATCGCCGCCGAGGCGCCGAACCCGATCGTCAACGAACTGGTGATCCTGCCGGACATCGAGAAGCGCCTGGAGGCTTTCGTCCGTGTCGGCCACGGCATCATCGTGTTCCCCGGCGGCGTCGGCACGGCGGAGGAGTTCCTCTACCTGCTGGGCATCCTCATGCACCCGGATAACCAGGACATGCCGTTCCCCCTGGTGCTCACCGGCCCGCGCAGCGCGGCGGCGTACATCGAGCAACTGCACGCCTTCGTCGGTGCGACCCTGGGCGAGGCGGCGCAGAAACGCTACCGCATCATCATTGACGACCCGGCGGAAGTGGCGCGGGAAATGAGCACTGGCCTCAAGCGAGTCAAGCAGTTCCGCCGCGAGCGCAACGACGCCTACCACTTCAACTGGCTGCTGAAGATCGACGAGGGCTTCCAGCGCCCGTTCGAGCCGACCCACGAGAACATGGCCGGCCTCGACCTGGGGCGCGACGTACCGCCTCATGAACTGGCGGCGAACCTGCGGCGGGCGTTCTCCGGCATCGTTGCCGGCAACGTGAAGGATCGCGGCATCCGTATGATCGAGGAGTTTGGCCCCTACGAAATCCACGGCGACGCGGCCATCATGGAGCCGCTGGATGCGCTGCTGCAGGCCTTCGTCGAGCAGCACCGGATGAAGTTGCCGGGCGGCGCGGCGTACGAGCCTTGTTACCGGGTGGTGCAGCGCTCCGCAGTGGCGGTGTGAACCTGTAGGAGCGAGCTTGCTCGCGAACACTTCCCGGCGACTCTGATGCTGGGTGGTTCGTGAGCAAGGGCTAGGCCCCCCCCCCCTCGGTCCTACGAAGAGCGCAAAACAAAAAGCCCCGCCAGGATGCGGGGCTTTTTCATGTGGGACTTACATTAAGGAGAAGGCTTACAGATCGAAATCGTAGTCGGACAGTTGGCGCTGCAGGCGACGCTCTTCCAGGTAATTATCGATGATGCGGCGCTTGGTCAGGTTGGTCTTGGCGACCTCTGCCGTGGCTTCTGCGCCGTCATCGCTGTCGTCTGTGCTGACATCGTCCTCGAGTTCGAGGTCTTCTTTGTCGTTTGCCATTCGGTGCACTCCACAACACGGGGTGTGTTGGCGCCCCTTATATCGACAAAGGCGTGGGCGGTAAAAAAGATTTTTTCAATCGGCCTGAAGGAATTTTCCCATAACGCTCAATCGTCCGAAGTCTTGTGCTTGTACTCGCACAGGTCCTCGATTCGGCAGCTGCCGCACTGCGGTTTGCGCGCCTTGCAAACGTAGCGCCCATGCAGGATCAGCCAGTGGTGCGCATCCAGCAGGTATTCCTTGGGCACGAACTTGAGCAGCTTGCGCTCCACTTCGAGCACGTTGCGCCCTGGCGCGATGTTGGTTCGGTTGGAGACGCGGAAGATGTGCGTGTCCACCGCCATCGCCGGCTGCCGGAATGCCGTATTGAGCACTACGTTGGCGGTCTTGCGGCCCACGCCCGGCAGGGCTTCCAGGTCCTCGCGGTTCTCCGGCACCTGGCCGCCGTGCTTCTCGATGAGGATGCGGCAGGTCTCGATGGTGTTCTTCGCCTTGCTGTTGTACAGGCCGATGGTCTTGATGTACTCCGACAGGCCCTCCACGCCGAGGGCGAAGATCGCTTCCGGGGTATTGGCCACCGGATAGAGCTTGGCCGTGGCCTTGTTCACGCCCACGTCGGTGGCCTGGGCGGAGAGCAGCACCGCAATGAGCAGTTCGAAGGGCGTGCTGTAGGCCAGTTCGGTTTCGGGGTTGGGGTTGTCTTCTTTGAGTCGGCGGAAAATCTCCGCACGCTTGGCAGCATTCATTCGATCACTCCGGTCACGCGGACGCGTTGGCGCTCGGTCGCGGGTACGTCGCCCGCCTGCGCCTTGGCGCGGTCCGCCAGGCTTTCATCAATACGGTTCTTCAGTGCGATCAGCAGGCCCAGCACCAGGAAGGCGCCGGGCGGCAGCACCGCCAGCAGCAAACCCTGGTAGCCAGGAATCTGCACTTTCCAGTCGGCGGCGGCGGGGCCGAACAGCAGGTCCATGCCGGCCAGCAGGGTGCCGTGGCCAAGCAGTTCGCGCAGGGTGCCGATGGTCAGCAGGACCAGGGCGAAGCCCAGGCCCATCATCAGTCCGTCGAAGGCTGAGCGCGCGATGCTGTTGTTCACGGCGAAGGATTCCGCGCGGCCGAGGATCACGCAGTTGGTGGTGATCAGCGGTACGAAGATGCCCAGCACCTCATACAGCTCATAACGCCAGGCCTGCATCAGCAGTTCGACGCAGGTGGTCAGGGTGGCGATGATCAGCAGGAAGGCGGGGAGGCGCACGGCTTCGCTCAGCGTGCCACGGATCAGCGATACGCTGACGCTGGAGCAGACCAGTACGAGGAGAGTCGCCAGCCCCAGGCCGAGGGCATTGACCATGGAGCTGCTGGTGCCCAGCAGCGGGCAGAGACCGAGCAACTGCACCAGGCCGGGGTTGTTCTTCCACAGGCCCTGCAGGGCGATTTCGCGGTAGCCGGGATTATTCATGCTGTTCTCCCGAGGCAGCCGGGGCGAGCAGCTCCGCCTTGTGAGCATCGAAGTACTGCAGCGCCAGGTGCGTGGCCTTGACCACGGCGCGCGGGGTGACGGTGGCGCCGGCAAACTGGTCGAACTGGCCGCCGTCCTTCTTCACCTTCCACCCGGCATCGGCCGGGTCGATCAGTGAGCGGCCGTCGAAGCCGTGCAGCCAGTCGCTCTTGCCCAGTTCGATACGGTCGCCCTGGCCGGGTGTCTCGTGGTGCGCCACGACTCGCACACCAAGCAGCCGGCCTTGTGCGGTCACGCCCACCAGCAGTTGGATCGAGCCGCCATAGCCGTCACGGGCAACTGGCTGCAGCACGACCGCCGTAGCCTGGCCCTGGAGGCGCGCGATGTAGGCGGGCGCCGGTTCCTCGCGACCCAGCAGCTTGGGATCGAAAGTGCTGACTTCGCTCTCCAGCGGATGGTTGTCGTAACTGCCCCTGGGCAGCAACTCCAGCAACGTGCGGCCCCGCGCGTCGCGCTGGGCGGTGTCGATGCGCTGGGCGGTGAACTGGTGAACGGTGGCCACCACGCCAGCGGCGATCAGCGCGACCAGACCCAGCGCCAGGATGCTCTTGAGCAACTCGCGGTTCATCGATCACCTGCCTTGAAGCCACGTTCTGGCTTCTTGTGCCCGTAAGTGCGCGGCCGGGTGAAGTAATCGAGGGTGGGCGCGGCAAGGTTCATCAGCAGCACGGCGAAGGCCAGCCCGTCCGGGTAGCCACCCCAGGCGCGGATCACATAGGTGAGCACGCCGACTCCGATGCCGAACAGCAGCCTGCCACGGTTGCTGGTGGCGCCGGATACCGGGTCGGTGACAATGAAAAATGCGCCGAGCATGGTCGCTCCGCTGAACAGGTGCAGCAGCGGCGAGCCGTGGGAGTCGGAACCGGTGCCGTTCCAGAACAGCAGGCTCATGACGAACAGGCCGCCGAGCATGCCTACCGGCGCGTGCCAGGTGAACAGCTTGCGCCAGAGCAGGAACAGCCCGCCGGCGAGGAAGGCCAGGTTGACCAGCTCCACGCCGCGCCCGCCGATGTTTCCGAAAGCGGGAGACTGCGCCAGCAATTCCTCCATGGTCAGGCTGTGGTTGTTGCGCACCACGTCCAGCGCCGTGGCGCCGACCCAGGCGTCGGGCCCCTGGCTGGCGAAGCCGAAGATCTGCCGCAGGCCATCGGTGAATCCGAGTGCGCTGTCCGGCGCCGGCCACTGGCTCATCTGCTGCGGGAGGGATACCAGCACCACCGCGTAGCCGACCATTGCCGGGTTGAAGGGGTTCTGCCCGAGGCCGCCGTACAGGTGCTTGCCGAAGATCATCGCGAATACCGTAGCGACCGCGCTCAGCCACCAGGGCGAGTAGGGAGGCAGGGCGAGGGCGAGTAGCACGGCGGTAACCAGGGCGCTGCCGTCCTTGAGAAAGAACGTCACCGGGCGGTCGCGCAGCTTGAGCATGAGCGCCTCGGTGGCGAGCGCGAGCAGGCTGCACCAGAGCAGGTTGAACAGGGTTCCGACGCCGTACAGGCCGATCAGTACCAGCGCGCCGGGAGCGCAGGCAGCCAGCAGCGTCAGCATGACCTTCTGTGTGCGGTTCGTGCCGGTGGTGTGGGGCGAGCTGATGCGCAGCAGTTTCATCAGGGAGCCTCGCCATTGGCATCGGCGACGGCGCGCTCTGCCGCTTGCAGGCGCTCGCGGGCAGCGGCCAGGAGCGAGTCGCTGGCACCCTCGCGTTCGAGCTTCTTCAGGTCGGCGCGGGCATAGGTCAGTTCGGTCTTGGCGGCGCGCAGGGCGGCCGTTACCGGGCGCTTGTCGGTGCGCACGAGGTCCGGCGGCGCCTTGCCGCTGGCGTCCTCTGCGGCGTGCAGCGCGGCTTCGGCGGCGGCAAGCGTCCGGTGGATCGCGTCCAGCTCCTCGGCGGAGGCGCCTTCACGCTCAGCGGCGCGCAGGGCATCGCGCTGCGCGATATAGGCCAGCTTGGCCTGACGCAGGGCAAGCACGCCGTCAACGGGCTGCTCGGTTTTTGGTTCGGTCGGCATGGCGGCCCCCTGCAGTTCGGTGAGTTGGCACTCGATGCGTTCGACATCTCCGCGCAAGGAGGCGAGGGTGGCGCGTTGCTCGTCGCTGGGCGATTCGCCGAAGGCCTTCTCGGACTTCTTCAACTGGGCACGGGCCATGGCGGCGTCGATCTTCGCCTGTTTCAGTGCGGCTTCGTGCGGGGCGGGAGCTTTAGCCGGAGCGGGCGCCGGTGCCGAGTTGGTGCTTTGCGCTTCGGCAGCCGCCAGCGCAGCTTTCGCTTCTTCGGCGGCGCCGCGCAACTCGGCGACCTGGCTGCGCAGTTGATCGGTGTCGTGGGCGGCCAGTTGCTTCTCGGCTTTCTTCAGCGCGACCTGGGCCATGCTCGCTTCGATCTTCAGGCGCTTGAGCTGGTCGGGCGCATTGCCCACGGACTTCTCGGCCTTGACCCGCTCGATCACCGCTTGCGCGGCCGGCGCGGCGGGTGTTGCGACCTCGGGTTGGTCCGCCTGCGCGCGCGCTGCTCGCTCCTGGCGAGCCAGGCGGTCGGCGGTGCGGCGTTCTTCCTCGCGGCTAAGGCGCTCCTGGCGTTGCTCGAAGCGCAGGCGCCACTGCTCGGCCTTCAGCTGGCGCTGTTCCAGTTCGCGGATCTCGCCCTTGGACGCGCGGTAGTACTGCACCAGCGGAATGCTCGACGGGCAGACGTAGGCGCAGGCGCCGCACTCGATGCAGTCGAACAGGTTGTGGGCCATCAACTGGTCGTGATCTTCGCCGAGGGCGAAAAAGTGCAGTTGCTGCGGTAGGAGGCTGGCGGGGCAGACCTGTGCGCAGTCGCCACAGCGGATGCACGGCATGGCCGCTTCCGGTGCCGGTAGCTCCTCGCGAGAGGCGGCCAGGAGGCAGTTGGTCGTCTTGATCAGCGGTGCGTCCGTTGACGGCAGGCTGTCGCCCATCAGTGGGCCACCAAGGAGCAGGCGGTCCAGTTTTGCGGCGTCGAGGCCGGCAAAGTCCAGCAACTCGCCCACGGGCGTGCCGATCAGCGCTTCGACGTTGCACGGGCGCGCCAATGCAGCGCCCGTCAGGGTGGTGATGCGCGAGATCAGCGGGCGCCCGCGCAGTACCGCGTCGGCCACGGCGACGGCGGTGCCGACATTCACGCAGAGCATGCCGATGTCCGCCGGCAACCCGCCGGAGGGCACTTCGCGGCCGGTGAGAATCTGGATCAGCTGACGCTCGCCGCCGGACGGGTAACGGGTCGGGATCGATTGCAGGCGGATCGGCCGTTCGCCGATGGCGGCCTGCACGGCAGCAATGGCCTGCGGCTTGTCGTCCTCGATGCCGAGCAGCACCTGCTGCGGCTGGAGGATGTGCATCAGCACCTCGATGCCTTCCACCAGCTCGACGGCGCGCTCACGCATCAGCAGGTCGTCGGCGCTGATGTAGGGCTCGCACTCGGCGCCGTTGATGATCAGGGTGTGCAGGTCGTCCTGGGCGCGCGAGGCCAACTTGGCGGCGGTGGGGAAGCCGGCGCCGCCGAGGCCGGCGATGCCCGCCTGGCGAATGCGCTGCAGCAGTTCGGTCCCGGAGAGGGACACATATGCGGAAATGGGTTCCAGCGTCGTCCATTGCTCCGCGCCGTCACTGTCGATGACGATCGCGGGCAGCGAAAGACCGGAGCTGTGTGGATAAGGTTGTTCGCTGATCTCGGCCACGGTGCCGGAAGTCGGCGCATGCAGCGCGGCGCTGATGGCGCTGCCGGCCTGCGCGATCATTTGGCCCTTGAGCACATGCTGGCCGACTTCAACACAAGGCACGGCGGGCTCGCCGATGTGCTGCTGCAGCGGCAGCACCAGTCGGCGCGGCAGCGGTGGGTGCTGGATCGGCGTGGCGGTGGATTGCTGCTTGTTGGCTGGCAGCGTCAGGCCGCCGGGGAAACGCCAGACCTCTGCGTTCATGCCGCCTGCTCCCGGTCGGTCTGGATCAGCCGGTTCTGCGGCAGCGGCCAGCTCCAGTCGGCGACGCGCACCGGCAGGTCGCGCATCTCGATGCAGTCCACCGGGCAGGGTTCCAGGCACAGGTCGCAGCCGGTGCATTCGTCGACTATCACCGTGTGCATCAGCTTGGCCGCGCCGACGATAGCGTCCACCGGGCAGGCGCGGATGCACTTGGTGCAGCCGATGCACTCGGCCTCGCGGATGTAGGCGACACGCAGGGGCGTTTCCTCGATGGCGTCCAGTGGCAGCGGTTCGACGTCCAGCAACTCAGCGAGGGCGGCGATGGTCGCGGCGCCGCCGGGCGGGCACTTGTTGATTGCGTCACCCTCGGCGATGGCCTGGGCGTAGGGCTTGCAGCCGGCGTAGCCGCACTGGCCGCACTGGGTCTGCGGCAGGAGGTCGTTGATCTGCCCGGCGATGGGCGCGTCTGCGACCTTCACTCGCGCAGAAGCCAGGCGCAGCACCACGGTACCAGCGAGGCCGGCCAGGATGATCAGCAGCGCCGCGATCATGGCTTGAGCAACCCGCTGAAGCCCATGAACGCCAGTGACATCAGCCCAGCGGTAATCATGCCGATGGCGGCGCCCTTGAACGGCTTGGGTACGTCGGCGATGGCGATGCGCTCGCGCAGGGCGGCGAACAGCACCAGCACGAGGGTGAAGCCCAGCCCGGCGCCGAAGCCCTGGAAGGTGGATTGCAGGAAGCCGAATTCGGCCTTGCGCGCATTGAGCAGCGCCACGCCCAGCACGATGCAGTTGGTCGTGATCAGCGGCAGGAAGATACCGAGTGTGCGGGCCAGCAGCGGGCTGGTCTTCCTGACCAGCAGTTCAGTGAATTGCACCACCAGTGCGATTACCAGGATGAAGCCGATGGTGCGCAGGAACTCCACGTCCAGCGGTTGCAGCACGTAGCGTTGCAGGATGTAGCTCAACGCCGAGGCGAGGGTAAGCACGAAGGTGGTCGCCAGGGCCAGGGCCAGCGCGGTTTCGATCTTGCGCGACACGCCCATGAACGGGCAGATGCCGAGGAACTGCACGAGCACGAAGTTGTTGACCAGGATGGCGCTGACCAGGATCAGGGCGAGTTCGGTCATGGCCGGGCACTCGCAGCCGGGCGCGAGGAGAGGCTGATCATGCTCGCAGACCGGTGGTCAGCGGGTTGATGACGGTGAGAGGACATGGCTCGAATACACGGTGCGAAGTAGGCAATTGTACCTCCCCGAAATCAGTTGCGGTGCCGGGGGCGGCGGGAGGAACATCGGCGGCTGCCGAACCCGATCGGTCCCCTTATGGAAGTCGCGATGCGCAAAACGCTGTCCGGACGCCTCACCGCCCTTTGCCTGTTGTTCTCCAGTGGCCTGGCTTCGGCCGTGCCTTTCACCACGGCTGATCTGGTCAGTTGGCCGCGCATGAGTGTCGCCGACTTTGCCTGCCTGCTGGAGCAGCGCACTGGCCATGCCGATGCGCAGTTCAGCTGCGCCGCCAGCAAGAAACTGAGCAACTGGGGCGACGCCTGCCACGACACCGAACTCAGCTACGCCGGCCCGCAGCTCCCCGAGGCGCTGGTGCATCAGCTCGATCCGCGCATCGTGGCGGTGGACCTGGACTGGGAATACGGTCGCTTGCAGTCGGTCAACGTCACCTTCGACAAGATCATGACGGCGGAGGAGGTGGCGGACATCTTCCCGGACGTGAACCTGGATGACCCGACTTCACGGGACAACCTCAGCAACGCCTCCCTGCAGGACTGCGCCGAGAATGCCTCCTGCCTCTACCTGGAAGGCTTCGAGCACCTGGGCGCAGCGGATGTGGAGTGCACCGATGCTCAGTAGGTCATGCAGGCGGCGTTGAGCAGCCCGATGCACAGCGAGGCGCCACCGAGGAATACGCCGTGGGCCAGGGTGTTGCCTTCGATGCCGCTCTTGAGCTCCGGCACCAGGCGTGACAGGCCGACAAACACCAGCACCTGCACCAGCATGGCGATCACGCCCCAGATCAGCATGTCGATGATGCTGACGCTGTGGGCGATGGCGCTGGCCAGTGGCAGGGCGAAGCCCAGCAGGGTGCCGACCAGGGCCACGGCGGCGCTGATGTTGCCCTGGCGGATCAGCTGGATTTCCGCGTAGGGCGTCAGGCGGATGTAGAGGCTGGTGAACAGGCCGAACAGGCCGATGGCCGAGGCGAAGTAGGCGAGGAAGTTGGGCAGGGTCTGCAACAGGTTCATGGCCAATCCTTAGACGAAATAGTGGGGAACGAAGCGGCTGCTGTCGCGGGTGATGGCGCTGGCGTCCTCACGGATGCCCAGGCCGGCGGCCTGGCCGTCGATCACCCAGCAACCGAGCACGGCGTAGTTGCCGGCGTGGTTGGCCAGCGGCGCATAGCCCTGGTAGATGCAGGGCGCGTCGGCGTGAGGGCCGTCGCTTTCCAGTTGCAGGTCGCCGGCGACAATGCGGATGTTCTCGCCCTCGCGGGAGTACAAGGGCTTGCGCACGTAGGCGCCGGGGATGTCCTGGCGGTAGCTGGCCGGCAGCAGGTTGGGGTGGTCCGGGTTGAGCTTCCAGAGGATCGGCAGCATGGCCTTGCTCGACATCAGCAGTTTCCACGCCGGCTCCAGGAAGCGGATGGCGCTGCGCTCCAGGTGCTCGGCAAAGCTGTCCTGCAACAGCCATTCCCAGGGGTAGAGCTTGAAGCAGTGGCGGATGTCCTGTTCGTACTGGTCGATGAAGGTGCCGCGCCCGGCGTGGTGGCCTATGAATTCCAGCGGCAGGTAGCGCGTGGGCAGCCCGGCCTGGTGTGCGGTGTCGAGCAGGTAGAGAGTATTGCCGGTGTCTTCCTCGTGGCCGTCGATGGCGGTGAAGTGCAACAGGCCGTCCGGGGCGATGGCCTTCCAGCGCGCGATCAGCTTCTCGTGCAGGGAGTTGAACTGGTCGGCGGACGGGTTCACGTCGTTCAGCCACTGCCACTGCACCACACTGGCTTCCAGCAGGCCGGTGGGGGTGTCGGCGTTGTACTCGAGCATCTTCGGCTGGCCCTCGCCATTCCAGGCGAAATCGAAGCGACCATAGAGGCTCGGGTCCTGGCGCTGCCAGGAGCGGATAATTTCCTCGCGGGCGCCCGGCGGCAGTTGGAAGGGCTCGAAGTGGCCGGTGCGGATCACCCATTCCACGCATTCCAGGTAGCGCAGGTGCAGGTCTTCGCTGGCGGCTTCCAGCGTCTCGATCTGTTCGAGGCTGAATTCGTAGGCCACCGATTCGTCCCAGTACAGGCCGTCGATGCTGTGGAAGGTGAAGCCGACCGACTCGCAGCGCTCGCGCCAGTCAGCGCGCGGCGTCATGGCCAGGCGACGCATCAGCCGCCTCCGGAGAAACGTGCGCCGGAGTGGCCGAAGCCACCGCGGGTGACCAGTTGGCGCGATTGCACCTGGTAGGTTTGCGCGGTCTTCGGTCGCGAGCCGTCCTCGTAGCTCGGCCCGCGATAGCGTCCGGAGCTGCTGCCGCCGCCACTACTGCTGGTGGATTCCGGCTCGCAGGCGTTGGGCGTCGCGCCCCAGTCCTTCAGGCAGTCTTCGCGGTTGGCGTAGAGGTCGCGGTACACCGGGTTGTGGTGCAGCACGCTGTAGAGCACCCCGCCGGTGAGCAGGGTAGTGAAGACGATGTTGGATTTCTTCATGCGGGTTTCGCGGCGCGCCGGGTTCCGAGTTTGCGCCACAGCCAGCGCAGGATCAGGCCGGCGATGAACAGCACGACCAGCAGCGGCAAACCGAAGGCGGCTACCTGGATGGCGTTTACGGTACCGTCGGTGAGTTCGTCCAGCGAGTTGCCGAAGGCTTTGCCAATGCGCGACCAGCGTCCGCTGGGCTGGTACTCGCTGGAGAAGTCCAGGGTCAGCAGGTTGGTGGAGATGCGCCGTTGCTGCTGGGCGGAGTCCTGGCGAGCGGCATGCAACTGCTGCTCGACCTCGGCAGTGGCCTTGGCCAGCGCCAGCAGGTCGCTGACGCTCATGTCCTTGCGGCCCTGGAAACCTTGCAGTGTCTGGTACTCACGCTCCAGGCGCTCGCGCAACTGCTGGTTGTCGCTCACCGCCTGGGCGAGGTCTTCGGCCTGGGTGCGGCGGCTTTGCAGCTGCCCGCCTTCTGCGGCGAGGGTAACGAGTTTCTCCACGCCTTCGGGGACGATGCGCACCACGAGGTGCGCATTGCGCATCTGACTGTCGCCGCTCTGCTCGATGGCGATCAGCTCGCAGGGGCCGAAGCGCTCCTGGGTGCAGGCATCGCGGGAGGCAGCCAGTTGCGCGTCGATGCGCTCGCTGGCCAGGCGGATGCCGACCTGGTGTTCATAGGCGAGGAAGGAACCGGCTTTCGCCGCTTCCCCCTGGAAAGCGGCGCCGGAGTTGGCTGTGTGTTCCGAAGAAGCGCCACAGCCGGCAAGGGCGGCGCTCAGGGCGAGCGCTGCCAGGTGGTGCAGTTTCATCGATGGCCTCCTTGCCGTCCGATGCTTACTTGACGCGCTGGCCCGGCTTGGCGCCGCTGTCGGGGCTCAGCAGGTGGATCTCCTCACCGCCGGGGCCGGCCGCCAGGACCATGCCTTCGGAGACGCCGAACTTCATCTTGCGCGGGGCCAGGTTCGCCACGTACAGGGTCAGGCGGCCTTCGAGCTTGCTCGGGTCCGGGTAGGCGCTCTTGATGCCGGAGAACACGTTGCGCTTCTCGTCGCCGATGTCGAGGGACAGGCGCAGCAGCTTGTCGGCACCCTCGACGAATTCGCATTTCTCGATCAGCGCGATGCGCAGGTCGACGGCGGCGAAGGCGTCGAAGTTGATTTCCGCGGCCAGCGGGTCCTTGGTCAGCTCGCCGTTGCCGGTGGGTTTCGGGGTGCTGGCGAGGAGGTCTTCCTTGGAGGCTTCGATCATGGCTTCGATTTTCGCAGGCTCGATACGGGTCATCAGCGGGTTGAACGGGTTCAGTTGGTGATTGGCCAGCAGTTGCTCGTGGTCGGCCCATTTCAGCGGGGCGACATTGAGGAAGGCTTCCGCGGCAACAGCCAGCTTCGGCAGCACCGGTTTCAGGAAGATCACCAACTGGCGGAACAGGTTGACGCCCAGTGCGCAGATGGCCTGGACTTCGTCCTGCTTGCCTTCCTGCTTGTTCAGGGCCCACGGCGCCTTGTCGGCGATCCAGGCGTTGGCCTGGTCGGCCAGGGCCATGATTTCGCGCATGGCACGGCCGAAGTCACGGGCTTCGTAGGCGGCGGCGATGCTCGGGGCGGCGGCTTGGAAGGCCTGGGCCAGTTCCGGCGCCGGGTTGGCGTCCACCAGCAGGCCGTTGTTGCCCTTGTGGATGAAACCGGCGCAACGGCTGGCGATGTTGACCACCTTGCCGACCAGGTCGGAGTTGACCTTCTGCACGAAGTCCTCGAGGTTCAGGTCGAGGTCGTCCACGCCGCGGCCCAGCTTGGAGGCGTAGTAGTAGCGCAGGTATTCCGGGTCCAGGTGGTCCAGGTAGGTGCGCGCCTTGACGAAGGTGCCGCGCGACTTGGACATCTTCTGGCCGTTGACGGTCAGGTAGCCGTGCACGTTCAGCGCGGTCGGCTTGCGGTAGCCGGCGCCTTCGAGCATGGCCGGCCAGAACAGCGCGTGGAAGTTGACGATGTCCTTGCCGATGAAGTGGTACAGCTCGGCGTCGGAGCCCTGCTTCCAGTAGGCGTCGAAGTCCAGCTCCGGACGGCGCGCGCAGAGGTTCTTGAAGCTGGCCATGTAGCCGATCGGCGCGTCCAGCCAGACGTAGAAGTACTTGCCCGGCGCATCGGGAATCTCGAAGCCGAAATACGGCGCGTCGCGGGAGATGTCCCACTCCTGCAGGCCGGAATCCAGCCACTCGGCGAGCTTGTTGGCCACCGACTCCTGCAGGGCGCCGCTGCGGGTCCACTGCTGCAGCATGGCCTGGAAGTCAGGCAGCTTGAAGAAGTAGTGCAGCGATTCCTTGAGCACCGGAGTGGCACCGGAGATCGCCGATTTCGGGTCCTTCAGCTCGGTGGGCGCGTAGGTCGCGCCGCAGGCTTCGCAGTTGTCGCCGTACTGGTCGGCGGTGCCGCACTTGGGGCAGGTGCCCTTGATGAAGCGGTCGGCCAGGAACATCTGCTTTTCCGGGTCGAAATACTGGGTCACCGGACGAGTGGCGATGTGGCCGGCGTCGCGCAGCTTCAGGTAGATGGCCGAGGACAGCTCGCGGTTCTCTTCCGAGTGGGTCGAGTGATAATTGTCGAATTCCACCAGGAAGTCGGCGAAGTCGCCCATGTGCTCGGCGCGCACGCCGTCGATCAGTTGCTCGGAGGTGATGCCTTCGCGCTCGGCGCGCAGCATGATGGCCGAGCCGTGGGCATCGTCCGCGCACACGTACACCGCCTGGTTGCCACGCATCTTCTGGAAGCGAACCCAGATGTCGGTCTGGATGTACTCCAGCATGTGACCGAGGTGGATCGAACCATTGGCGTAGGGCAGGGCGCTGGTGACGAGGATCTTGCGGGCTTCGGACATGATGATCGGCCGTTCCGGTTAAAACGAGGGAATCGGCAACTATATAGGGGCGGGGCGAAATTTTCATCCGTGGGCGCTTGGCTGTAGGGGCGTTCGTCCTTGAACCATGGGCGCTTGGACTGTTCGCGAGCAAGCTCGCTCCTACGAAGAGCATGATTGCGCAGCCCTGGAATGTAGGAGCGAGCTTGCTCGCGAACCCGGCCTACCACCGATGATCCCGAGCAAGGCCGCGATGACAGGCGTAAGATGCCCGCCTATTCTGCTCAGTCTTTCATCGGGAGTACCCATGAGCGCCGTTACCCGTGCCACTGTGGAGGCCGTCCTCCGCCAGATCAACGACCCACACACCGGCCAGAACCTGCTGGACGCCGGTTACCTGCGCGAGCTGGACATCCAGGGCGGGCGCGTCGCGCTGACCCTGGAGCTGGGCTATGCCGCCGGCCTGTTCAGGAACGGTCTCGCGCAGACCGTGCAGATGGCCCTGGAAGCGCTGGACGGCGTCGATTCGGCCCAGGTCAAGGTGGAAACCCACATTGCCGCGCACAAGGCTCAGGCCCAGGTGCCGGGCATGAGCAACGTGAAGAACATCATCGCCGTGGCCTCCGGCAAGGGCGGCGTGGGCAAGTCCACCACCGCTGCGAACCTCGCGCTGGCGCTGGCCCGCGAAGGTGCCAAGGTGGGCATTCTCGACGCCGATATCTATGGCCCGAGCCAGGGCATCATGTTCGGCATCCCCGAAGGCACCCGGCCGAAGATCCGCGACCAGAAGTGGTTCATCCCGCTGGAAGCCCACGGCGTGGAAGTCATGTCCATGGCCTTCCTCACCGACGACAACACCCCGGTAGTGTGGCGCGGCCCGATGGTTTCCGGCGCGCTGCTGCAACTGATCACCCAGACCGCCTGGAACGACCTGGATTACCTGGTCATCGACATGCCGCCGGGCACCGGCGATATCCAGCTGACCCTGGCGCAGAAAGTCCCGGTGGCCGGCTCGGTGATCGTCACCACCCCGCAGGACCTGGCCCTGCTCGATGCGAAGAAAGGCGTGGAAATGTTCCGCAAGGTCAACATTCCGGTGCTGGGCGTGGTCGAGAACATGGCCGTGCACATCTGCTCCAACTGCGGCCACGCCGAGCACCTGTTCGGTGAAGGCGGCGGCGAGAAGCTGGCCGCGCAGTACGGCGTCGAACTGCTGGCATCGCTGCCGCTGTCCATGGCCATCCGCATGCAGGCCGACGGCGGCAAGCCCACCGTGATTGCCGACCCGGAAAGCCAACTGGCGATGATCTACCAGGAAATGGCCCGCTGCGTCGGCGCCCGCATCGCCCTGAGCGAGAAGGCCGCGCCGGACATGCCGAACATCTCCATCAGCGACGACTGATACGCAGGGACTGCCATGCGCAAGGATGCGAAACGCGCCGCCGGCTGGCTGCTGGCGGCGTGCCTGGGCCTCGGTGGCTCAGTGGCCTGGGGCGCCGACGAGGATTCCGCCAACTGGCAGGCCCAGTGCGTGATAGACGGGCAGCCGGTGACCCTGGACTTCCGTTCTGCCTCGGGCGATGCCTTCGAGGATGACATGGCCGTGCAGGTGCGCCGGGCCGACGGCTCCAGCCAGACCCTGCCACTGCCGCCCGCCCTCTACCACGCCACCGGCCTGCTCGGCAGTCCGATCAGTGCCTGCGACCCAACGCCGCTGCTGGACATGGGTAACGGCCTCGGCCTGCTGCTCGTGGTGCGCGACAACCGCCCCGGCCTGCCAGTGGTGGATGCGCTGCTGCTCGATCTGGCCACTTTGCAGGTTGTGGATAAGCGCCTGGGCGACCCCGGTGCGCTGGAAGGCTTGCTGAAGACCGCCAGCCTGGTGTTGCGCCAGTCACCACAGGGTGTCGACCTGCGTCTGGTGCGCGAGGCTGTGCCTGGCGCCGAGTGCGATTGCGCCGACGCCTATGCCGAAGACTGGCTGCGTTTTTCGCTGGAGCAGCGCAGGCTGCGCACGAACTGGCGGCCCTGAAGCCTCACGGAAGCCACTCAGTACCGGCGCCCACGGGAAATTGACCGGAGCGTAGTTCGTCCAGGGTGAGCTCGCGCCCGGTCCAGAGCCGCACCTTGCGGGCGCCAGCACCACGGCAGAGTTCGTAAAGCCCGCGAACCTCCACCTGCGTCAGCCCGCCTTCGAGGAGCTCCTGGGGGGGCAGGATCATTACCGGCGCGGCCTTGAGCAGAGATTTGGGGGCGAGTCGTCCGACCAGCAGCTTCAGGGTCATTTCGGCGAAGGAGAAATTGGCCAGCAAGGAGCGGGGATGGTCGAAACCGTTGACGATTTCGACGCCCTCCCGGCCCTGCAGTTGCTGGGCGGCCTCGCCGGCCGCCAGCACCCTGGGCTTGCCATCCTCGTAGCGCAAGGCCAGCAGCGGCGATTCGCCGAATGCTTCGCCGGAAGGAAGCGCCACGCCGCTGATCCACTGGCGGGAGAGTTTCAGGTACAGGGTGGACGAAAAATGATCAAACATAGCGCTCTCTTCCATGAGTCGATGCGATGCAGGTTACGTAAACCCACCCGGAACCGTCGACCATCCGGCCGCACCCTTTGCCGGAAATTGTGACGCCCGGTAAGATTCGCCTTCTTTTTTCAACCGCCGCACAGGACACCCGCCATGAGCATCAAATCGGACAAGTGGATTCGCCGCATGGCTCAGGAACACGGCATGATCGAGCCGTTCGTCGAGCGCCAGATTCGTGGTGCCGATGACAGCCGGGTGATTTCCTACGGCGTTTCCAGTTACGGCTACGACGTACGCTGCGCCGCCGAATTCAAGGTGTTCACCAACATCCACTCCGCTGTGGTCGACCCGAAGAACTTCGACGAAAAGAGCTTCGTCGACATCAACAGCGATGTGTGCATCATTCCGCCGAACTCCTTCGCCCTGGCCCGCACCGTCGAGTACTTCCGCATTCCGCGCGACGTGCTGACTATTTGCCTGGGCAAGAGCACCTACGCCCGCTGCGGCATCATCGTCAACGTGACCCCGCTGGAGCCGGAGTGGGAAGGCCACGTGACCCTGGAGTTCTCCAACACCACCAACCTGCCGGCGAAGATCTACGCCCACGAAGGCGTGGCGCAGATGCTGTTCCTGCAGTCCGACGAGGCCTGCGAAGTGTCGTACCGCGATCGTGGCGGCAAATACCAGGGTCAGACTGGTGTGACCCTGCCCAAGGCCTGATGGCCCTGCGCTTGACGAAAACCGGGCCTTGGCCCGGTTTTTTGTTGCGGTCGAAAACCTGTAGGAGCGAGCTTGCTCGCGAACGCCCGACTCGACTCCCACAGGAAGAAGGGTTCGCGAGTAAGCTCGCTCCTACAAGGGGCAGTGTGCCAGGACGAATTTCGCACGTTTCTGCAGGCTGCATAGGGGCAGTTCCAGCACTCGATAGCCCAGATCTTCGTAAACCTCGGCTATCGTCGCCGCCGTTCGCTGCGCTTCCATGAAGTCCTGCCGGCGTTCGGCGTCGTTGCGGTAAATGGCTTCCCACGCGGGCGCGAGAAACACGGTCCGCGCGTAGCGCAGCTCCTGTGCAGCGGTTAACAGCGCTTTGGGGATCGGCAGGCCGCAGAGCCTCGCATACCCCAGCACATCCGGCAGGCCGCGATCGAAAAGCCACAGCCCTCCCGCGTCGAGCGCTCGGTAGCGGGTCGCCAGTGCATGCTCGAACATCGCCTGGCAGAACGCTTCGCGGTTCGCCCAGGGCAATGCATCGCCATGGCGGGCCATCTGGTCGCGGATGATGGCGCGGCCGCCTTCTTCGACGACGTTCAGGCCGTGATGCTGGTGCAGGTGGTCGAGCAGCGTGCTCTTGCCGGCGCCAGGGCCGCCGGTGATGACGATAAGGGATTCGGACATGGCGATGACTCCTGTAGGAAGGATGCAAGGGAGTACCGGCCGGGGAAGGGTGTTGCGAAGGGAAGTGCGGCGGAATCGGAGCGGGGAAAAAAGAAAGGCACCCAAGGGGTGCCTGAATATGATCATGGAGTAAGTCGACAATTCTGATTCCGGGGCGGGAAGCAAGTTCCCGGCGCCCGGAAATATTTTTCAGATCATCACTTCTCCGGCACCAGCGTCAGGCGTTTCACGCCGTAGACCTTCTCCAGGTTCTGCGACTGGAAGGGGAAGCTCATGTAGTTGCCCTTCAGCCAGGCATCGATGCCATCGGCGTAGTGCGGGCTGGCCGGGTTGCCGGACTGGCCGCTGCTGTTGAGTCCGATCATCGGCTCGCTCTGGCCGAAGTCGACGACGATGCGCATGGCCGGGATCAGCCAGGTGTTGAAGTCCTGGCCCCAGTGGTAGGCGGAGACGTTCAGCGTGCTGTGGTCGCCGCCGGCCGGGTAGGGGCCGCGGTCCAGGTAGCCCTTGATCGCACTGAGGCTGGCGCGTTCGCCGGCACTGAGGTTGGGCGCCATCTTGGTGCTGTCGCTGACCCATTCGTAGGTGTGCAGCTTGCCCCACTGCCAGGCACGGCGGTCGCTGCCCAGCTTCTGCTCGCAGAAGGCGGTGGCAGCGGCCAGGCTGCGGGCGAGGATCGCCGGCTTGTCTTCCTTCTGCGGGGTGCGAGTGTCGTCCCAGAACGGGCTGTCGTCGCGGCCCAGCAGGTGGTCGGCCTGGGCCGAATAGGAGAGGTTGGCGTTCTCCACGAAGGCCTTCCAGGAGGAGCTGTCTTCCGGGCCGAGTTCGTCGAGGAAGATCTGCTTGCTGCTTTCCTGCAGGAAGGCTTCGTAGAGCGCTGCGTCGCCAGAGGTAGCCGATAGCTTGCCGTCGAACGCCATGATCCGGTCCAGCGCTTCGCGGGCACGGGCGCGCTGGTCGGCGGGCAGGGCGTCGATGGCCTTTTTCAGCGGTTGGGCCATGCCCGGCGCATCCAGCATCGATTGCAGCTTGCCGGCGAACGGCGTGGTCTGGTCGTACTGCATGGCGATCATGCTGCGGTAGTCGTGGCTCTTGCTGCCGCCGGCGAGCTGCGCGATGCGCTCATAGCGCTCCGGGTAGTACCAGGAGTTGGACAGCTGCGCGCCGTAGCCCGGCTGCACGCTGCGGTGGTTGGCGGTGCCCAGCCAGCCTTGCTGCGGGTCCTGGTCGGACGGGTGCAGGATCGGGTCGGCAAAGCCGTCCCAGTCGTATCGGCCATCCCAGCCGGGGGAGGGCAGCAGGCCGCGGCCTTCCTTGCGGTTGGGGAAGCGACCGGTGACCTGCCAGCCGATGTGCTTCTCGTCGGCGAACACGATATTCAGGGCCATGGCGCGCACGTCGCGGGTGGCATCGAAGGCCTGCTCGACGTTCTTCGCGCGGGACAGGTCGAAGAACGCGTCGAGGGTGCGGTCGGTTTCACCCTGGATGCTCTGGTAGGCGATGCCGTAGCCGCTGGATAGCTCCAGCGGTTGCAGCTCGTGCTTGCGCTCGCCCAGTGCACTGTTGAGCAGCGGGCCGTGGCGGGTTTCGTAGATGACTTCGCGGACCGGGCTCTGGCCCTTGATGAAGAAGGTTTCGTTGCGCTCGATGGCCGGCTTCCACTGGCCATCGGCAAGGTAGTAGAGCTTGCTGCCCTGGCGCTTCACCTGTTCGAGGAAGAGGTCCTGGTTGTCGCCCATGACCATGGTCATGCCCCAGGCCAGCTTGCCGTTGAAGCCGGCGACTACGCCCGGCACGCCAGCGATGGAGACGCCCGCGGCGTTGTATTTCGGCGAGCGGATCTGCACGTAGTTCCACACCGAAGGCATGGACAGCGGCAGATGCGTGTCGTTGGCCAGGATGCTCTTGCCGCTGCGCGTGCGCTGCGGGGCGATGGCCCAGTTGTTGGAGGCGGCGACGCCCATCATCTGCAGGGCGGCGATCTGGCCGGCGGCCTTGTCCAGTTGTTCCAGGCCCGCGATCCTGCCGTCCAGACGCAGGCCCTTGAGCTTCTCGGCTTCCTCGAAAGGCAGCGGCTCGTCCGGGTAGATCGGTGTCAGCCAGGGCAGCTTGTCGGCGCCGACCTTCTGCGCGAGCACCAGGGAAGCGATCTCTTCCTGCAGGTTCACCGCCAGGCCGAAGTTCAGCAGACTGAAGACCAGTGCGGAGTCTTCCGGCTTCCAGTATTCGGCGCGATAGCCGGACTCGGCCAGGTCCATCGGCAGCTTGTCGCGGTAGCGGTACATATAGGCGTTGACGCCGCGGGCATAGGTCTCGAAGAAACGCTTGAGACGCGGCGAAGCGCCGGCATACAGGGCGTCGGCAGCCTTCTTCAGGTTCACCGTGCGCATGAAGCGGTCGGTTTCCAGCGCGCCGGGGCCGACCATTTCCGACAGGCGTCCCTGGGCCATCAGGCGCAGGCCGACCATCTGGCTGAGGCGATCGCTGGCATGCACATAGCCCAGGGTGAACAGCGCATCGTGGAAGGTGCTGGTCTCGATCAGCGGCATTCCCAGGCTGTTGCGGCGGATCGATACGTTGTCCGCCAGGCCCTTGATCGGCTGTACGCCGTAGGTCGGCGGCAGGCTGTCGGAATAGCGGTCATTCAGCCAGCCCTGGCAGCCGGTGAGGCTGACAGCGGCAGTGATGGTGGCTGCAAGGCCGAAGCTGGGGAGCCGGCGGAAGGCACGCGGGGCCATGGGGATGTGCTCCTGCACAAAAGAGGTCGCTTGAAATGGGACGCTTGAAGCGCGCTACGTTAGTGAGCCGAGGATAGCTGTGCAAGCCACGCGCGGCGGGATTTTCAGCAGCCGACGATTAGTTGCGCCAGACAGCAGAAGGCCCGCGCTGGGCGGGCCTTCTTCGCAGTGCTCGGGGCCTGGGTCAGGCTCCGTGGCACTTCTTGTACTTGCTGCCGCTGCCGCAGGGGCAAGGATCGTTGCGACCCACGTCCTTGAGCGGGTTACGGACCGGCTCGTGGCTGTGGTTGCAGTGCGGGCCGTGCACGTGACCGTGGTCATGGTGGTGGTCATGATCATGGTCGTGGTTGCAGTTCGGACCGTGTACGTGGGGTTCCTGGCTCATGGTGACGCTCACTCGGGGATGAAATCGCCGGGAATTATCTCGCCATTGCGGGCGATGTGCACGCTCTGTCCGAAGAGCAGGCCGGTCTTCACTTCACCGTCGAGGCGATAGCGAATCGGCTTGTCCGGGTCCTCCAGCAGCTTGACGATGTACTTCATGTGCCGCCACAGGTTGGTGGTCACCGGTACTTCGAAGGTTTCATGGCCGTTGGCCGGCACTGTGAACCAGTTATTCGACTCACCTTCGGCCAGGTCGATATCGTTCAGCTTGACCTTATAGGCCAGACCGCGAACCGGAAGGCTGAAGTCATTCGGATTGTCGATGCGGAAATGCAGGACGAACTCCTGCTCCAGCAAACGAGCTTTCACGACGTCTACTTTCTGCAGTTTCACGTCGGGTTGCTCGAAATTGCCCGTCATCCAGCCGCAGCCCGAAACAAGGCTGAACAGCCAGAACAGGCTGAGAATTCTTATCATTTGCGCCTGATAATTCATGTCTACCCCTCAAGACGCCCCAGTGTACCAAGCACCTGCTCGGCCGCAAGTTGTTGTTACGTTAAAAGAAGCTGCACCATACTGGCCGAATGTAACCGGCGGGTTAACACAGGAGAGTGAAGATGAGCCGTTATGAAATCGCGTTTTCCGGACAGACCGTTCCGGGTGCTCAGCTCGATACGGTGAAGGCCAACCTGGCCAGATTGTTCCAGGCCGACGCCCAGCGCATCGAGCTGCTGTTTTCCGGCCGCCGCATGGTGATCAAGAACAACCTCGACGCCGAGGCCGCGGAAAAGTATCGCAGTGTGATCGAGCGCGCTGGCGCCGTCGTGGAAGTGGTCGACATGGATGCGCAGATCGAGGAAATCGAACTGGCGCCGCCACCGCCCGCCGAGCCCGCCAGCGCACCGGGCCAGTCGGCGGCGTCCGCCGCTGCACCGCAGGGCCGCTTGAAAGTGGCGCCGCGTGACGAGTACATGGCCGCCTTCGCCGATGTGGAAGCGCCGGACTTTGGCCTTGCCCCGGTGGGCGCCGACCTTCAGGACGAGAAGCCCGAGGCCCAGGCGCCGCGCGTGGACCTCAGCCAGTTCAGCGTCGCTCCGGTGGGCAGCGACATGGGCCAGGCCAAACCGGCTCCCGCTGGCCCTGCACCGGACACCAGCCATCTCAAGCTGCAGGACTGATCAATCGCCCTGGTGCGGGTCGTCCTTGTAGACGAACTTGGGCATTTCCCAGCGGAAACGGATCGCCAGCATGCGGAACAGGAAGCCGGAGAACAGTGTGATCAGCATGGCCTGCTCCTTGGGCAGGTCGATCTGCAGGCAGATCAGGTAGCACCAGGCGCTGGCGAAGGAAACGCTGGCGTACAGCTCGCGACGGAAGATCAGCGGCACGTCATTGCAGAAGATGTCCCGCAGGATGCCGCCGAACACTCCGGTGATCACCCCGCTCACGGCGGCGATCAGCAGGCTGTGGCCCATCTCCAGGCTGACCTGGCAGCCGATCAGGGTGAAGGCCACCAGGCCCACGGCGTCCAGCGCGAGGAACATCGAGCGCAGATGGCGCATCAGCGGTGCAATGAATACGGTGAACAGCGCCGCGCCAGCGGTCAGCGCCAGGTACTCCGGGTGACGCACCCAGGTCAGCGGGTAATGGCCCAGCAGCATGTCGCGAACGGAGCCGCCGCCGAGCGCGGTGACGCAGGCCACCAGCACCACGCCGAACAAGTCCATGCTCCGCCGGCCGGCGGAGAGGGCGCCGGTCATGGCTTCGGCGGTGATGGCGATGATGTAGAGAACGGTCAGCAGCATGGCGAGGTCCGGCAGGGGTAGCCGGTGCGGCGAATCACCGCCGCCCCGGAAAAAAGCGCGGATTCTAGCCGAGTCACTGTTTGCCCCCAAGTGGTGCGAGTTGGCGTCTTACTCGATCCACGGGCCGCAGCACTTCTTCAACTTGCCGCCCGCGCCGCACGGACACGGATCGTTGCGCCCCAGCTTCATCGGCACGGTGGGGTCGAGGAAGTACCAGCGGCCTTCGCGCTGGACGAATCCCGAGCATTCGCGGTGGCTGTGTTCGCCGCTGGCATCGTGCCAGCGGGCGATGAAGGTCACCCGCGCGTGCTCCGGCTGACCACCGAGCACCTCATGACTGACCACTTCCAGGCCCAGCCAGGTGCTGCCCAGGCTCCAGGTGCGGATGGCGTCCAGGTCCAGGCCCTGTTGCTGGGCCGGCAGCGTGGTGTCGCGCAGGTAATCCACCAGGCCCAGCGCGTAGGCGCTGTAGCGCGAGCGCATCAGGGCCTCGGCGGTGGGGGCGGCGACGCCGGCGTGGAAGCGTCCACAGCAATCAGGCAGCGGGCGGCCGCTGCCGCAGGGGCAGGTCGGTTCGATCATGGTCACCACCAGTACTTGCCGAAGTTTTCCGGGTTGGCCCAGAACTTCGCGTTGAGCCAGTCCGGGACCTGTTTGTATTCGTGCAGATCGTAGGTGAACAGGGTGATCACCTGGGCGTCGCGCTGGAAGCGCTCGCTGGCCTGCATGGCCAGCGCATAGAAGTCCGCGTCCTGCGCCTGGGCGGCGTCGAGGTCGACCAGCACGGCCACGCGGCTGCTGTTGAGGTTGCGAATGCCGCCCACCAATTGCTGTGCATCGCGGCGCGGCAGGTGCTCCAGGCAGTCGGCCAACAGCGCGAGGTCGTAGCGCTGGCTGGCCAGTCCCGCTGGCAGAGTGCCGGCGTCGGCGTGAAACAGTTCGCAATCCGGATGCGCCGCGAGAAAGGCGTCCACCGCCGGAATCTGGCTGGCGCCCACCAGCAGCAGACGCTGCGGTGCGTAGCGATCGAGCAGGGCGGCAAGGGCTTGTTGCGGCGTGCGTGTCGAAATCATGGGGCTCGTCGAAGGCGAAAAATAATGAACGAAGACTAGCGTGTGACACCCATATGGCCTAGTGCTGGCGCATTCTGTCAGTCACGTCTTTACTCGGTAATTGTCGGTCAAGACCCGATCATTAGAGGAGACATAACTTTATGAGCATCACAAGGACCGCTTTACCCCTGCTGCTGGTAAGCACGTTGCTCACCGGTTGCGCAGGGTTGCAGAAGTCCGACTGGCCAACCTGTGCCGTGGTTGGCGGTGTCGGCGGCGCCGGTCTGGGTTCCATTGAAAGCAGCGCCTGGGCAGGTTGGGGGGCCCTGATTGGTGGCGTGCTGGGTGCGTCCTACTGCTGGGTACATGGCGCCGAAGAGCAAGTGGCCGAGGTTCCGCCGCCTGCACCGGCTCCTGAGCCTGCACCGGCTCCGCTGCCCAAGGAAGAGACCATCGTGGTGCGTGACCTGCACTTCGCCTTCGACTCGTCGAAGATCGATGCACAGGACAAGGACAAGCTCGACACCATCGCTACCCGCCTCAAAGGTGAGGCCGCGAGCACCGAGCTGAACATTGGCGGTCACACCGACAGCATCGGTACCGACGCCTATAACCAGAAACTGTCCGAGCGCCGCGCCAACGCCGTGTCCAACTACCTGGTCGACTCTGGCGTACCTGCCAGCAGCATCAAGTCTGTCGTCGGCTATGGCGAAAGCCAGCCGGTCGCGGACAACAAGACCAAGGAAGGCCGCGCCGAGAACCGTCGCGTGGAAATCAAGATCACCCGCCAGTAACTTTGGCGTGATGTGCGCAGAGGGGGCCTTCGTGGCCCCCTTTGTCATTCCCGGTTGCCACTGGCATCGGTCGGGGCAGAGGCGTATGTTCCCCGGCAAAGAAAAACACGGGGGCACCTCATGAAAGCGTTGTTGGGGCTGGGCAAGCTGATTGCCCTGTTGTTCTGGCTGGCGGTGCTGGCCAATCTGATCCAACCCTTCGCACATCCCTTTGCTCTGCTGCTCAATGCGGCAGGTGCGCTGATCCTGCTGATCCACATTCTGGAAGTCCTGGCGCTGCGCAAGCGTCTGCAGGGCCGCCCGCATCCAGGCATGGACCGCTTGCAGATCCTGCTGTTCGGCGTCTTCCACTTCGCTACCCTGCCGCAGTCGGCAGCGGAGCAACCGGCACCCGCAAAAGTAGAAGGAGATACCCATGCGTAAGTCGCTGCTGGGCCTGGCGCTGTGCGCCCCGCTGGCCTGTTCGGCTGCCGGCACCGTCTCGGTGGAAGCCAACACCGTGCTGCGCCT
Organism: Pseudomonas sp. NY15435; assembly: GCF_048068295.1. NCBI lineage: Bacteria > Pseudomonadati > Pseudomonadota > Gammaproteobacteria > Pseudomonadales > Pseudomonadaceae > Pseudomonas > Pseudomonas sp. NY15435. The sequence continues at coordinate 433,295 of NZ_JBLUQA010000006.1, forward strand.
GCCGGTCAAAGGCGACAGCCTGAGCCTGGATCGCATCAGCGTCGGCCCGGAAGGCGCGCTGTTGATTCCGTCGCGGGTCAAGGAGCTGAGGATTGGCGAGCTGGATCTGGCGAAGAATGCGCGGATCGGCGTGTTCCCCGGCAGCGATGCGCTGCAGATCGATGTGCAGCACGGCACACTCGCCGATGGCAGTGTGATCGCCGCGCAGGGCAGTTCAGGCAGCTTCGAGAAGCCCGCCAGCGGCGGTCGGAACCTGGTGTTGCGGCTGCAGGATGTGGCGGTGGAAAACCTGCTGATCGACGTTCGTGGCGGCGTTGGCGCACCGGGCTATGACGGCCTGGATGGCGGCAGCGCGCAGACCTCCGGTTGCCTGTGGGGTAGTGGGAAATCCGCCGGCGACGGCCAGAACGGCGCCGATGGCCAGACAGGCGCGCCCGGCGGCGTGGTGCGCCTGGAAGTGCCGGAGCAGTTCGATGTTGCCAAGGTCAAGGTGCGTCTGGAAGGCGGCGCTGGCGGAGCAGGCGGCAAGCCCGGCAAGGCCGGACCGCGCAGCAGCGAGAAGGGCTGCTGGTTCTATTCGGTGGCGGGCGAGAAGCCCGGTGCGCAAGGGCAGGGCGGTGCGGAAGGGGCGAAGGGCAGCGAAGGCCGCCTGGACGTGAAACGCTTCTGAATCGATGTCCTCGAGAAAAAGCCCGCCCGGTTACCGCGCGGGCTTTTTTCTTGGCAGTGCGCAGGCTTACCAGTGCGGGCGAGCGGCGACGAAAGCCACCAGTGCCATGCCGATCAGCAGGTTCAGGCCCACGGTCTTGCGGATCTTGCCCAGCGCGGCGCCGCCGGCCGGCCAGTCCTCGGCGCCCACGGCGCGGCGCAGTTCCGGCAGCTGCAGCGTCTGGATGCGCAGGAACAGCGCGAGCATTGCGACATACAGTCCCATCATGACCTGCACGTAGCGCGGCGCGCCGGCCATGCCGTTGAAGCTCAGGTGCAGCATGCCCACGCCAGTCACCGGCAGCAGGATCACCGCGGCCCACACCCAGCGGAAGAAGCGCGGGAACACCTCCAGCCACAGCTTCAACCGGGCGGGTGCCTCCAGCGCGGCGACGGCGGCCGGGCGCAGCACCATCCAGGCGAAGAACATGCCGCCGACCCAGACCAGGGCGGCCAGGAGGTGCAGGGCATAGACGAAGGCAAAGGGTGTCATTCGGACGATCTCCGCTGGCGGTTGTGGTCAGTCGCGCTATCATAGCCGCCCCATCGAACCACTGAAAATTTATCCAGCATCCGGATGTGTCCATCCAGGCTTATCCGGGGCCCGGGAAGTCCATGCTCAGCACCGAACTCAAGGCCACGATCCAGGGCGCCTACTCGCGCTTCCTCGAGGCCAAGGAACTCAAGCCGCGCTACGGTCAGCGCCTGATGATCGCCGAAGTCGCCAAGGTCCTGGGGACCATCGCCAGCGACGAGGAGGGCCATCGCCTGGGCGATGCCGCCGTGGTCGCCGTGGAAGCCGGCACCGGCACCGGCAAGACCGTCGCCTACAGCCTCGCCGCCATTGCCTGCGCCAAGGCCGCCGGCAAGCGCCTTGTAGTCGCCACCGCCACCGTCGCCCTGCAGGAGCAGATCGTTCACAAGGACCTGCCCGACCTGCTGCGCAACTCCGGCCTGTCGTTCAGCTTTGCCCTGGCCAAGGGGCGCGGGCGCTACATGTGCCTGTCCAAGCTCGACCATCTGCTGCAGGAAGGCCAGGCGCAGAGCGCCACCGCCCAGCTGTTCGAGGAGGAAGGCTTCCGCATCGACGTGGACGAGACCTCGACCAAGCTGTTCAACCAGATGATCGAGCGCCTGGCGGGCAATCGCTGGGACGGCGACCGCGACTCCTGGCCCGAGGCCATCGAGGACGCACAGTGGGCGCAGGTCACCACCGACCACAGCCAGTGCACCAACCGCCATTGTCCGAACTTCCAGCAGTGCGCCTTCTACAAGGCGCGCGAAGGCATGACCAAGGTCGACGTGATCGTCACCAACCATGACCTGGTGCTGGCTGACCTCGCCCTCGGTGGCGGCGCGATCCTGCCGGACCCGCGCGACACCCTTTACGTGTTCGACGAAGGCCACCACCTGCCGGACAAGGCCATCGGCCACTTCGCCCACTTCACCCGTCTGCGCGCCACCGCTGACTGGCTGGGCCAGGTGGAGAAGAACCTGACCAAGCTGCTGGCGCAGAACCCGCTGCCGGGCGACCTCGGCCGCCTGATCGAGCAGGTGCCGGAACTGGCTCGCGAGCTGCGTACGCACCAGCAATTCATGTTCACCGCCTGTGAGGAAGTCGGCGACTTCCGCGCCGGCGAAGATATGGAAGGCCGCGAGCGGCCCCGCCATCGCTTCGAGGGCGGGGTGATCCCCGAGCACATCCGCGAGATGGGCATCGAGCTGAAGAAGGGCTTCTCCAAGCTCACCGACCTCTTCACCCGTCTGACCGAACTGCTCAAGGAAGCCATGGACGGAGAGGGCAGTGTCGGCATCGCCAGCCACCAGGCCGAGGAGTGGTACCCGCTGTTCGGCAGCCTGCTGTCCCGCGCCCAGGGCAACTGGGAACTGTGGACTGCCTTCACCAGCGAGGACCCCGAAGACAGCCCGCCCATGGCGCGCTGGCTGACCCTCGCCGAGAGCGGCACCTTCTACGACATCGAGGCCAACGCCAGCCCGATCCTCGCCGCCGAGACCCTGCGCCGCAACCTGTGGAACGTGGCTTACGGCGTGCTGGTGACCTCCGCGACCCTCACCGCGCTGGGCACCTTCGACCGCTATCGCATGCGCGCCGGCCTGCCGCGCGCGGCTGTCACGGCTGTGGTGCCGAGCCCATTCCACCACGCCGATGCCGGCGTGCTGCGCGTGCCTGACCTCAAGGCCGACCCGCGCGATGCCGCCGCGCATACCGGCGCGATCATTCGCGAGTTGCCGGAGATAGTCGAAGGTTCGCGTGGTTCGCTGATCCTGTTCTCGTCGCGCAAACAGATGCAGGAAGTCTTCGACGGCCTGGACCGCGACTGGCGCAAGCGTGTGCTGATCCAGGGCAACCTGTCCAAGCAGGAAACCCTGAACAAGCACCGTTCGCGAGTGGATGATGGCGAACCGAGCGTGCTGTTCGGTCTGGCGAGCTTTTCCGAAGGGGTGGACCTGCCCGGCGCCTACTGCGAGCACGTAGTGATCGCCAAGATTCCCTTCGCCGTGCCGGATGACCCGGTGGAAGCGGCGCTCTCGGAATGGATCGAGGCGCGCGGCGGCAATCCCTTCATGGAGATCGCCGTGCCCGACGCCTCGCTGCGCCTGGTGCAGGCCTGCGGCCGACTGCTGCGGACCGAGCAGGATCGCGGCACCATCACGCTGCTGGATCGTCGCGTCGTGACGCAACGCTACGGCAAGGCCATTCTTAACGCACTGCCGCCTTTCCGCCGCGAAATAGCCTGAGTGTGCGGGAGCGAGCTCCCGCGCTTGCTGTCAAACGAACGCCCGCCAGCCGGCGGGCGTGTTGCAAGGACTCGAATCCATGACCTCGATGCGTTGGCATCTGCCTCTGCTGCTCAGCCTGGCCATCGCCAGCGCCCCGGCCTGGTCGGCCGGCGGCAATGAAACCCTGTTCAACTTCGTCAAGCCCATGGCCGTGGTCACGGTCACCACGCAGAACGCCGATTTGCCCAGTTCCACCGCCGAGGCCACGCCCGAAGGCGAGATCCTGCGCCGGGTGAACTTCAACCCCGCGCCGCAGCCGACCCTGCGCCTGGCACCCTCGAACGGCAGTTGGGACTGGTCCCAGGCCGACAGCGTCAGCCTCCGTATCCAGAACGCCATGGACTGGGCCATCACCCTGGAAGTGGAAATCGAAGGCGTCGCCGGCGCTCCCGGCCTGCGCGCCAGCATTGCCCTGCCGCCGGGGCCGGCGCAGACGCTGGTGATCCCGCTGCACGCCATCGCCCCGGAAGATTTCGGCATGCGCGCCGGCGCGCCGATGCCGGTCACCCAGGATGGCCAGCGCCTGCTGCTGGCGAGCAAGGTCACTGGCGAGCTGAATCGCAGCCAGGTCGGCGCGGTGAAGCTGTTCCTGACTTCGCCCAAGGCGGCGCAGGACATTCTCGTCGGCCGCTTCGGTACCCGTGCCGGCAACGACGAATACCACAAGGCCTACGCCGGCATCGTCGACAGCTTCGGCCAGTCCACCCGCAGCGACTGGCCGGAAAAGGTGAAGAGTCCTGAGCAACTGGCCAGCGCCTGGAAAGCCGAAGGCGAGCAACTGAGCAAGTGGAAACCGGGGGCCGGCCGCGATGCCTTTGGCGGCCTGCTCGATGGCCCGGCCTTCGAAGGCACTGGTTTCTTCCGCACCGAGAAGCGCAATGGCCGCTGGTGGCTGGTGACGCCGGAAGGACATTCGTTCTGGTCCATGGGTGTCAACGCGGTGAACGCCGACAGCAGTCAGACCTACGTTGAAGGCCGCGAATACATGTTCGCCAGCCTGCCGAAGGAAGACGAGCCGTTGGCCGCCTTCTACGGTCAGCGCGACGATCGCAGTGGCGTTGGCGCCCAGCAGGGCCGTGCCTTCGGCAATGGCCGCTGGTTCGATTTCTATGCCGCCAACCGCTTCCGCGCCGACGGTGGACTGACCGGCGACGCCGCGGCAGCCGCCTGGCGTGAGCGCACCGTGCAGCGCCTCGCTTCCTGGGGCTTCAACACCCTGGGCGACTGGAGCGATCCGGCCTTCGCCGATGATCCGCGCATGCCCTACAGCGTGCCGCTGTCCATCAGCGGCGACTACGCCACGGTCAGCACCGGCTACGACTGGTGGGGCGCCATGCCCGACCCGTTCGACCCGCGCTTCGCCATGGCCGCCGAACGCGCCATCGCCATCGCCGCACGCGATCACCGCGAGGACGCCTGGCTGCTGGGCTACTACGCCGACAACGAACTGGCCTGGGCCGGCCGGGGTGACGACGACGTGGCGCACTTCGCGCTGGCCTTCGGCACACTCAAGCTGTCCACCGACAGCCCGGCCAAGCGTGCCTTCATCAAGCAGCTCAAAGACAAGTACGAGGACCACGAGCAGCTCGTCGAGGCCTGGGGCGTGCAGCTGGGCTCCTGGGAAGACCTCGATGCGCCGGGCTACCAGGCGCCGATGCCGAGCGAGGCACACCCGGCCATCGCTCAGGACTACAGCGCCTTCCTGCGCCTTTACGCCGACCAGTACTTCAAGACCCTGAAAGACTCGCTGCAGTGGCATGCGCCGAACCACCTGCTGCTCGGCCCGCGCTTCGCCGTCAGCACGCCGGAGGCGCTGGCCTCCTGCGCGAAGTACTGCGACATCCTCAGCTTCAACCTCTACGTGCCGCTGCCGCAGCAGGGCTTCGACAGCAACTACGTGCGCAGCCTGGACAAGCCGGTGCTGATCACCGAATTCCATTTCGGCTCCCGCGATCGCGGGCCGTTCTGGGGCGGCGTCGCCGAGGTGTACAACGAACAGCAGCGCGGCGAGGCGTACCAGCGCTTCCTCGCCGAGGCGGCGAAGGAGCCGAACATCGTCGGTGCGCACTGGTTCCAGTACCTCGACCAGCCGGTGACCGGCCGCCTGCTCGACGGCGAGAACGGCCATATCGGCCTGGTCGGCATCACCGACCTGCCGTTCACCGGCTTCGTCGACGCCGTGCGCAAGGCCAACCAGCAGACGTTGAAAGGCATCGACGAGCAGGCCCGCGCCGCCGCCAAGGTGGCGCCGGAACCCGCGCCCAAAGCCGAGCCGGCTGACGACGACAGCGACGATGAGGAAGAAGCATCGCAGTGAGGGTGCGGCGATGATCCGACATTCGTGAGACCACACCCTGCCTTCGGCAGGGTTCCCAGGGGCGGAGCGCGCTGAAAGAATGGCGTCTTCGCCCCTGCTCATTTCCGGAGTTTGAGATGACCCTGAACGGCCACTGTGATCCGCGCTTCACTCCCGTTGCCGATGCCTTCAGCGCGCTGTTCGAAGACCCGCAGGAGCGCGGCGCGGCGCTGTGCATCCAGGTCGGCGGCGAGACGGTGGTCGATCTCTGGGCCGGCAGCGCGGGCAAGGAGCCGGGTCAGGATTGGCAGGCCGATACGCTGCTCAACCTGTTCTCCTGCACCAAGACCTTCGCGGCTGTCGCCGCATTGCAACTGGTGGGGGAGGGACGGCTGGATCTGGACGCGCCGGTGGCGCGCTACTGGCCGGAATTCGAGCAGGCCGGCAAGCAGGGTCTCACCGTGCGCCAACTCCTCTGCCATCGCGCTGGCCTGCCGGCGATCCGTGAGCCGCTGGCGCCTGAGGCACTGTATGACTGGTCGACCATGACGGCCGCGCTGGCCGCCGAAACGCCCTGGTGGAAGCCCGGTGCCGAACACGGCTATGCACCCATCACCTACGGCTGGCTGATCGGCGAAGTGATCCGCCGTGTAGACGGCCGCGAGCCGGGCGCCGCCATCGTCGAACGTACGGCGCGGCCGCTGGGGCTGGATTTCCACATCGGCCTGGATGACACCGAGTTCCACCGCGTGGCACACATTGCTCGTGGCAAGGGCAACCTGGGCGATGCCGCGGCGCAACGCCTGCTGCGCACCATGATGACCGACGCCGCCGCACTCTCCACCCGCGCCTTCACCAATCCGCCCTCGGTGCTCACCAGCACCAATAAGCCGGAATGGCGGCGCATGTCGCAACCCGCGGCCAATGGCCACGGCAATGCGTGCTCGCTGGCCGGTTTCTACAACGGTTTGCTGCAGGGCAAACTGCTGGATGACGCGCTGCTGGCCGAGCTCACCCGCGAGCATGCCGTTGGCGAGGATCGAACGTTGTTGACCTGTACGCGCTTCGGTCTGGGTTGCATGCTTGACCAGCCAAGCGTGGCCAACGCCACCTACGGCCTCGGCCCGCAGGCCTTTGGTCATCCGGGGGCCGGTGGCTCCATCGGCTTCGCCGATCCGGACCGCCAGCTGGCTTTCGGCTTCGTCGTCAACACCCTTGGCCCCTACGTGCTGATGGACCCGCGCGCCCAGCGCCTGGCGCGCCTCGCCGGCGACTGCCTGTAGCGACGAGCGGGAGGAACCTTCCTCCCGCCGCACCTTCTTAAGGTCGTCCGCTTTTGCCGTCGCGCTTGCGAGGTGTGACGGCGTTCTCCTGGGCGCAGACATGCGCCGCTCGTCAGTTCGGGATTAAAATCTCGTTCCAACTGAGTAAGTTATGTACAACTCTTAAGCTGATTGCTGAAGTCAGGGGCTGCCGCCTGTCGGCCGCGCCCGGCCTCTCTTCATGTTCCGACTTATGGAATCGCCCCCATGAACCTGCTGTTCTCGAATTCGCTGAAAGTCTCCACCCTTGCCCTGTGCGTCGGCCTTTCCGCCTGCAGCCAGTTCCAGTCCCAGGCCCCGGCCAATGCCCCGGAAAGCACCGCGGCTGCAGCCAAGCCCGCTGCCGGTAGCGGACACTGGTGGTGGCCCTTCGGCGGTGATGAGGAAGTGACCGCCGCAGCGCCCGCTCCGGAGAAGAAGCCGGTAGTGGCGCCCAAGGTCGCCGAGGCTGGCAGCAAGCAGCCCGGTGGCCACTGGTGGTGGCCGTTCGGAGTGAGCGACAGTGCACCGGGCGCCGGGAATGCCGCCAAGCCGCAGGACACCAAGGTCACCAAGGAGTGGCTGGATCAGCACGAGAAGTCCCTGCGTGCAGCAGTAGCCGGCAGCAAGTTCACCGTCGAGCGCCGTGAGGACGCCCTGGTGCTGATCGCCCCAGTGGAAGGTTCCTTCAACCCCAAGCGTCCTGAGCTGCTGCTGCCGATTACCCTGGCACCGCTGGGCAACGTGGCGAAGATGCTGCAGAACGATCCGGAAAGCGGCGTGCTGGTGCTCGGCCACAGCGACAGCTCGGGCGACAAGCTGACCAACGACAAGGTCAGCCTGCAGCGCGCCCAGGCGGTCTCCTCGATCTTCCGCCTGAGCGGCTTGGGCGCCGACCGCCTGCGCCTGAAGGGCGTTGGCTCCAGCCTGCCGCGCGCCGACAACGCCAGCGCCGAAGGCCGTGCGCTGAACCGCCGTGTCGAAGTGCTGGTGACCCAGCGCACCAGCCTGCTGGCGCTCGCCCAGGCCAACTGATCCTCAACACGCAAAGCGTCATTCCGGGCGGAATGACGCTTGTCGTGGATCAAGCGCGAAGGCGTAACTCTGGATAAGCTTAAGGACTTCTTCTGCAGGAGATTTCCGATGGCCCAGACCCTGGCCGATATGCGCCGCGAATACACCCGTGACGGACTGACCGAGACCCAGGCCCCCGCCGAACCCTTCACCCTGTTCAATCAGTGGTTCGAAGACGCGGTGAAGACCGAGCAACTGCCGGTCGAACCCAACGCGATGATGCTTGCCACCGTGGACGCCGACGGCCAGCCACACTGCCGTGTGCTCCTGCTCAAGGGCTTGGACGAGCGCGGTTTCACCTTCTTCAGCAACTACGAAAGCGCCAAGGGCCAGCAACTCGGAGAAAACCCGCGCGCAGCCATGACCTTCTTCTGGCCGGCGCTGGAGCGCCAGGTGCGCATCGAGGGGCGGGTCGAGAAAGTCTCCGCCGAAGAATCCGCCGCCTACTACCGCGTGCGCCCATTGGGCAGTCGCCTGGGTGCCTGGGCCTCGCCGCAGAGCCGGGTGATCGACGGCCGTGGCGAACTGGAGCACCTGCTGGCCGAGACTGAGCAACGCTTCGCCGACAGTGCGCCGAGTTGCCCGGATTTCTGGGGTGGCTACCGCCTGTTGCCGAGTCGTATCGAGTTCTGGCAGGGCCGTCCGAGCCGCCTGCATGATCGCCTCAACTACCGCGTCGAGAACGGCACCTGGGTGCGCGAGCGCCTCGCTCCCTGAACCTCTTCCGAAGATGAGCAGGGTGTAGGAGCGGACTTTGTCCGCGATGATTTCCGGCGCGAATCGGACCCATCGCGGACAAAGTCCGCTCCTACGCACCTCGGGAAAACCGTGCGGCGGTGTAGGATGCCCTCCATCCTCCCGCACAACGGACCGTCCCCATGAAAGTCGTTATCGCCCCCGACTCCTTCAAGGAAAGCCTCTCCGCCCCCGGGGTCGCCGAGGCCATTTCTCGCGGCTGGCTGCGCGCACGGCCCGGCGACGAAACCCTGCTGCGACCGATGGCTGACGGCGGTGAGGGTACGGTGGACGCGGTGTTGGCGGCGCGGCCGGGGGAGCGCCGCGAGTTGGAAGTCTGCGGCCCGCTGGAGCAGCCGGTGAGAGCCCACTGGGGCTGGCTGGAGGACGCCACTGCAGTCATCGAGATGGCCGCCGCCAGCGGCCTGCACTGGGTGCCGGAAGGTCAGCGCGATGCCACCCGTACCACCAGTCGTGGCACGGGAGAGTTGATTCGCGAGGCGCTGGATGCTGGTGCGAAGAAGATCATCATCGGCCTGGGCGGCAGCGCCACCAACGACGGTGGACTGGGTTTGCTGCAGGCGCTCGGTGTGAGTTTCCGTGATGGCCAGGGCAATGAGTTGGGCGCCGGCGGCGCTCGGCTCGCGGACCTGGAGCGCATCGACCTGTCGAACCTCGACCCGCGACTGGGCGATGTCGAGGTCGAAGTGGCCGCCGACGTGAACAATCCGCTCTGTGGCCCGCATGGCGCCTCTGCGGTATTCGGCCCGCAAAAGGGCGCGAACCCGGCGCAGGTGCAGCAGCTGGACGGCGCGCTCAAGCGCTTCGCCGAAGTCGCGGCGCTGGCCCTCGGGCAGGATCACAGCCTGTTCCCCGGCGTCGGTGCAGCGGGTGGTCTGGGCTTCGCTTGCCGGGCCTTCCTCAAGGCGCGCTTCCGTCCGGGCATCGAGCTGATCGCCGAGTTGTCGGAGCTGGAGTCGGCGTTGGCCGGCGCCTCGCTGGTCATCACCGGGGAAGGGCGGCTGGATGGCCAGAGCCTGCACGGCAAGACGCCGGTGGGCGTGGCTCATGTGGCGCGGCGTGCGGGTGTGCCGGTGATCGCGCTGGCGGGCAGTGTGGGCGAAGGGCTGGCCGAATTGCGCGAAGTCGGAATCGAAGCAGCGTTCAGCCTGGCGCCGGGGCCGATCACTCTCGCTGATGCCTGCGCGCGGGCGGCGCAGGAATTGGAAAACCGCGCCGAAGCCCTGGCGCGCTTCTGGTCGCTGGCTCAGGCCGCGCGGTAATCGTCTGCGGCGCGCTGCAGCCAGTCGGGCAGGTCGCGGCGCTTTACCTTCTCGCGCTTGGCATCGGCCAGGCGTTGCAACAGATAGACACGCTTCTGCGGATCATCGCCGGCCAGCGACAGCGCCAGGTCGCGATCCATCCAGCGACGGATGCGCCAGTAAATCCACCAGTGGAAATACAGGCCGGCGGCGGTGGTGACGACGATGATGAAATAGTCCAAGCGGGATGCTCCTTCTGCGGATGCCAGGCTAGCGCATCCGGGTGTACGAAAAACTGAGCCAAAGCAGGCGTTTTCCGTCGAAGTGGCACAAACTGTACAAAAGCTGAATCGAGATCAGCTGTTTCATGACCTGGCGTGACAGGCGGGCTGTCGTCGGAGTCTAATAGTCGTAGCCCTACTCGGAGGTTCCCTAATGCGTAAAACTGCCCTGATCGCCGTGACTTTCGCTGCCCTGGCCATGACCCTCGGCGGTTGCCAGTCCAGCCTGACCGGCGACACCTATACCCGTGAAGAAGCACGCACCGTGCAGAATGTTCGCATGGGTACCATCCAGGCCCTGCGCCCCGTGAAGATCGAAGGCACCAAGACTCCGATCGGCTCCGTTGCCGGCGCCGCGGTCGGCGGTATCGGCGGCAGCGCCATCGGTGGCGGAAAGGGTAGCTATGTCACCGCGATCATCGGTGCCGTGGCCGGCGGCCTGCTCGGTGCAGCCACCGAAGAAGGCCTGACCCGCACCCAGGGCGTGGAAATCACCGTTCGTGAAGACGACGGCAGCACCCGCGCCTACGTCCAGCAGGTCGACGAAGGCGCCGTGTTCCGCGTTGGCGAGCGCGTGCGCATCCTGACCGTCAACGGTACCAGCCGCGTCGCCCACTGACCGGCAACGGCTGCCCACCCTGGCAGCCAGCGAAACCCAGCGCGCGACAGTCGTTTCGACTGTCGCGCGCTATCGTTTGGGAGATCGGAATTCCGGCGCAGCTCAATGCGGGCGCGGCTCAGACTTGTATTTTCGTAATACTTCAATCCATGACGTGTAATCGATAGATATGGATAATCGTCGCCGTTGCAAGCCGGCCGCCTTCGCGCGGTGTTGTTTGTCTGGACGCCGCCCGGCGGTGAAAAGGAGTGGGTCATGACGTTGGCGCTGATCATCGCGCTGCCTTTCTTCGGGGTATTGCTGCCGCTGCTGGCTGAGCGTTTCGGCCGTACCGCCTGCGCTGCCGCCACTGGGCTGGTGCCGCTCGCGGGGTTGATCCTGCTGCTGGGCCAGCGCTCGGTGCTGAGTGGCGATCCGCACATCCAGCGCGTGGACTGGTTGCCGGAGCTGGGCCTGAACCTCAGCCTGCGTCTGGACGGCCTGGGTTTCCTGTTCGCCCTGCTGATCCTCGGCATCGGCCTGCTGGTGATCCTCTACGCCCGCTATTACCTGTCGGAGAAGGAGCCCGCCGGGCGCTTCTTCGCCTTCCTGCTGCTGTTCATGGGCGCCATGCTTGGTGTGGTGCTCAGCGAAAACCTGCTGCTGATGCTGGTGTTCTGGGAACTGACCAGCCTGTCGTCGTTCCTGCTGATCGGCTTCTGGGGCCATCGCTCGGATGCGCGCAAGGGCGCGCGGATGGCGCTCGCGGTGACCGGTGGCGGCGGCCTCGCGCTGCTGGCCGGTATCCTGCTGATCGGCCATGTGGTTGGCAGCTTCGAACTCTCCACCGTGCTCGGCGCCCGCGAGGTGCTGCAGGCCAGCCCGCTGTTCCCGCTGGCGTTGTGCCTGGTGCTGCTGGGCGTGTTCACCAAATCCGCACAGTTCCCGTTCCATTTCTGGCTGCCCCATGCGATGGCGGCGCCGACGCCGGTGTCGGCTTACCTGCACTCGGCGACCATGGTGAAGGCCGGCGTCTTCCTGCTGGCGCGCCTGTATCCGCTGCTGTCGGGCAATGACCTGTGGTTCTACCTGGTCAGCCTTACCGGCCTGGCGACCCTGCTGATGGGCGCCTTCATCGCGCTGTTCCAGAATGACCTCAAGGGCCTGCTGGCGTATTCCACCATCAGCCACCTGGGCTTGATCACTTTGCTGTTCGGCCTGGATTCGCCCATGGCCAATGTCGCGGCGATCTTCCACATCATCAACCACGCCACCTTCAAGGCCTCGCTGTTCATGGCCGCCGGGATCATCGACCACGAGACCGGCAGCCGCGACATGCGTCGTATCAACGGCATGTGGAAGTACATGCCGCACACCGCCGTGCTGGCGATGGTGGCGTCGGCGTCGATGGCGGGCGTGCCGCTGCTCAACGGTTTCCTCAGCAAGGAAATGTTCTTCGGCGAGACCCTGGCGCAGAACATGATGGGCAGCTTCAACTGGCTGATCCCGGCGCTGGCCACCGTCGGCGCGCTGTTCTCGGTGAGCTATTCGGTGCGCTTTATCCACGACGTGTTCTTCAACGGCGAGCCGATCAATCTGCCCAACCCGCACCCCCACGAGCCGCCGCGCTACATGAAGGTGCCGGTGGAAATCCTCGTGCTGATCTGCCTGCTGGTCGGCATCATGCCGGGCATCATCGTCGGCCCGCTGCTGGCGGGAGCCGCCGCGTCGAGCCTGAACGGCGCGCTGCCCGAGTACAGCCTGGCGATCTGGCACGGCTTCAACGCGCCGCTGGCCATGAGCTTCGTCGCCACCGCCGGCGGCGTGTTGCTCTATGTGCTGCGCAAGCCGCTGTTCGACTGGTACGCCGGGCTGCCGGCGATGGATGCCAAGCTGGTATTCGAGCAGCAGGTACAGCGTGTGGTGCGCTTCGCCGCGCGCATCACCGGTTACCTGGAGAACGGCTCGCTGCAACGTTATTCGATGCTGCTGGTACTGGCCGCCGTGGTCGTCGTGTTCGCAGGTCTTGCGCCGTTGCCCGGCATCCAGGGCGACCTTGCACAGACGCCGCTGGACGGCATTACTGCGCTGGGCCTGGTGCTGCTGGCGATCGCCGGGCCGCTCACCGTCTGGTTCCACCGTCAGCGCCTGACTGCGCTGGTCATCCTCAGCATCGCCGGCCTGCTGGTGGCGCTGGCCTTCGCCCGCTTCGCCGCGCCGGACCTGGCGCTCACGCAGCTGTCGGTGGAAGTGGTGACCATGGTCCTGCTGATGCTGGCGCTCTACTACCTGCCGGCACGCACGCCGAAGACTTCCAGCAGCCTGCGCCGCTTGCGCGATTTCCTGATCGCCCTGGGCGCCGGCCTGATGGTCACGCTGCTGACCTACGCCGTGCTGACTCGGCCGTACGACAGTATTGCCGGCTACTACTTGGAGAACAGCGTTTCGGGTGGCGGCGGGCACAACGTGGTGAACGTGATCCTGGTCGACTTCCGCGGTTTTGATACCCTCGGCGAGATCACCGTGCTGGCGATTGCCGCGGTTGGCATCTTCGCACTGCTCGACGGCCTGCGCCTGCTGCGCCGCGACGGCGATGAAGATGGCCGCGCCTGGGCGAAGGACCGCTTCCCGCCGATCCTTGCCACGCTATCGCGCCTGCTGTTGCCGTTGGCGCTGCTGGTCTCGGTATTCATCTTCCTGCGCGGGCACAACCTGCCCGGCGGCGGCTTCATCGCCGGGCTGATCACGTCGGTCGCGCTGATCCTCCAGTACATCGCCTGCGGCAGCCGCTGGGTGAGCACGCGCCTGCCGCTGGACTACGGCCGTCTCGCTGGCCTCGGTGTGCTGATCGCCGGGCTCACCGGGTTGGGCGCCTGGTTCTTCGGCTTCCCGTTCCTCACCTCGGCGTTCGGCCATTTCCATATCCCGCTGGTGGGTGAGATCGAACTGGCCACTGCCATGCTGTTCGACCTGGGCGTGTACTTCACCGTGGTCGGTGCGACGCTATTGATCCTCTCGGGCCTTGGTTCGGTCACTGCACCACCGGAGCCGCTGTTGTCCAAGGAGGCGCCCTGATGGAAGCGCTGTTCGCCATCGCCCTCGGCCTGCTGACCGCCAGCGGCGTCTACCTGCTGCTGCGGGCGCGCACTTTTCCTGTCGTACTCGGGCTGACCCTGTTGTCCTACGCGGTGAACCTGTTCCTCTTCGCCATGGGCCGGCTGGCCGGCGACCCGGCGGTGATCGGCAAGGTCGCCAATGCCGGTGACCCGATCCCCCAGGCGTTGGTGTTGACCGCCATCGTCATCGGTTTCGCCATGACCGCCTTCGTCATCGTGCTGGCCCTGCGCGGGCTGGCGGATACCGGCGGCGATCATGTGGATGGCGGTGATGGCCACGAAGGAGAGCAGAGCCGATGAACCACTGGCTGATACTGCCCGTCCTGCTGCCGCTGTTCGCCGGCTGCGCGCTGCTGCTCATGGGTGAGCGCGCGCAGCGTGGGCTGTCGCTGCTCGCGACCCTGGCGTTGCTGCCGCTTTCCGCCGTATTGCTGCAACAGGCCGACAGCGGCGTTGTGCAGTTCTATGCGCTGGGCAACTGGCAGCCGCCGTTCGGCATCATCCTGGTGCTGGACCGCCTCAGCGCGCTGATGATCGCTGCCACCGCGCTGCTTGCCAGCCTCGCGCTGATCTACGCGGTGCGCGGGGATGACCGGCGCGGCAAACGTTTCCACGCACTGTTCCAGTTCCAGTTGCTCGGATTGAATGGCGCCTTCCTCACCGGCGACCTGTTCAACCTCTTCGTGTTCTTCGAAATCCTGCTGATCGCCTCCTATGCACTGCTGTTGCATGGTGGCGGGGCAGGGCGGGTGCGCGCGGGTGTGCATTACGTGGTGCTCAACCTGGTCGGCTCGGCGTTCTTTCTCATCGCCGTGGGCACGCTCTACGGCATCACCGGCACGCTGAACATGGCGCACATGGCCGAGCGCGTGGCGCAACTGAGCGCCGAGCAGGCGCCGCTGGTGCGGGCGGCTGCACTGTTGCTGCTGGTGGTGTTCGGCCTCAAGGCGGCGCTGCTGCCACTGTACTTCTGGTTGCCCAAAGCCTATGCCGAGGCCAGCGCGCCGGTGGCGGCGCTGTTCTCGATCATGACCAAGGTGGGCATCTATTCGATCCTGCGCGTGTACACGCTGATCTTCGGCGACCAGGCCGGCGAGCTGGCGAATCTGGCGCAGGCCTGGCTGTGGCCGCTGGCGCTGGCCGGTATCGCGGCCGGTGCGCTGGGTGCGCTGGCGGCGACCACGTTGCAGGGGCTGCTTTCGTACCTCGTGGTGGTCTCCGCCGGCACGCTGCTGGCGGCCATCGCGCTGGGCACGCCGGAGGCACTCTCTGCCGCACTCTATTACCTGCTGCACAGCATCTGGGTGGCGGGCGGCCTGTTCCTGCTCGCCGACCTGATCGCACGCCAGCGCGGCGACAAAGGCGGCCAGCTGGTCCGAGGGCCGGCCCTGTTGCAGCCGCACCTGCTGGGCGGGGCTTTCTTCTTCGGCGCCATTGCCGTCGCCGGCTTGCCGCCGCTGTCTGGTTTCCTCGGCAAGCTGATGCTGCTGCGCTCGGTGAGCGGTGGCAGCGAAGCCATCGTGCTCTGGAGCGTGGTGCTGGTCAGCGGGCTGGTGACCATTATCGCCCTGAGCCGCGCCGGCAGCACGCTGTTCTGGCGCACCGGGCTGAGCGTGCTGGGCAGTGCCGATCGTGAGCCGGTGAAGATGCTGGCGACCTTCGGCCTGCTGGCCAGCGCACCACTGATGGTGGTCGCCGCGCGGCCGCTGATCACTTATGCACAGGCCACGGCCGCGCAGTTGCTGGACGCCGGGCTCTACCGCCAGGCGATCCTGCTGGGAGGTGGCGCATGATCCGGCGCGTCCTACCACACCCGCTGCTCAGCGGCATGCTGCTGCTGAGCTGGCTGCTGCTGGTCAACGATTTCTCCCTCGGCCACTGGCTGCTCGGCGCTTTCCTCTGCCTGAGCATTCCGCTGCTGTGCCGCAATCTGCTGCTGGCCGCGCCGCGCATCCAGCGGCCGGGCTTGCTGGTGCGTTTTATCGGCCTGGTGCTCTACGACATAGTCGTGGCCAACCTGCAGGTGGCGAAACTGGTGCTGGGGCCGAAGGCGAATCTGCGCCCGGGCTTCGTGGAAATACCGCTGGAGCTGACCGATGATCTGGCCATCAGCATCCTTGCCAGCGTCATCACCCTGACCCCGGGCACCTGTTCCGCTGACCTGTCCGCCGACCGTCGCACGCTGCTGGTCCACGGCATCGACGTACCCGATCCACAGGCGCTGGTGGCGGACATCAAGGCTCGCTATGAGGCGCCGCTGAAGGAGGTGTTCCCGTGCTCGGCATCGTGATCCCGATCTGCCTGGCGCTGCTGGGCATCGCCGTGCTGCTCACCGTGGCGCGGCTGATCCGCGGGCCGTCGGTGGCGGACCGCATCCTCGCGCTGGATACCCTGTCGATCAAAGCCATCGCGTTGATCGTGCTGTTCGGCATCTGGAAGGGCAGCGGCCTGTACTTCGAGGCGGCGCTGCTGATCGCGGTGATGGGCTTCGTCAGCACCGTGGCGCTGTGCAAGTTCCTCCTGCGGGGAGACATCATCGAATGATCATTGAAGCGTTGGTGTGCCTGCTGTTGCTGGCCGGCAGCCTGTTCGCCCTGCTTGGCGCCATCGGCCTGTACCGGTTGCCGGACTTCTACACGCGTCTGCATGCGCCGACCAAGGCCTCGACCCTCGGCGTGGGCGGAATCGTCCTGGCTTCGCTGCTGTATTTCAGCACGCGTGGCGAAGGCGTCAGCCTGCATGAAATCCTGATCACCGTGTTTCTCTTCATCACCGCGCCGGTGAGCGCGCACCTGCTGGCCAAGGCGGCGATGCAGCAGCGTGTGCCGGTGGAGCGGGGGACCAAGGGCAAGCCCTGGGACTGATCCCTGCCTGGCTGTAGCGGACCTTGTTCGCGATGCATTTGGGTTAGGAGTTCTGCGCCGCTTCGGCGTGCGTGGAGGTATTGGGTTTCGCCCCCTCGGGCGACCTACTTTGCCAAACGACGGATGGCCGCCCCACGCAAAGTAGGCAAAGGTCTTGCCCCAATCATCCGGTTTTTCGCTTAGGCGAAAAATTCCCTCGTTGAATCGAAGTTTCTGGGGCACGCCCCGACGGGCCATCCCTGGCCCATCGGGGCTCTCGCGACATCCATGTTGCTCAACCCCTGAAACTCCAAAAGTCTTTAAAAGCCAGGGGCGGGCGAGACATTGGCTCTTCGTAGGAGCGAGCTTGCTCGCGAACCGCACCAGCGCAGGAGCCGCCGGTGAGTTTGTTCGCGAGCAAGCTCGCTCCTACACAAAAGCCACAAGCCCATACAGTTTCCCTGTGATTCTGTACCTGTCGGCCGCCGGGGCGCGCCTCCTATACTCCGGGGACCTTTTGACTGGAGCGTCCCGTGCAGCAATCCCGGCCGTTCGCCCTCGCGTGCCTGGTGCTGGCCATGGCGCTCTGGGGCAGTTCGTTCATCGCGTTGAAATTCGCCTTTCAGGAAATGCCGGCGATGTGGGTGATCTTCGCCCGTATGGCGCTGGGCAGCCTGATCTTCCTCGCCGCCTGGCGCTGGCGCGGGCGCATCGACTACCGACCCGGCGACTGGAAGTGGCTACTGGCGCTGGCCGCCTGCGAGCCCTGCCTGTACTTCATCTTCGAGTCGCTGGCGCTGCAGCAGACCAGCGCGGCGCAGGCGGGAATGATCACCGCGCTGCTGCCCCTGCTGGTGGCGGTCGGAGCCTTCTTCCTGCTGCATGAGAAAATCGCCCGCAACACCTGGCTGGGTTTCGCCCTGGCGGTGCTCGGCTCGCTCTGGCTGACCCTGGCCAGCGAGCCGGACAGCCATGCGCCCAACCCGCTGCTGGGCAATTTCTACGAACTGCTGGCGATGCTCTGTGCCACCGGCTACACCCTGTTGCTCAAGCACCTGTCGGCACGCTATTCGCCCTTCATCCTGACCGCCATGCAGGCGTTCATCGGCTCGGTGTTCTTCCTGCCGCTGGCGCTGGGCACCTCCGGATTGCCGCCATCGCCCGGCCCGACCGGCTGCTTCTCACTGATCTACCTGGGCAGTGTGGTCACCGTTGGCGCCTATGGTCTGTACAACTTCGGCGTCAGCCGCCTGCCGGCGAGCCAGGCGACCGGTTTCATCAACCTGATCCCGGTGTTCACCCTGATCTTTGCCGCACTGCTGCTGGGTGAGGTGCTCAGCGGTCAGCAGGCATTGGCCGCCGGCCTGGTGTTCGCCGGCGTCGCCCTCAGCCAGTGGCGCAGCGCACCGCCCACGTCGCCCGCCGGTGTGCTGGACTGAACCTATTGAACCGCTTGCCCTGCCAGGAGAACGACACCATGGCCGCCCAGGAACGCAGTTGGACCCGCGAGGCGATCCGCATCATCGAAGCGGATTTCCAGCGCAGCGCCGATACCCACCTGATCCCTCTGGACATGCCCGGCCTGCCGGGTGTGGACCTGTACTTCAAGGACGAATCCAGCCACCCCACCGGCAGCCTCAAGCACCGCCTGGCGCGCTCGCTGTTCCTCTATGCGCTGTGTAACGGCTGGCTGAAGCCGGGCGCTCCGGTGATCGAGGCGTCCAGTGGTTCGACGGCAATTTCCGAGGCCTATTTCGCGCGGCTGCTGGGCGTACCGTTCATTGCCGTGGTGCCGGCCAGCACCTCGAAGGAGAAGATCGCGCAGATTGCCTTCTATGGCGGCCAGAGCCATCTGGTGGATGACCCGACGCAGATCTACGCCGAGTCCGAGCGCCTGGCGAAGGAAACCGGCGGCCACTTCATGGACCAGTTCACCTACGCCGAGCGCGCCACCGACTGGCGGGCGAACAACAACATCGCCGAGTCGATCTTCCAGCAGATGCGCCATGAGCGTTTCCCCGAACCTTCCTGGCTGGTCTCCAGCCCCGGCACCGGCGGCACTCTGGCGACCCTGGGGCGCTTTGCCCGCTATCGGCGGCATGACACGCGGGTACTTTGCGCCGACGCCGAGCGCTCGGTGTTCTTCGATTCCTATAAAACCGGTGACCGCGATCTGACCCTGAGCTACGGCTCGCGCATCGAAGGCATCGGCCGCCCGCGCGTGGAAGCGTCGTTCCTGCCCAATGTGCTCGATGCCTGCTGCAAGGTGCCGGACGACCTGTCCCTGGCTGCCATGCATTACCTGGCGCAGCGCCTGGGGCGGCATGTCGGCGGCTCCAGCGGCACCAACCTGATTGGCGCGCTGCTGGTCGCGCGGCAGATGGTGGCGCGGCGCGAGAGCGGCTCGGTGGTGGCGATCCTCTGCGACAGCGGCGAGCGCTACGAGACCACCTACTACAACCCGCTGTGGCTGATTTCCCAAGGCTTCGACCTCGATCCGCTGATCGAGGCGGTGCGCCAGTGCGCCGAGCACGGCGCGGCGCTGCCCGGCGATCTGCCCTGTATCGGACTGGACTGATTCATCTGGAGCGAAGCATGAAGACCATTGGCCTGATCGGCGGCATGAGCTGGGAGTCGACCATTCCCTATTACCGACAGATCAACGAACGCATCAAGGAACGCCTGGGCGGGCTGCACTCGGCGAAGGTCGCGCTGTACAGCGTGGACTTCCACGAGATCGAGCGTCTGCAGCATGCCGGCGATTGGGACGCTGCCGGCCGTGTGCTGGCTGACGCGGCCCGCTCGCTGAAGGCGGCGGGCGCGGATTTCCTCGTGCTCTGTACCAACACCATGCACAAGGTGGCGCCGGCAATCGAGGCGGCCGTGGATATCCCGCTGCTGCATATCGCCGACCCGACCGCCGAGGCGATCCGTGCGGCTGGCGTTTCCACCGTCGGCCTGCTGGGCACGCGCTTCACCATGGAACAGGCGTTCTACAAGGATCGGCTGGTGGACAGGTTCGGGCTGAAGGTGCTGACCCCGAGCGAAGCCGACCGCCAGGTGGTGCACCGGGTCATCTATGAGGAGCTGTGCCTGGGGCGGATTCGCGACGAGTCGCGGGATGAGTACCAGCGCATTATCGCCGCACTGGTGGAGCAGGGCGCCGAGGCGGTGATCCTCGGCTGTACGGAGATTTCCCTGCTGGTCGGCCCGGCCGATGCCGCGGTGCCGCTGTTCGACACCACGGCACTGCACGCCCTGCACGCGGCCGACGCAGCCCTTTGAGGAGATACGACAGCATGAGCTTCATCAGCCTGAAGGTTCGCGCCGCATTCATCATGCATGGCTATGACGAGCAGAACCGCGAGGTGATCGAGCAGGTTTCCGACCCGGATTTCGTCGAGAAGCTGGTGCGCGTTGAGCGCATTCAGTCGATCAGCGAGAAGTACGTGCTGGTGACCGCCAGCGATGGCCGGCTGGCCTATTGGGAGTACGACGAGGAGTTCGCCGCACTCAAGGCACGGTTGGCGGCGGCGGGGCTGCTCGTTTGAATCAGCCGTGTGCGCAGGAGCGGACTCTGTCCGCGATGGCTCCGAATCGCGCGGATACCGATCGCGGACAGAGTCCGCTCCTACGCTGTCTGAAAACCTTGTGCGGGTCGATCAATCGCCGCTGGAACCGCCCGGATAGGCGCAGCCGCGCATGACCTTGTCGTCCAGGCGCAGTTCGGCCGAGAGGTTGCTCAGGGCGCCGCTCATGTTGTCCTGGCAGCGCGCCGGGGCGATCCACAGTTCGACCTTCTCGCCGTTGGCTTCGCTGGAGTAGCTGGTGCTGCCATCGGGTACACCTTCGGCGATATAGGGCAGCACCAGGGATTCCTTGCCCGGCTGCTCGATCAGCATGCCCTGGCTGTTCACCAGCACGCTCCAGCCCGGCTCGTTGCCGTGGGCGCGGACCACCGCGCGCTTGAAGTTCGGGTCGTCACAGCCGGCGCCTTCGTTCTGCAGGCGATAGACCTTGGCAACTTCCAGCTTGCCGTCGGTGCCCTGCGCACTGCTGCCGCTGAAGCTGCCGCGCAGGTCGGCGAACAGCGAGATGGCGCCGTCGTTGAACATCTCCAGCGCATCGCGCGGCAGGCCGGTGTTGCCGGTGTCCTCGATGCTGAAGCGGCGCTGCTCGGTGCAGCTGCGGAACACCAGCTTGCCGTCCAGCCTGCTCAGTTCGCCCTGCAGACGGGTGGAGGCGTTAAGATCGGTCTTGTCCGGCGTCCACACCTGGCAGGCGGCGAACAGGGGTAGCAGGCTGAAGAGGATGAAACGGCTGGATCGCATGAAACGGGCTCCCTCGAAAGTGGGCCCACGTTACCCAGCGAAGCCGGCCATCTCAAGGGCAATGCCACGAGCGAGGAGAATTTCGGATGATTCGTTGCAAGCGCGCCTACGAACCGGCGACCAAGGCCGATGGTCAGCGGGTGCTGGTGGACCGTCTGTGGCCACGGGGGATTCGCAAGGAAGACCTGTACATGGAGTACTGGGCCAAGGATGCCTCGCCGTCCAACGAATTGCGCCAGCGCTTCCACCATGATCCGAGTTTGTTCGAGGATTTCCGCAAGGCCTACCACGGCGAGCTGAACGCCCACCCGGAACACTGGATGGGCCTGCTGGACCTGGCGCGCAAGGGCACGCTGACGCTGCTCTATGCGGCCAGGGACGAGGAGCACAACAACGCCCGGGTGCTGGCGGAGTTCCTCGAGGATGAGCTGCAGAAGCAGGGGGAGGGAAGTTCGCCGGTGTGCTATGCAGGCAAGGCCGAGTAGGGGCGGTTCGCGAGCAAGCTCGCTCCTACAGAAAAACCTTCGCCGGGACTTGTAGGAGCGAGCTTGCTCGCGAACCAAGGCCAACGACCGACGCAGAATGTAGGGCGTATAACGTCCGACGTTATACGCTGTATGACCTGGCCTCCAGCGCGCTCCGAGTGGGCATTGGCAGCGCTACCGAGCCACGGATTATCGGCGTACAACCGCGAACGGTTGTACGCCCTACGTCAGCGGACGGGGTGGGGGCGTTGGTTTACCAGATCTTGTACACCTGACCGCTCTGCTTGCCTTCCACGCTGCGGGCGAAGCCCAGGGCGGCGTCGGCGGCCGGCACCGGCCTGAAGCCTCGGAAGAACGGTGCATAACCCTCCATCGACTCTACCAGCACGTTCGGGCTCACCGCGTTGATCCGCTGGCCACGCGGCAGTTCCAGGGCGGCGCTGCGAACGAAGCCTTCCACTGCGCCGTTGACCAGGCTGGCCGAGCTGCCCAGCACGATGGGCTGTTCGCTGAGGATGCCGGTGGTGAGGGTGAAGGAGGCGCCGTCGTTGGCGTACTGGCTGCCGATCAGCACCAGGTTCACCTGGCCCATCAGCTTGTCCTTCAGACCGATCGCCATTTCCGCTTCGCCCATTTCCGAGAGCGCACCGAAGTGCACCTTGCCGGCGGCGCTGATCAGCGCATCGAAGCCGCCAATCTGCTCGAACAACGCGCGGATCGAGGCGCTGTCGGTGATGTCCACTCGGTAATCGCCGCTGTTGCGGCCGACGCGGATAATCTCGTGGCGCGGGGCCAGTTCGTTGGCGACCGCCTGGCCGAGTGTGCCGCTGGCGCCGATCAGGATGATTTTCATGAGGCTCTCCACTGAGTGGTTTGGCTGAAAGTGAATTCAGTCTAGAGTGGACTTCTGTTTTGATAATCAAGCCAATCGACAACATTTGGTTTTCATATGGAAACAATCGCCAGCGACCTGGAAGACCTTTCCGCCTTTGCCGTGCTGCTCGAATGCGGCAGCTTCACCCGCGCGGCAGAGAAGCTCGGCTGCAGCAAGGGGCAGCTGTCCAAACGGATTTCCGCGCTGGAGCAGGCGTTGGGTGCAACGCTGGTGCACCGCACCACCAGACGCCTGTCGCTGACCGCTGCCGGTGCCGCGCTGCTGCCTGAGGCCCAGGCGCTCAACGCCCAGGCTGCGCGGGCGCGGCAGGCGGTGCTGGCGTTGCAGGAAGAGGCTCAGGGCAAGGTGCGGCTGAGCGTGCCGGTGTCCCTGGGCGAGACCTTCTTCGATGCCTGGTTGATGGAATTTTCCCGCCAGTACCCGGACATTCGCCTGGAGCTTGACCTGTCCAACGATCGTCGCGACCTGGTCGCCGACGGATTCGACCTGGCGATCCGCTCAGGCAGCCTGGCGGTGGACGAGCGCCTGGTGGCGCGGCCGTTGTTCGCCTTGCAGGAGCTGACCTGCGCGACGCCGGCCTATCTCGTCGAACACGGCGCACCCGAAGTGCCGGCGGATCTGGCGCGGCATTCCTGTCTGCAGAACACCCACTATCAGGACAGCGATGTCTGGCTCTACCAGCGGCACCACGAGCTGTTTCGGGTGACGGTGAACGGCCTGCTGGCCAGCAACCACTACACCCTGCTGAAGAAGGCGGCGCTGGCCGGCGCAGGGATCAGCCGGCTGCCGTCCTACATGATTCAGCAGGAATTGGCTGATGGCAGCCTGGTCTGGCTGCTGCGCGACTACCAGACCCGGACTCAACCGGTGTTCCTCATCCACCCTTACCAGAGCCGCCTGCCACGTCGCACGCAGCTGCTGGCGGACTACCTGTTGCGCTGGTTCGAGCGCAGCCGGATGCAGTTGGTCGCCCTCGAGGGGTGACCGTGGATTCGTTCAGCCTCGTTCAGCGATGGTTCAGAGAGGGTTCAGGGGAAGTTCAGGGACCGATCGTTAGGCTTTCACCATCACTTTTGAGAGCCTTCCGAGGACACCACCATGAACCGTTCCACTCTGCTGCTGACTGCCCTGTTCACCAGCGCCGCTCTGCTGAGCGGCTGCGCTTCCAACCTGTCGGGTTCTTCCTACTCCCGTGCTGACGCTCGCGCCGTGCAGAACGTGCGCATGGGCACCGTCGAATCCCTGCGTCCGGTGCAGATCGAAGGCACCAAGACGCCCATCGGCACCCTGGCCGGCACGGCAATCGGCGGCATCGCCGGCAACTCCATCGGCGGCGGCCGCGGCAAGGCCATCACCACCATTCTCGGCGGCGTCGCTGGCGGCGCAGCGGGCTCGGCCGTGGAGGAGGGCATCACCCGCACCCAGGGCGTCGAGATCGTCGTTCGCGAGGACGATGGCGCTACCCGCGCCTATGTCCAGGCGGTCGACTCCCAGCAGTTCCGCGTTGGTGATCGCGTTCGCATCATGTCCGTCAACGGCGCCAGCCGCGTGACCCTTTGAGCTGACGCGGAGATCCCAGCATGCGCCGTTTGTTGATCGCTCTGTTGCTGACCGTCGGCTGTGGCACCGCCATGGCCGATGACGACGGAGGCTTCTGGTACCTGCAGACCAGCGTCTACACCACCCACTGGACCAACGATCCGGAGCACAACAACCACCAGGAACTGATCGGCCTGGAGCGCAACCGCGCCGATGGCATTGTCTGGGGCGGCGCGACCTTCAAGAATTCCTTCAGCCAGCGTTCCAACTATGTCTACGCCGGCAAGCGCTTCGACTGGGAAGGTACGCCGTTCTACGCCAAGGTCACCGGTGGCGCGTTGCAGGGCTATCGCGGCGACTACCGCGACAAGATTCCGCTGAACCGCTACGGCGTGGCCCCGGCGATCATTCCTTCGGTCGGGGCGCATCTGGGGCCGGTCGGTGCCGAATTCGTGGTACTGGGCGGCTCGGCGGCGATGGTCAATGTCGGCGTGCGCTTCTGACCTTTCTGTCAGTCGAAATGAAACGGGCCGCGATGCATGTGCATCGCGGCCCGCGTCGTTTCTGAAGGAGGAAAGTGTCAGGCGGTAACGTCCTTCAGTGCCTTGTCGAGGCAATCGATGAACAGCTCGGCGTGTTCCTGCTCGAAGGCCAGCAACGGGCGAATCTTCAGGATGTTCTCCAGCGGCCCTGCCGCGCTGATCAGTACCCCGCGTTCGCGCATCGCGTTGACCACCTGGCGGGTCTGGTTGGCGGCGGGAGTTTTGGCGGCGCGATCCGACACCAGCTCGACACCGAGGAACAGCCCCGCGCCGCGCACGTCGCCGATCAGCTCATGGCGCTCGGCCAACTGGCGGATGCCGTTGGCGAGGAAGGCGCCGATGCGCTGGGAACGCTCCTGCAGCTTCTCATCACGGATCACGTCGAGCACCGCCTGGGCTGCCGCGCAGGACACCGGGTTGCCGCCGAAGGTGTTGAAGTAGCGCACTTCGCGGCCGAAGCTTTCGAGGATTTCCGGGCGCACCACCACGCCGGCGATGGGCTGGCCGTTGCCCATGGGTTTGCCGAGGGTGACGATGTCCGGTTGCACGCCGTGGCGCTGGAAGCCCCACATGGCGTCGCCGGTACGGGCGAAGCCGCTCTGCACTTCGTCGGCGATGTAGAGCAAACCTTCGTCCTGCGCGACCTTCACCGCTTCGGCGAGGAAGCCGGCCGGGCCTGCCAGCACGCCGTCGCTGGCGAAGATGCCGTCGAGCAGCAGCGCGGCGGGCTTGATGCCGTGGGCGCGCAGGTCGGCGATGGCGGCGCGTACGTCATCGGCGAACAGCTTGCCGACGTTCTCCGCACCCAGCCGATAGGTGTCCGGCGCAAGCACGGTGCGTGCGTGGGCGGGAAGGGTAATGCCGGCGCCGAGGGAGGGCGACAGCTCGGAAATGGTGCCGGTGACGCCGTGATAGGCGAAGCGGGTGATGATCACCCCGGTGCCGCCGGTGTACTGGCGGGCGATGCGCAGCGCGAGGTCGTTGGCCTCGCTGCCGGTGCAGGTGAACATCACCTGGTCCAGGCCGTCGGGGAAGGTGGCGAGCAGGTCTTCGGCGTAGTCGAGGATACCTTCCTGCAGGTAGCGGGTGTGGGTGTTGAGCACCGCGGCCTGCTCGGCGATGGCCTGCACCACGCGCGGGTGGCAATGGCCGATGGAGGCGACGTTGTTGTAGGCGTCGAGGTAGCGGTTGCCCTGGTTGTCGTAGAGCCACACGCCCTCGCCGCGCACGGTGTGCAGCGGGCGCTCGTAGAACAGCCGATAGGCCGGGCCGAGCAGGCGCGCGCGGCGCTCGATCAGGCGGCGTTCCTGTTCGCTCAGACGCTCGGCGTCGGCAGCGCTGAAGCCGTTGGGCATGGTCATGGACGGGGCTCCTCTTCTTTCTTGGCGACTCGACAGGCCGCGATGATCTGCTCTTGCGCCTGTTCTCGGCTGAGGCCGGCCAGCCCTTGCAGGCTCTGCCAGGCGTGGCGGGTGTTGCGCAGGATGTAGTCGCGGTTCTCGGGGTGCAGGCTGGCGCGCCAGGCGGTGATGCTCAGGGTCATGATCAGGCGCGTGGCGATCAGGTCGGCGAGGATTTCCTGTTCCTCGTCCAGCAGCGGGCAGCGGCGATGGTAGGCGGCGATCATCTCGCAGGCGCTGGCCAGCGGCGCGTCCGGTTCGCCGACCTGGTAGGCGGCGGCGACACCGAGGTCGTTGATCAGGGGCGCGTGAACCATGTCGCCGAAGTCGAGAATGTTGCGTACCCGGTCCGGGTGCTGCGCGTCGACGATGACATTGTGCGGGTTCAGGTCGTTATGAATGACCTGGGTGCGCAGAGTGGCCTGGCGTGGCAGGGCGTGGCGCTCGAAGTTATCGAGGAAGCGCTCGACCAGGGCGCGCTGATCGCGGTCTTCGATGTAGGTCAGCAGGTTGCGCAGACGCGAGGCGTGCTTGAGGTCCCAGAGCAGCTCATGGCCGGCGGTGGCGGGGTGCTCGAAGCCCTTGAGCGCCAGGCCGAGGCGGGCCAGGTCGTCGCCCAGGTTCTCACGCAGAGCGCGGCTGCGTTGCGGGACGCGGTGCAGCGGAACGCCGTCGACGAAGGAGAACAGCCGGGCAATCATCGGCTGGCCATCGACGGTGAGGGAAATCTGGTGTTCGCCGTTCAGCGAGGGATAGACGCGCTGCACTGCCAGCGTCGGGTCCAGGGCCTCGACGCGCAGCAGGGCGCGGGTCTGGAAGTCCACCACCTGCGGGTCTTCCAGCGGGTGGGAGAGCTTCAGCAGGCGGTCGTCGCCATGGCCGTGGGCGATGTGGAAGTTCAGGTCGCGTTCGCCGGCGAGGCGGTTCAGTGTGCCGCGCTGGCCGAAGAATTCGTCGGCGATGGCAGCGGCCTGGGCGTCGCTCACCTGAGCGGGGGCCGCTTCCAGCAGGTGATCGTGGACGGGAGCGGTGTTGAGGGGCACGGGTACATCTCCAGCAGGGTTCAGCGGGTACAACAAGGTTCAGCGGTAAACGGTCTTGCGGTGGCGCCCGCCCGGCGCAGCGCCGGGCGGGTGCGGCGGGCTTACTTGCTTGCCCAGGCGTTGAAGCGGGTTTCCAGTTCCTCGCCGTGGTCGATCCAGAACTCGGTGTCCATGGCGCGCGCGTTCTCCAGGTTCTGCGGCGCAGTGGGGAGCTTCGGCGCGATGGCGGCGTCGATCAGCGGAATGGTGTTCTTGTTGGTCGGGCCATAGGGGATGTTCTCGGCGAAGACCTTCTGGTGCTCAGGCTTGTTGGCCAGGGCGATGAACTGCTCGGCCAGGTCCTTCTTCGGGCTGCCTTTGACGATGGCCCAGTGGTCCAGGTCGTAGATGCTGCCGTTCCACTGGATGGCGAAGTCACGGCCTTCCTTCTGCGCGGTGGCGACGCGGCCGTTGTAGGCTGATGTCATTACCACGTCGCCAGCGGCCAGCCACTGCAGCGGTTGCGCGCCGGCTTCCCACCACTGGATGTACGGCTTGATCTCGTCGAGCTTCTTGAACGCGCGGTCCACGCCTTCCTTGGTGCCCAGCACCTTGTACAGGTCGGCCTGTTTCACGCCGTCGGCTTCCAGGGCGAATTCCAGGGTGAACTTGGCGCCACGGCGCAGGCCGCGCTTGCCCGGGTATTTCTTCACGTCCCAGAAGTCGGCCCAGCCGGTGGGCGCGCTGGCGAGCTTCTTGGCGTCGTAGGTGAGCACCGTGGACCAGATGAAGATGCCCACACCGCAATCGCTCACGGCGGCATCGAGGAAATCGCCCTGCTTGCCGAGCTTGGACCAGTCGAGCTGCTCGAACAGGCCTTCGCTGCAACCGCGCATCAGTTCCGGGGACTCCACCTCGACCACGTCCCAGCTGGTCTTGCCGGTGTCGGCCATGACCTTGATCTTGGCCATCTCGCCGTTGTACTCGGCGCCCTGGACAGTGACCTTGGCCTGCTGCTCGAAGGGTTTGTAGAAGGCCTTTTCCTGGGCCACCTTGTTGTCGCCACCGAAGGACACCACGGTCAGTGTCTCGGCGTGGAGCTGGGCGGCGCCGCCGGCCAACATCATCAGTGCTATGGCTTTCTTGAACATGCGATGACTCCTGAGCGGGCCAATCCGGCCCATGAATAAGAGGGCAGCTTCAAGAGTGGGGCGATGCGCCGGACCAAGCTGGAAGGCCGGCTGGCAGTGCCCTCGGACATCAGGGAGAGGAACGGGCGGAACGGGTGAAGTCGATCATGGGAAGTTGCTCCGTTTCTTGTTGTTGTTCGGATAGCTGGTTGGAGGACCAAGCTGGGCCGATTAAAACATCTTCCAAAACATGATGCATCATGTTTTTATTGGCGCCATTGGTCCACGGACGCAAACGAACAGCGCGCACTTGATAAAGGGAATGCATCTATGAACCAGACCCGTACCTTGCTTCTCACCGGCGCCAGCCGCGGCATCGGCCATGCCACGGTGAAGCATTTCAACGCCGCCGGCTGGCGCGTGTTCACCGCCTCGCGCCAGGACTGGAGCGCTGAATGCCCCTGGGCAGAAGGGCTGATCAACCACATCCACCTGGACCTGGAGGACATCGACAGTGTCCAGGCCAGCCTGCCGATGATCCGCGAGAAGCTTGGTGGCTCGCTGCACGCCCTGGTGAACAACGCCGGCATTTCGCCCAAGGGCCCGGAAGGTGAACGCCTGGGCGTGCTGGGCAGTGACTACGCGACCTGGTTGAAGGTGTTCAATGTCAACCTGTTCTCCACCGCGCTGCTGGCCCGCGGCCTGTTCGATGAACTGAAGGCGGCCAAGGGCTCGGTGATCAACGTCACCTCTATCGCTGGTTCCCGTGTACACCCGTTCGCCGGTGCCGCCTACGCCTGCTCGAAAGCCGCACTGGCGGCCCTGACCCGCGAGATGGCCCACGACTTCGGCCCGCACGGCGTTCGGGTGAACGCGATTGCGCCAGGGGAGATCGATACGGCCATCCTGTCCTCGGGCACCGAGCTGATCGTCGAGCGCGACATTCCCATGCACCGCCTGGGCAAGCCAGAGGAAGTCGCATCGCTCATCCACTTCCTCTGCACCAGCGGCGCGTCCTACGTGAACGGCGCGGAAATTCATGTCAACGGCGGGCAGCATGTGTGAAACCGGCTGGCATTCGGCGCGATCAGCGACCATCATGCGCGCCCGAATTCCGCACCACGCGATGAGACGGCCATGAACTACCCGATCGAAGGGCTCAATCATTCCTACCTGGGCAGTGGCGTGTACGCGCTGCTGCGCGAGGCGCTGATCACCGGCCGTTTCAAGCCGGATGATCGCCTGCGCATCCGTGACCTGGCCCAGCAGTTGGGCACCAGCGTCACCCCGGTGCGCGACGCCATCCTGCAACTGGCCAAGGAGCAGGCGCTGGTCCTCAAGACGCCGCGGGATATCCGCGTGCCGTTGCTGACGCGTGAGCAGTACCTGGAGATCCGCAGCATCCGCGTGGCGCTCGAAGGCCTTGCCGCCGAAACCGCCGCCGAACGCGCCAGCGGCGGGCAGCTCGACGAGTTGGAGGCCAATATTCGCGAGAATCTCGACGCGATACACGCCGATGACCTGGTGCTGGCGCTCAAGCTCAACCAGGCCTTCCACTTCGCCCTGGCCGACATCGCCGGCATGCCGCTGCTGCGCGCCTTCCTCGACAGCCTGTGGATGCGTACCGGCCCGCTGATCGCCCAGGCCTATGCCGACTTCAACGAACGCATGGCCATCGAGCACCACTGGGACGTTCTGCGCGCCCTGCGCGAGCGCAATGGCGCCGCTGCCCGCGAGGCTATCCACGCCGACCTGCTGGACGGCAGCGAGAAGATGCTGGAGTTCATCGCCCAGAACGAAGAGCCGGAGCAGGAAGCGGGCTGACCGATCTCGGCGCGCGGATGTCAGACCGGCCGTCTTGTAGGAGCGAGCTTGCTCGCGAACCGCTTGGCGCGGAGGCGGTCGGCGAAATCCTTCGCGAGCAAGCTCGCTCCTACAGGCTCACTATCGACGCGTTTCACTTCTTCAGGCAGCGCCACCGCTTTGGGTAGGCGAATGGCCTGGCTGCGATTGCTCTGGAAAATGGAGCCTTGTTCCATGACAGACCTCCCTAGAGACTCCAGTGAAAGAGGAGGCCTGGCTGTAGGAGCGAGCTTGCTCGCGAACAGTCTCACCGATCAGTTCGGCGTTGCACGGTTCGCGAGCAAGCTCGCTCCTACAGGCTCCCTATCGACGCGTTTCACTTCTTCAGGCAGCGCCACCGCTTTGGGTAGGCGAATGGCCTGGCTGTGATTGCTCTGGAAAACGGAGCCTTGTCCCATGACAGACCTCCCTAGAGGCTCCAGTGAAAGAGGAGGCCTGGCTGTAGGAGCGAGCTTGCTCGCGAACCGCTTGGCGCGGAGGTAGTCGGCGAAGTCCTTCGCGAGCAAGCTCGCTCCTACAGGCTCACTATCGACGCGTTTCACTTCTTCAGGCAGCGCCACCGCTTTGGGTGGGCGAATAGCCTGGCTGCGATTGCTCTGGAAAACGGAGCCTTGTTTCATGACAGACCTCCCTAGAGGCTCCTGTGAAAGAGGGGTCTGGCTGTAGGAGCGAGCTTGCTCGCGAACAGTCTCACCGATCAGTTCGGCGCTGCACGGTTCGCGAGCAGGCTCGCTCCTACAAGTCTCGTGTCAGACCGCGCCGTCCTTGCGCAGCGCCGCGATGGCGGCTGCGTCGTAACCCAATCCGGAAAGCACTTCGTCGGTATGCTCGCCCAGCTTGGGCCCGATCCACTCGGCGCTGCCGGGCGTGTCGGAGAGCTTGGGGACGATGCCGGGCATGCGGAAAGGCTTGCCATCCGGCAACTTGGCCGAGAGGAACATCTCACGGGCGAGGAATTGCGGGTCGCTGAACATGTCCTCGGCGGAGAAGATGCGGCTGGCCGGCACTTCGGCTTCGTTGAGCACCTTGAGCACGGTGTCCAGCGATTCGGAGCGCGCCCAGCGGTCGATGATGCCGTAGAGCTCGTCGCGCCGCGCATCGCGGCCGTCGTTGCTGGCCAGGGTCGGGTCTTCGGCGAGATCGAGGCGGCCGATGGCGGTCATGAAGCGGCGGAAGATGGCGTCGCCGTTGGCGGCGATCTGCACGTGCTTGCCGTCGGCCGTGGTGTGCACGGAGGAGGGGGTGATGCCGGGCATGATGTTGCCGGTGCGTTCGCGGATGAAGCCGAACACGTCGAACTCTGGAACCATGGACTCCATCATGGCGAATACCGCCTCGTAGAGCGCCACGTCCACCACCTGGCCGGCGCCGCCGTTCACCTCGCGGTGACGCAGTGCCATCAGCGCACCGATCACGCCCCATAGCGCGGCGATGGAGTCGCCGATGGAAATGCCGGTGCGTACCGGCGGGCGGTCCTCGAAACCGGTGATGTAACGCAGCCCGCCCATGGACTCGCCCACTGCGCCGAAGCCCGGCTGGTCCTTGTAGGGGCCGCTCTGGCCGAAGCCGGACAGGCGCACCATCACCAGTTTCGGATTCAACGCGTGGATCACGTCCCAGCCCAGGCCGAGTTTTTCCAGCACGCCGGGGCGGAAGTTCTCGATCAGGATGTCCGCTTCGGCCAGCAGCTTCTTCAGCACCTCGCGACCGGACTCGTGCTTGAGGTTCAGGGTCAGCGAACGCTTGTTGCGCGCCTGCACGAACCACCACAGCGAGGTGCCCTCGTAGAGCTTGCGCCACTTGCGCAGCGGATCGCCGCCATCGGGCGACTCGACCTTGATGACTTCGGCGCCGAATTCCGCGCACAGGCGTGAGGCGAAGGGGCCGGCGATCAGAGTGCCGAGTTCGATGACCTTGAGGCCGGCGAGGGGTTTGGCGGTGCTGTTCATCGGTCTGTCCGATCAGAGAGGAATCGCCGGACTCTAACGCTTGTGCGGCGCTTCGAACAGGCCGCCGGGCAGACGCCTGGCAACGGCGCTTTGCGCCGACCTTTGGCACGCGTAGAGTAGCGACATTCAAGGATGTTTCTTACTTCAGCTCGCCCGTTTTCGGACAGGTACACCGTGATGCGTTCGCCTATTTGCAGACAGCCCCTAGGCCTGGCGGCATTCCTCGACGAGTGCGCGCAGGCGGGTGGCGAGGGGGCTGCATGACGCTGAACCTGCCGACGCTGGTTGTCGTCGACCTCTACGTGCTGACCCTGGTCGGTGTGCTGATGGCGTTCGCCTGGCACAGTGGCCGCCGCGATCCAACCCTGGGCTACATGAGTGCCGCGCTGCTGCTGGGCGCTGTAGGTACTTTCCTTGCCACCTTGCGCGGCATGGGGATCGACTGGGTAGCGATCCTGGTTGGTAACGTCATTCTGCACCTGTGTTCGGCAATGACCTGGACGTCCATGCGCGTGTTCGCCGGGCGCAGGCCGCACTGGCTGCTGATAGGTGCCGGGGCAACCTTCTGGGCGGTGCTCTGCCTGGTCCCCGCCTTCCATGAATCACTTGCCGTGCGCATCGCCGTCAGCACGGGGCTTACCGTCATCTATTGCGCTGCGGCCATCGGCGAGCTGTGGCGAAGCCGGCAGAAGCTGGAAGTCGAGCTGCGTCCGACCCTGACGTTGCTGCTGTTCCATACCCTGGTCTACGCGGTACGCCTGGTGGTCGACCGCGGCATGCCGTTCGAGAGCGTGGCCAACAATGGCCAGGGCTCGACCTTCTTCACCTTCCTGGTCTTCGAGACCATGCTGTTCGCCATCGGCATCGCCTTCGCCACCCTGGCGATGGTCAAGGAGCGCGCCGAACTGCAGTTCCGCAGTGCCGCCCTGAGCGACCCGCTGACCGGCGTGGGCAATCGCCGCGCCTTCATGGAAACCGGCGAGCGCCTGCTGCGGCTCTGCTCGGAGCGCGGCGAACAGGCCTCGCTGCTGCTCTGCGACCTGGACAACTTCAAGCGCCTCAATGACTCCTTCGGCCATCCCGCCGGTGACCGCGTGCTGGTGGAGTTCAGCCGCATCACCGCCTCGCGGATGCGCAAGCACGACCAATTCGCCCGCATCGGTGGCGAAGAGTTCGCCTGCCTGCTGGTGGGCGCCGATACCGAGGGTGCGTGCCAGGTGGCTGAGCGGGTGCGTCGCGAGTTCGCCGAGCTGCCGTTCATGGCCGAGGGCCAGCTCAGTGTCAGCATTGGCATCGCCACCAGCCGCGAGGCCGGCCATGACCTGTTGCGCCTGCTGTCGCTGGCCGACCAGGCGCTCTACGCCGCCAAGGCCAAGGGCCGCAACCGCATCGAGCTGGCCGCGCCGGAGCCGGGAACCGACCGACGTCCGCGCACTTGACCCACGGCGCCGGCGCTTTCGCGGTAGACTTGCCGCCTTCGAAAATTCGCCGGGAACCCCCATGGCCCTGTCCGCCACGCCCTACAAAGCCGATATCAGCCTGACCGACCTCGACCGTGGGGTCTACGAGACCCTGCGCTTCACCGTCGCCCGCCATCCCTCGGAAACCGAGGAGCGCCTGGCGGTGCGCCTGCTCGCCTATGTCATCTGGTACAACGAGCAGCTGGCTTTCGGACGCGGCCTGTCGGACGTGGAAGAACCCTCGCTCTGGGAAAAGAGCCTGGACGACCGCGTGCTGCACTGGATCGAAGTCGGCCAGCCGGACGCCGACCGCTTGACCTGGTGCTCGCGCCGCTGCGAAAAACTGACCCTGGTCGCCTACGGCAACCTGCGCGTGTGGACCACCAAGGTGCTCGACAGCGTGCGCCACCTGAAGAACCTCAACGTCGTCGCCATGCCCCAGGAAGCGCTGGAGGAAATCTCCCGCGACCTGCCGCGTTCGATCAACTGGACCGTGATGATCAGCGAAGGAACCATCTTCGTCACCGACGAGCGTGGCCAGCACGAGCTGCAAGTCGAATGGCTGATGGGCGAGCGCTGATTTGCGCTAGCTGCGCGTCGGCCCGGCTGCGTTGTGAACAGGCGCGGGCCTGCTCATTTGCTGCAGCAAACTCCGCGTCCCGCGCCTGTTCGCGCCTTGCCGTGCTCTAGCTCGCAAGGCGCAAGACCCAGTACAAAGGAATAGTTGGACTTCATGCGCATCGAATCCCGCCCCCTCCCGCAAACCCTGCCCAACCTGGGTGACCTGCCGCCGCTGCTGACCCGCCTCTACGCCGCCCGTGGCGTGCAGAGCGCCGAAGAGCTGGACAAGGGCCTGGCGCGGCTGATCCCGTACCAGCAGCTCAAGGGTGTGGACGCGGCGGTGGAACTGCTGGTCGATGCGCTGGAAAAGGGCCAGCGGATTCTCTATGTCGGCGACTTCGACGCCGACGGCGCCACCGCCAGCAGCGTCGGCGTGCTGGCGCTGCGCATGCTCGGCGCGGCCTGGGTCGATTACCTGGTGCCCAACCGCTTCGAATATGGCTACGGCCTGACCCCGGAAATCGTCGCCGTGGCGCTGGAAAAGCACCCGGAACTGCTGGTGACCGTGGACAACGGCATCTCCAGCATCGACGGCGTAGCCGCTGCAAAGGCCGCCGGCCTGCGTGTGCTGGTCACCGACCACCACCTGCCGGGGCCGGAGCTGCCCGCCGCCGACGCTATCGTCAACCCGAACCAGCCCGGCTGCGAGTTCCCCAGCAAGGCCATGGCCGGCGTGGGGGTGATCTTCTACGTGATGCTCGCCCTGCGTGCCCGCCTGCGTGAACGCGGTTGGTTCGCTGCGCGCGGCATCGCCGAGCCGAACCTTGCCGAACTGCTCGACCTGGTGTCCCTGGGCAGCGTCGCCGACGTGGTGCCGCTGGACGCCAACAACCGTATCCTGGTGCACCAGGGGCTGGCGCGCATCCGTGCCGGCCGTGCCCGTCCGGGACTGCGTGCGCTGCTGGAAGTCGCTGGGCGCGATTGCCGGCGGATCACCTCCACGGACCTGGGCTTCATCCTCGGGCCGCGCCTGAATGCCGCCGGCCGACTGGACGACATGTCCTTGGGGATAGAGCTGCTGCTCTGCGAAGACGAAAGCGTCGCCCGCGACATGGCGGTGCAGCTCGACCAGCTCAACCAGGACCGCAAGGCCATCGAGCAGGGCATGCAGCGTGAGGCGCTGGCCCAGCTCAAGGAACTGCCCGTGGAGGAGATGCCTTTCGGCCTGTGCCTGTTCGACCCGGAATGGCACCAGGGCGTGATCGGCATTCTCGCCTCACGCCTGAAGGAGCGTTACCACCGCCCGACCATTGCCTTCGCCGATGCCGGCGACGGCACGCTCAAGGGCTCGGCGCGTTCGGTTCCGGGCTTCCACATCCGCGACGCGCTGGATGCCGTGGCCGCCCGCCACTCGGGGCTGATCAGCAAGTTCGGCGGCCACGCCATGGCTGCCGGGCTGTCGCTACCGCAGGAAAACTTCGGTGCCTTCGCCGCTGCTTTCGATGCCGAAGTGCGCCGCCAGCTCGATGAAGAAGACCTTACCGGACGCCTGCTCTCCGACGGCCAGCTGGGCGCCGAGGAGTTCCACCTGGAACTGGCCCGCGCCCTGCGCCAGGCCGGCCCCTGGGGCCAGCATTTTCCCGAGCCGCTGTTCCACGGCATCTTCCAGATCGTTCAGCAGCGCGTGGTCGGCGAGCGCCACCTGAAGCTGGTGCTCAAGACCGAGTGCGGCTCGCTGCAACTGGATGCCATCGCCTTCAATATCGACCGCGAAATCTGGCCGAATCCCACCGTGCGCTGGGCAGAAGTGGCCTACAAGCTGGACGTCAACGAATTCCGTGGCAACGAGACCGTGCAGTTGATGGTGGCGCATATCGCGCCACGCTGAGCCGACTGGCGCTGACCTGCTTTTTGTAGGAGCGAGCTTGCTCGCGAACCCGGTCCCCGCAGCGGAGGCTGTTCGCGAGCAAGCTCGCTCCTACAGGATGATTCTGTGCTCGGGTCGGTCTTCAGGCTGTAGGGCTATTGCCCGTGGTTCGGCGTCGCGGCGACGGCGCGTAGGCGGCAGGCGCAGCGCCGGGTAAACTGGCGGCTAGCCCGCTACCCGCCGATTCAGGAGCTGCCGTGTCCCAAGATCATTCATCCCTGGCCGCGTTCGCGCTGGAAACCCCGGCGCCCCTGTATGCGCGGGTCAAGGAGATCATCCTGCAGCAGATCCGCAACGGCGTCTGGAAGCCCAACTCCAAGCTGCCTTCGGAAAGCGAGCTGTTCGCCCTGCTTGGCGTGAGCCGGATGACCATCAACCGCGCCCTGCGCGAGCTGACAATCGAAGGCGTGCTGGTGCGCCTGCAAGGCGTGGGCACCTTCGTCGCCGAGCAGAAGGGGCATGCGGCACTCTTCGAGATTCACAACATCGCCGAGGAGATTGCTGCGCGCGGGCATGAGCACCGTTGCGAAGTCGTGCTGCTGGAACCACTGGCTGAGGGCGCGACCCTGGCGATGCCGTTCGAGCTGGAAAACGTCCAGCGCATCTTCCATTCCGTGGTCGTGCACTACGAGAACGAAGTACCGGTGCAACTGGAGGAGCGTTTCGTCAATGCCGAGGTGGCGCCGGAGTACCTGCAGCAGGACTTCACCCGTATCACTCCTTACGCCTATCTGATCCAGCTGGCGCCGCTGACCGAGGGTGAGCACGTGGTCGAGGCGATCAACGCCGAAGCGGCCGACTGCAAACTGCTGCGCATCAAGCGTGGCGACGCCTGCCTGCTGATCCGTCGCCGCACCTGGTCGGCGAAGGGGCAGGTGGGGGCGGCGCGACTGGTCTATCCGGGGTCGCGCTATCGTCTCGAAGGTCGTTTCGGGCAGTAATCAGCCGTTATCCCCGCGGGGCGGAAAGTCCGCCCCGCTGTCTCTATTGGTGCACCGTTTTGTTACCCCTGTGCACCGCGCTGTTACTTTTTCTCCTCCCTTTCTCGCCGTCTTCGCTCGCTGCTGCCCGTGGCGAGGGGCGTCGCCTGCCTGCGCGTAAGATTTCTATCTATTTGAAATAAAACAACATTTTCGGCATGTGGCTGAGCTCCCGGCACGCCGTCAGCCTATTTGGCCCTCGCTTTGCATTAGCTTGTATATACAGGTTGATATAAGGTTTTACACTTATCAGGTGACAGTAGATGAGTACGGTAATGCCCGTTGCCTTCTATTCACCCGTTTCCGCCGCGCCGGACTGCCTTCCAGCGTGGTGCCACCCCTGCATCGAGGAAGTCCAGATGAGCTCCACCGGCCGTTACCGTGATACCGAAATCCGTGCCCCGCGCGGCACCCAACTGAACGCCAAGAGCTGGCTGACCGAAGCGCCGCTGCGCATGCTGATGAACAACCTCGACCCGGAAGTCGCCGAGAACCCGAA